>CALUZW010000006.1 GCA_944325415.1 uncultured Bacteroidales bacterium | reverse complement strand
GAATTTTTTTTTTTAATGAGACGGCGACCACCGAGATCTACACTCTTTCCCTACACGACGCTCTTCCGATCCTTTTGGCTATGCCGAACCGCATCCTATATTCTGAAAATATAGCGAAAGGTGAGCGCAAAGACAAAAGGAAAACAAAGTTTTACACTTTTGGCCATGCCGAACCGAATCCTGTATCCCGAAAAACCGCAGGCAGCCACCTGTTCGGTATAAAAGAAAAAATCACCCAAACAGGGGTGTTACCAGATAAAACAGCCATGGAAAAACTCCTCTACTACATGTGGGAACAGCGGCTGCTGGGTCATGTGCCGGCACTGACCACCCGGGGCGAAGCCATCGAGGTCGTCGACCCGGGACAGCGCAACCCCAATGCCGGGCCCGACTTTTTCAACGCCAAGGTGCGCATCGGCGACCGGCTGTGGGCCGGCAACGTGGAGATGCACCTGCGGGCAAGCGACTGGACGGCGCACGGACATTCCGGCGACAAAGCCTACGACTCGGTGGTGCTGCACGTCGTGGCCGAAGCCAATACCGAGGTATTCCGCTCCAACGGCGAAGCGGTGCCGCAATGGGTCGTGCCCATTCCGCCGGCGTTGCAGGACGACTATGCCTTTCTCACCTCACAGAGCGACTCGCTTCCCTGCCGCGAACGGATACACGAACTTCCGCCGCTCCTCCTCACCGACTGGCTCACGGCTCTCGCTCTCGAACGGCTGCAACAGAAGAGCAGCCGCATCGACGACATGCTCGCGCAGCACCAGGGCAACTGGGAAGAGGTGTGCTACATCACGCTGGCCCGGAGCATGGGCTTCGGGGTGAACGGCGACGCCTTCGAGCGACTGGCTCGCAGCCTGCCGCTGCTCTTCCTGCAAAAGCATGCCGACTCGCTGCTGCAAGTGGAGGCTTTCCTCTTCGGACAGGCCGGGCTGCTCGACCGTGAAAAGGGGGCGGCCGACCCCTATGCCTCGCGCCTGAGCCGGGAGTATGACTTCCTGCGCCACAAATTTTCGCTCACTCCCATCGACCTGGCAGCCTGGAAATTCATGCGCCTGCGCCCGGCCAACCTTCCCCACCAGCGCATCGCCCTGCTGGCACAGTTCATTCACCGGGGGTTCAACCTCTTTGCCCGCCTGCTCGAATGTGACGGCGAGAAAACCATACAGTCGCTCTTCGACATTCACCTCGAAGGCTATTGGGACACGCACTACTCTTTCGGCGTGGAGTCTCCACCCCGCACCAAGACACTGGGACGGGGTGCCGTGCGGCTGCTCATCATCAACTGCGTGGCGCCGCTGCTCTATGCCTACGCGGTGCGCTCGGGCAATGCCTCGTATGCCGACCGTGCCATGCGGCTGCTCGAAGAGCTCCCGGCCGAAGACAATCACATCGTGCGCCGGGTAGCGGCGGCAGGCATCGCCGTAGAGTCGGCCCTCGACAGCCAGGCAGCCCTGCAACTCTACTCGGCCTACTGTGAGCCGCACAAGTGTATCTACTGCCGCATAGGGCACCGGCTGCTTGCCCGCCGGCTCATGAAATAGGGCGCGGCCTTTCTCTCTCCGTTGCCCCGGTTGGCACCCAACAGCAACGGGGCTCTCCATTACCACGCTTTCGCCCTCAGGTTCCCCCTACGACAAAAAAAGCGGGGCGGCTCCGATGAGCCGCCCCGCTGTGGGTTTTATACAGTGCTGATACCTATTTTTTAGTCTCGCTTCTCGCGACGCGGACGGTGGTTGTGGTTACCGGCTCCGCCGCCGTTGCCTTCGCGACGCTCGGGCATTCCTTCGGGACGGGGTTGCAACTCTTTCATCGAGAGACGGAACTTACCGGTCTTTGGGTCGATTTCGATGAGTTTCACAGTCACCTCGTCGCCTTCTTTCAGACCCGACTCTTCCATCGTTTCGAGACGTTTCCAGCAGATTTCGGAGATGTGGAGCAGGCCGTCCTTGCCGGGCATGAACTCAACAAAGGCACCGAAGGGCAATATCGACTTCACCGTACCGGTATAGACCTCTCCCACTTCGGGAATGGCTACGATACCTTTGATGCGGGCCAATGCGGCATTGATGGCATCGCGGCCGGGAGCCGCGATTTCGACACGGCCCACGCCGTCGATTTCGTCGATGGTAACGATGGCACCCGTCTCTTCCTGAATACCTTGGATAATCTTACCGCCCGGGCCTATCACGGCACCAATCATGTCCTTGGGAATTTCGAGAACTTCGATGCGGGGAACATGAGGTTTGAATTCGGCACGCGGTTCGGGTATGGTTTCGAGCAGTTTGTCGAGAATGTACATACGTCCCTCCTTGGCTTGGTTGAGGGCCTTTTCGAGTACCTCGTAAGAGAGGCCGTCGACCTTGATGTCCATCTGCGTGGCGGTGATACCGTCGCGGGTACCCGTCACCTTGAAGTCCATGTCGCCGAGGTGGTCTTCGTCGCCGAGGATATCGGAGAGAACGGCATATTTCACATTATCCTTGTCGGTAATCAATCCCATGGCGATACCCGACACCGGTTTCTTGATTTTCACACCGGCATCCATGAGGGCCAAGGTTCCGGCACATACGGTGGCCATCGACGACGAACCGTTCGATTCGAGAATATCCGACACGATGCGCACGACGTAGGGATAGTCATCGGGAATCATGCGTTTGAGGGCGCGGTTGGCCAGGTTGCCGTGGCCTATCTCGCGACGGCCTACGCCGCGGCTGGCTTTGGCCTCACCGGTCGAGAAGGGGGGAAAGTTGTAGTGGAGGAGGAAACGGTCGCGGCTCTGGTCGAGAACGTCATCGACAATCTTCTCATCGAGTTTGGTACCGAGGGTTACGGTCGAGAGCGACTGGGTCTCTCCACGGGTGAAAATCGACGAGCCGTGAGGACCGGGCAGATAGTCGACTTCGCACCAGATGGGACGTATCTGCGTCGTGGTACGGCCGTCGAGACGCTTACCTTCATCGAGAATACAGCGGCGCATGGCCTCTTTCTCTACGTCGTGATAGTAGCGTTTTACCAGGTCTTTCTTGGCTTCGGCCTCTTCGGGCTCCATGCCAGCCAGGTATTTGTCTACGATGGCATCGAAAGCCTCGCCGCGGGCGTGCTTGTTGGTGTTTCCCGAACGGGCAATGGCATAAGCCTCGTCGTAGCATTTGGCCCACACGTCCTTACGCAACTCTTCGTCGTTGACTTCGTGGCAGTATTCGCGTTTTACGGTCGAACCTACCTCCTCGGCCAGCTCCATCTGTGCCTTGCACTGTACCTTGATGGCATCGTGGGCAAATTTCATGGCGGCGAGCAGGTCGGCTTCGGAGACTTCGTTCATCTCACCCTCGACCATCATAATATTTTCGTAGGTAGCACCCACCATGATGTCCATGTCGGCACGTTCGAGCTCCTCAAACGTGGGGTTGACCTTGAACTGTCCGTCGATGCGGGCCACCCGCACTTCGGAGATGGGGCCGTTGAAAGGAATGTCCGAAACGGCAAGCGCAGCCGAAGCAGCCAGTCCGGCCAAAGCATCGGGCATGTCTTTTCCGTCGGAAGAGAAAAGCATTACATTGACAAACGTATCGGCGTGATAGTTGTCGGGGAACAGGGGGCGCAACGCACGGTCGACGAGACGGGCCGTGAGGATTTCATAATCCGAAGCACGTCCTTCGCGACGGGTGAATCCGCCGGGGAAACGGCCGATGGCCGAATATCTTTCTTTGTACTCTACCTGCAAAGGCATGAAATCGACGCCCTCGCCGGCCTCTTTGGCCGATACGACGGTGGCCAGCAACATGGTGTTGCCCATGCGCACCTCTACGGCGCCGTCGGCCTGCTTGGCCAACTTTCCGGTTTCGATGGTGATGGTTCTTCCATCGCCCAAATCAATTGTTTTCTTTACAATTTTCATTTTACAATTCTTCTAACTTCTAAAAATCAGGCAAAGATAAGCAAAATTTATCGGCCGATTGCGTTATTGATATGAAAATCTCATTAAAAACAAGCCGATTGGCATCACATTTTGCCACCGATACCCCCCGGCACCTCCGTATCGGACGGTTTCGGCTGTCATTTCTGCCGCGACACGCCCCGAAGGAAAGCGCCTCGCGTGTAGGATATTCGGCATAAATTGCATACCTTTGTGCTGAAAAACAATCGCCTCAACCATGATCAAGAAATTATTTCTCATACTCCTGCCGGCCCTTCTGGTCAGCAGTTGCCACCGCGACGAATTTCACATCAAGGGACACATTGCGGGCAGCGAGGGCAAGACCCTCTACTTCGAAGCCGTGCAGCTTACCGGCACGGAACTGCTCGACTCGGCCCGGCTCTCTGCCGACGGCACATTCTCGTTTGCCGCACCCCGCACTCCCTATCCCGAGTTTTACCGGCTGCGACTCGACAACTCCTATATCCACCTGGCGGTCGACTCGACCGAGACGATAACCGTAGAGATACCCGGGCTGCCCATCGCTGCCGACTATCGGGTGTCGGGTTCGAACGAGAGCGAGAAGATACGCCACATCGCCGCCGCCGGAAATGCGCTGAAAGGTGCCATCGAGAAAGCATCGCGGCAACGCATCACCTCGACCGACCAACAGCGACGGATTCTCGAAGGCCTCCAAGACGAGGTGCGCCGCTACAAGGAGAGCGTCATTCCCTACATCACCGACGCCCCGGCATCACCGGCCGCCTATTTCGCCATCTTCCAGCAGGTCAACGGGCTCGACATCTTCGACCGTACCAAGCGCGAAGACTACCGCTACATATTGACCGTAGCCAACGCCTACAACACGTTCATGCCCGAGTCGCCGCGCACCCAGCACCTCTACCGCCTCGCCCTGGCTATTTTACAGAACGAACGCGACGCCCGGCAGGAAGCCGACAAAGAACCGCAGATACCCGTCGCCAACGAAGTGTCGCTCATCGACATCGCCCTGCCCGACCTGTATGGGAAGATACGCCGGCTGAGCGACCTCAAAGGCAAAGTCGTGCTGCTCGACTTCTCGGCCTACCAGGGCAAATATTCGCCCGACTACAACCGCGCCCTGGCCCAGCTCCACAAGAAATACCACCGCCAAGGTTTTGAAATCTACCAGGTGTCCATCGACCCCAACGAAAACCTCTGGCAGGTATCGGCCGACAACCTGCCGTGGATATGCGTGCGCGATGCCGACACGACCCGCTCCCGGGCCGTCCTCTCCTACAACGTGCAATCGCTCCCCACGGCCTTCCTCATCGACCGCGAGAGCGTCTTGCAACAACGTGTAGCGAAACTTTCGGACCTGCCGCAGGCCATAGAAAAGTTGCTCAGACAAAAATAATTGCGTTCGATTTTATCCTTTTTATTTGGAATATCAAAAAAAAGGATTTATCTTCGCCACATATTGATAGGAAAACGGAGAGTTCCGGTTGTACACAACCGGGATTCTTTTTTGTTATCCCCTATCGCATACAAACTCAACAATAATGCCCAAAATCAAAGTATAGGAGAAATTTCTTATGGCTATCGTGTACATGACCGAAGAAGGTTATAAAAAAATGATGGAAGAGATTAACTATCTCGAATCGGTAAAACGTCCCGAAATCTCGCGTCAAATCGCCGAAGCCCGCGATAAAGGCGACCTGTCGGAAAACGCCGAATACGACGCTGCCAAGGAGGCACAAGGCCTGCTCGAAATGAAAATTTCGCAGCTGAAAGACAAAGTGGCCAACGCCCGTATCATCGACGACTCGAAGTTGAATACCCACACGGTACAGATTCTGAACCGCGTAAAAATACGGAACACCAAAAACAACATGACCATGGAATACACCATCGTCACCGAAAGCGAAGCCAACCTCAAAGAGGGAAAAATCGCATCGAGTACTCCTATCGCCCAAGGCCTGCTGGGCAAACAAATCGGCGACATCGTCGAAATCAAGGTGCCCTCGGGAACGATGACCTTCGAGATTGTAAACATTTCTATCTAAGGCGCGACCGCTTTTATGGAAAAGCACGCCGTACCTCTTATTAAAAAACGATTGTGATATGCCTACCCTGTTCAGCCGCATCGTAGCCGGAGAAATACCCTGCTACAAAATAGCCGAAGACGAAAGAAACTTCGCCTTCCTCGACATCAACCCCCTCGCCAAAGGCCACACCCTGGTCATTCCCAAAGCCGAGGGCGACTATCTCTTCGCCATGGACGACGAAGCCTACGTCTCGCTGCAACTCTTTGCCAAGAAAGTGGCCCACGCCATCGAAAAGGCAATTCCCTGCCAACGCGTCGGCGTGGCCGTGATGGGTCTCGAAGTGCCGCACACCCACATACACCTCATACCCATCAACAAAGAGAGCGACATGATTATCTCCAACCCCAAACTGGCACTGGCTCCCGAAGAGATGCAGGCCATCGCCGCCGCCATCGCGGCCGAAATGAAATAGCCTCGCCGCCCTCTTGTGACAGGCCGGCTCCGTCATAAAGGAAAGGAAGCCGGCAAGAAAGAAACCTCCCGCCGACAACGAAAACATCATCGGCGGCCATCGCTACACGATAGGAACAATATCCACGCCAACCCCATAAAAGCCCGGCGTTCTCTTTTCGAAAAAACCACTTCAAAGAGAGAGAGAGAGAAAAAAAAATATGGCCCCGGAGAGTATCCGGGGCCATATTTTTTCTGCCAATGTCTCCGCCCCAACCGGGACAGAACAAGACTCGCCTGTGAACACAATGTCACCCCGCCACGCTTCCTTCGCGTCACGAGAGAGCTTGTCGAGACAAGGCGAGACGGGAAAGCCGGCAGACACATCACAGAAGTGCGGAATCCCATCGCTTACTCCACACCAAAGAAGGGGGTCGCCTCTGTCGAGGCGACCCCCTTCTTTGGGTTTCATGCTCTTCCGCAAGACAATTACCGAACCAGCACACCGTAGCCCGAGAGGCCCCAGCCTCCCTCAGGCTCGATAGCATGCGTATCCTGCCCGTCGTTCAGGAAGAAGGCACCATCGCGGGTAATAATCAGAGCGCGTTCGCCCGACATCTCTACCTGGGCAATCTCTCCTTCGGAAGCCGGCAATACCAGGCTCCGCTCACTGCGGTCATCAAGACGGGTGCGGAAAAGCCCCTCCGTTGCCGTCGAATACAGATAGCTGTCGGCATAGGGATAGTAGTTCTTGGCCACAATGAAACTTTCGTCATAGGCTTGACAGTCGGTCGACACCACGTTGCCGTCGGCCGTCCAACTGTAATAGCGATTGGAAGCAGAAATATACACATTGTCGGTCGTGCGGGTAACGACGATAAAGCTGCCCGGCTCAAAATCGAAATACTGGTGATGGGTGTACCAGCGATAAGAACCGCTCGAAGAGCCCAACTTCTCGGTCTGGTAATACCCCTTGGACGTACGGCGCAACGTGCAAAGGGCTCCTTGCGGCGAAACGAACACCGACGGCGTACCGGCGAAACCCGACGACGGGGTACCGCTGTTGGGCTGAATCGTGCACACTGCCTCACCGTCGAGAAGCGTCGACTCGTTCAGGACAATCTTTCCGTCGTAGACCTGCCACGAGAACGAAGCCGTGTTGGCCGCTCCCACACCTCCGTCATAGACCTGTTCTACCTCCACCACCCGACGCGACTGCCAGTCAAACTCTTCGGCCTCCATCGGCAGGGAAATCATGGAGAGAAGGTCCCGGTCGACCCGCAGACGGTAAATGGGAGCATCGGTCACCGAGGGGCTCCACTCATATTCGGGCATGAAATAGAATTCATCGTCGGACTCGCAACGGAACTGCACCCGGTACATGTTGTAGAAGGCCGACGGATAGGCTCCGGCCGCATCTTCCAACGACAAGACAAGGCCATTCTCGGGCAGTAGGATAACCGGTCGGGTTACCTCAGACGGCTCGCGATAGGCGATATAATCGTTCATCTCGGAATATATCGTATCGACATTCGACACATAGGTGAGAGTGGCATAGACATAGCGAGCCGAGATTTTATGAAATGCGTAAAGACGAGCCTTCGGCAGACGCTGCTGCTGAGCATCGAAGCACATGAGAGTGTCGAGCGTACCGTGTGCCGTAAATTTCGCACCGCTACGAATCTTCTTTTCGGGGTGAGGCTCGACCATTTCGATCAGAGCTTGGGCATCGGAGAGGTCGACCCACGCCGGTTGCCCCATGTGGAACTCACCCAAGTCGTCGGCCTGCATCTCATAAATACCCACATATCCGAGCAAGAGATTCAGTTCTCCTGCATCGGGCGCGTCGGCACGTGAGGCTTCGATTCTCAGTTCATACTGACCCTTCAACGAATCAGACAACTTCACCTTTATATAATACGCCCCGCTGGGGCTGACAACCGGCACATTTCCATCTCCGTTACCGGCCGGGAGACGGTCTACCACGGTAACATCGTTCATCAGCATATCGTCGAGATAAATCTTCGGGTCGACCAGCCGCGTGTAGGTGGTCAGCGTGAGGGTATCACCCGCTATCGCTTGAAGGTCATAGACAAAAGAAAAATCCAAAGGCGGATCTATGATAAGACCATCATCATCGTCTTCTCCGTCTGAAAAGAAATCGCAAGAGAACATCATCAATGGCAAACAGAGTGCCCAGAACCATTTTTTCATAATCAGTTGCTTTTAGTGTATAATTTTATTTCTCAATATTTGTTTCCCATAAATTCCCTGTCAATCGGCAGAAACGACTTCGTCGGCGCGCGACAGCCATCGCCGCCGCAGATACCGCACCGGAATCCAGGAAGCGACAAAACCGAGGGCCACCACCGCCAGCAGTACCACCCCGGCATCGCTCCACAGGAAATGCACCGGATAGGCATCGACCACAAACGTGCCGGGCACACCGCCCATGCGCAAGAGACCGAATGTCTGCTGCACCCAGCACAGGCCGATACCCAGCAACAGACCGCCGCCGGCACCGATGGCAGAGATGAGCCACCCCTCAATCCAGAAGATGCGCGAAATGAGCGCGTCGTCGGCGCCCAGACTGTGCAGGGTGTGTATATCGGCCTGCTTGTCGATGATGAGCATCGAGAGCGAGCCGATGACGTTGAAGGTGGCAATAAGGAGGATAAAAAGCAAGATGAGAAAGGTAATCCACTTCTCTATCTGCATCATGTTGTAGGCCGAGGCCTGCTGCTGCAAGCGGTCGGAGACACGATAGCCATCGCCCAGATACTCTTGCAGGCGCGCGGCAAAGGCGGCCTCATCGACTCCGTCGTGCAGGCGCAGTTCGAGGGCCGAGGCTTCGGTTGTATAGTCGTAAAGCTCCCGCACCAAAGCGAGCGGAGCCAGCACCCACGACTCGTCGTACTCCTGCTGGTTGACAGCAAAAACCGCCGAGGCAAAGGTCTCCCTCTCCCTGAACGAAGAGGAGGGATTTGCCATATTCACCCGCACGTTGCGCCGGGGTGAGTAGATGCGTATGGGACGTGAAAAGAACGGGCCGGTTTCGAGGCGCGACGCCACACCGGCTCCCAAGGCTATGTAACAGCCGGCCGTGTCGTTGAGCATGAACTCGCCATCGAGCAGGGTCTCGTCGAGACGGGTATGAACCTGGGCATAATTCTCTCCCACCCCTTTGAGAAAGACCGGCATCTGATGGTTGCCGAAGACGGCAAGAGCATTCTCCTCTACGACGGGAACTACCGCTGCCACCTCATCGCGCCACCCTTCCAGAGCCACCATCTCGGGGGCCCGGGTGTCGAGGGTTTTCCCCTTTACGGGCTCTACCTTCACGGGCGGGTCGAGACGCGAGCAGAGCGAGAAGACCACGTCCTGAAATCCGTTGTAGACCGACAGCGTGCAGATGATGGCCATCGTCGTTACGGCCACACCCAGCACCGATACCAGCGATATGAGATTGATGGCACTGTGCGATTTACGGGAGAAGAGATACCTCCCTGCTATTTTCAGCGCAAGAGGCATAAGCGTGAGGGGAGGTTATTTTTGAAGAAGGGCGTCGATATTCTCGATATAGTCGAGCGAGTCGTCGAGGAAGAACATCAGCTCGGGGGTCTTGCGCAACTGGTAGCGTACCCGCGAGGCCAGCTCATAACGTATGGTCTTGGCACTGCTCTGTATCGATTGGAGTATCTCGGCCGACTTTTCCGAGGGGAATATGCTCAGGTAGGCTTTTGCCACGCTCAAATCGGGACTTACACGCACCACGCTCACCGACACGAGTACACCGTGGGTCTTGCTGGTTTCCTGGCGGAATATCTCGCTGAGCTCTTTCTGCAACAGACGGCTTATTTTGTTTTGGCGGGTCGTTTCCATAGGATGATTCAGGATTTGAGGTTTCGGGTCGAAGATACATCTTCCCGACGAGAAATCAAAATGTAGGGTCGAATTTTTTCCACATGACGGTGAGACCGTCGCGCAGGGGCAGGATCACTTTCTCGATGCGGTTGTCGGCGGCTATCTTATCGTTGAAGGCCATGACGGCGCGGGTCTGCGTGTCGTGCGAATGGCCGTCGCACACCTTGTTGTCCCACAGCGTATTGTCGGCCAGTATCACACCGCCGGGCGTTACCCGGTCGAAGACCATGTCGTAATAGTCGGAGTAGCGCCGCTTGTCGGCATCGATAAAGACCAGGTCGAAGAGGCCTTCGAGCTGCGGCACGACATCGAAAGCATCGCCCATGTGCAGGTGTATGCGGCCGGCCACGGGCGACTGCGAGAGATGTGCCCGTGTGAAGTCTTCTATCTCATCGTCGATTTCGACCGTATGCAGCTCGGCATCGGGGGGCATACCCTCGGCCAGACACAAAGTGGAATATCCCGTAAAGGTGCCTATTTCGAGAATACGCCGCGGCCGCTGCATGCGGCATATCATTTTGAGAATACGCCCCTGCAAGTGCCCCGACATCATGCGGGGCCGCAGGGAGTGTATGTGGGTATCACGACTCAGACGGGCCAGCAGGTCGCCCTCGGCGTCGATGTGCGAAAGGATATATGCCTGTAAATCCTCTTCGGCCATCTCAGCACACGTCTTCGAGGTTGGGCAGGATATAGCGGTCGTAGCCTTTGAGTACGAGACCGGCTCTGTTTATTTCGAGGAACGAGCTTCCCGAGCCTTCGCCGAAGGCACCACCGATATAGGCGATGATGTCGTCGCGGGTTATCATGCCGTTCTCTATCAGCGAGGAGAGCCCTTTGAAGAGATACTCCCGCGAGGTCGACATCTCGTGCTGGTAGAAGGCGATGACACCGTAGGAAAGGGCCAGTTGACGCATCGTGCGCTCGCTGTAACAGATGGCCAGGACGGGGTCCTGTCCGCGATAGGCAGCCAGGTTGCGGGCCGTGCGGCCGGTATAGCTGTCGGTAACAATGGCTTTTACGCCGAGTACCTTGGCCGACTCTACGGCGTGCTTGGCCAGGAACGAAGTGGTATCGATGACTTCGCCTTCGACATTGACCTGTATGTCGTTGTCGGACAACTTGGTGAGCTCGGCCTCCTTGGCAATGCGCGACATGGTGGCAATGGCCTCGACGGGATATTTTCCGTAGGCGGTCTCGCCACTGAGCATGAGGGCATCGGTGCGGTAATAGATGGCGTTGGCGATATCGGTTACCTCGGCACGGGTGGGACGGGGATTCTTTATCATCGAGTGGAGCATCTGCGTAGCCACGATGACGGGCTTCTTGGCCTGCACACACTTCTTGATGAGGCGACGCTGTATGCCGGGAATCTTCTCCTGGGGCACTTCAATACCGAGGTCGCCACGGGCTATCATCACGCCGTAAGCAACTTCGAGTATCTCGTCGATATTGTCGACACCCTCCTGGTTCTCGATTTTGGCGATAATCTTTATCTTGCTGTTGTGGGCATCGAGTATCTCCTGTATGGCCAGCACGTCCTGACGGTTGCGCACAAACGAGTGGGCTATAAAGTCGATATCTTTCTCGATGGCGTAGAGAATGTTGCGACGGTCTTTCTCGGTGAGGGCAGGCAGGTTGATGCGCACGCCGGGCACGTTGACACTCTTGCGCGAACCCAGTTCGCCGGCATTCTGTGCGACACACAGAAGATAGTCTTCGTGCTTTTCGAGTACACGGAATTCTAGCTCGCCATCGTCGATGAGTACCACACTGTCGACCGAAAGGTCTTTGGTGAAATCGACATACGACACGTTAATCTGCTCATGAGTAGTATAGGCATCGGGGTTACCGGTCATGCGCACGATATCGCCGGCCGTAAAGGTGATGGTCCCGTCGTTCTCGATAAAGGTCGTTCTCACCTCGGGACCTTTGGTATCCATGAGAATGGCTATCGTATTGGAGACAGCTCTCACGTTGTTGATAATACGGTCAAACCCTTCGGCATTGAGGTGAGCCGAGTTCATTCGCACCACATTCATTCCGTTTTCGTACAACGCGCGCACGAAGTCTACATCGCAACGCTTGTCCGAAACCGTAGCGACAATCTTAGTCTGCTTTGAAGTTATCATATATAGGATAAGGTTTACTTGTTTGCTTCTTTTTCAATCAGCGCCTCAACGGCCAGGCGGTAAGAGTCGAGCCCGAAGCCTACCACCGAACCCGCACAGGCAGCGGCAATCATCGACACGTGCCGATAGGCCTCACGGGCATGGATATTGGAAATGTGTACCTCGACCACCGGCGCCGGTACGGCCCGTATGGCATCGGAAAGGGCTATCGAAGTGTGGGTGTAGGCTCCCGCATTGAGAACGATACCTACCGGCAAAAACCCACATTCGTGGATTTTGTTTATCAACTCACCCTCCACATTCGACTGGTAGTAGTGCAGCCGGTGTTGCGGATAGCGGGCCCGAAGCGTTTCCAGATACGACTCAAAAGAGAGTTCCCCGTAAACGCCCTTCTCGCGTTTTCCCAACAAGTTGAGATTGGGACCGTTAATTATCCAGATATCCATAAGTCAAAAGATTTTGTATCTTTGTCTCCTTGAAAACCTCTAATCAGGAGAAACAGTTCCTTTGTAACAAAATTTTCGGCAAAAGTACAAAAAGATTACGAATTATATCACAATAAAGCGATGATTGTTAGCAATTCGGGGCTGTTAAAATCTTTCGCCCGCTATCTGAAACTGGAAAAAGGGGTCTCCGACAATACCGTCGACGGCTATCTGCACGATGTAGAAAAGCTCTTCCGCTACCTCTCGCCGGAGGCCCAACCCTCGGTCGACCAACTTGCCAAGGCCGACATTCCCCAATTTATCTGCCAGTTACAGGACATCGGCATACAACCCCGCTCGCAGGCCCGCATCCTGTCGGGGCTGAAATCGTTCTACTCCTTCCTGCGCCTCGAAGAGTATATCGACCACAACCCGATGGAGCTCATCGAGGGGCCCAAACTGGGGCGCAAACTGCCCGAGATACTCACCGTCGAGGAGATAGATGCCCTCATTAACTCGTTCGACATGTCGCTGCCCGAAAGCCAGCGCAACCGCGCCATCATCGAGACACTGTACGACTGCGGGCTGCGGGTATCGGAACTGGTAGGGCTGCGCATCTCGCAGATACATGCCGACGACGAGTACATCATTGTCGAAGGCAAAGGCAGCAAGCAGCGGCTCGTCCCCATCTCGCAAAGCGCACTGCACGAGATAAAACTCTACCTGAAAGAGCGCTGCCACCTCACCCCCAAGCGGGGCGACGAAGACATACTCTTCCTCAACCGGCGCGGAGGCCGGCTGAGCCGCGTCATGATATTTTACATCATCAAGGAGCGGTGCGAGGCCTGCGGCATTGAGAAAAACATCAGCCCCCACACCCTGCGCCACAGTTTTGCCACCCACCTGCTCGAAGGAGGCGCCAACCTGCGTGCCATACAGCAGATGCTCGGCCACGAAAGCATCACCACCACCGAAATCTACGTACACCTCGACAACTCCCTGCTGCGAAGCGAGATACTCACCCACCACCCGCGCAACCACCGGAAAACGGGCGAAGAGAAATAACGCCTGCCCGCCCGACCTCCGCCGGCCGGGACACACGTTACGCCGCGACACTTGCAAAACCGAAATAAATCGCATACCTTTGTAAAAAGGCAAACGAGCCGGCCGAAGCCGACTCCGATACAGCAGCCGGTTACAGACCGGCCTGCTCTCGCCACCCGGTATAACCCCGTAAAAAAAACGATACAATGGCCCATACGGCAATCAGTGTCATCATACCCTGCTACAAGCAGGCTGAATATCTACCCGAGGCCCTCGACTCACTCATGGCCCAGACCTTCGGCAACTGGGAAGCCATCGTCGTCAACGACGGATCGCCCGACAATACCGAAGAGGTGGCTCTCGCCTATGCTGCGAGAGAGCCCCGTATCAAATACCTTTCGCTCGAAAACGGAGGCGTGGCCCGGGCCCGCAACCGGGGCATCGACATGGCCCAAGGCGAATATATCCTGCCGCTCGATGCCGACGATACCATCGCCCCCACCTACCTCGAAAAGGCCAAAGCCGCACTCGACAACGACCCCACGCTCAAAGTCGTCTACTGCCGCGCCCGCTTCTTCGGCGAAAAGAACGGGCCGTGGGAGGTACACTACAAAGACTTCAAAAGCCTGCTGGCGGTCAACGCCATCTTTGTCTCGGCCCTCTTCCGCAAAACCGACGCCAGGGCCATCGGCGGATTTGACGAGGCGATGACCTTCGGGCACGAAGACTGGGATTTCTTCATTCGCCTCCTCGACGGAGAGAATCGCGTCTGCCAAATACCCGAAATACTCTTCAACTACCGCATCAAAAACCTGTCGAGAAACACCGAAGCGGTAAAACGCCTCTCCGACACCCAATATTACCTCATCGCCAAAAACCGCGCCATTTACCAGGCCTACTATCCTCTGCCGTTCGACGCCATCGAAGACAAGTCGGCTCTGGAAAAGGAGAACCAGGAGTTAAGAGCCGAAATATTCAAATATCGGGAACGCCGCAAAAACCGCTGGTACAAAAAATTAGGCCGTGCCCTTGGCTGGCGGAAATAACCCGTCGCCGATTTTCCCGCCCGGCACGGGCACCGACCCACAGCCCACGGTGGAAAAATCAAAAACATTCTCGCACTTCACGCCGCAAGTCTGCAAATTTGTCCTACCTTTGCGGCTCGATAAAAACACAAGCATCGGTATTGCCATGAAAGTTTCGGTCATCATTCCCAACTATTGTCACGCCCGTTTCCTGAACAGACGCATCGACTCGGTACTCAACCAGACCTACGGCGACTTCGAGGTCATCATTCTCGACGACTGCTCCTCAGACAACAGCCGCGACATCATCGAAACATACCGTCACCACCCCCGCGTATCGCACATCGTGTACAACGAAAAAAACAGCGGTTCGACCTTCATACAGTGGGACAAGGGTTTTGAACTGGCACAAGGAGAGTACATCTGGATTGCCGAGAGCGACGACGAGGCGGCACCCACCTTCCTCGAAGAGTGCGTAGGCCAGCTCGAAAAGCACCCCTCGGCCACCATCGCATTCAGCGACTGCCTCTTTGTCGACGAGAACACCCGGGACCTGTGCGAGCCGAAGTTGCAACTCTCCTTCCGGCTGAGCGACAAGAACCGCGATACACCCTACACCCTTTTCAACGGCCGGGCGTTCATCAACCACCGCATGTTCTATCAGAACTACATCATGAACGCCAGCATGGTGGTCTTCCGCAAAGAGGCCCGGCCACGCGACTTCGCCTACAAGCGCTACCGCTATGTGGGCGACTGGCTCTTCTGGGTAGGTATTCTGCTCCAAGGCGATGCCGTGTACATCGACAAGCCGCTCGACTACTTCCGCCAACACGGCAAGAACACCACGTCGAAGTCGATAGCCACCGGCAACAACTACAAGGAGATGGCCCATCTCATGCAAGACATCTGCCGGCAGGTCAATCCGCCGCGGGGATTCATACATTTTCTCTACGGCCGCTTCTTCGTGCGCATAAAGAGGTTGCACAAAGGCGTAGAATATACCCCCAAGGTCATTCGGGAAATATACGCCTACTGGGCTCAAATAGAAAACCCCGTAAAAGCCATCGTCTGGTACCGCATTGCCAAAATACTGCACATCTACCGCGACGAAAAGCCCTACCTGCCCTGACCATCACCCCGGCGGTGCAGCGCAACACCCCGGCCCGGCATCTACATAATAAACCCTCAAACCGACACACATGACTCCCAGCGTAAAAATCGTCATTCCCATATACCAAGTGCCCCTCAACGCCTGCGAAGAGGCATCGGTAAAACAGGCTCTCGACATTCTGCACAACTACCCGGTATGCTTCGTCGTGCCGCAGGGAATGTCGGTCGACTACCTTCGGGAACTGGCCCCGCAGGCCGAAATCATCGCCGTGAGTGACGAATGGCTGGGCCGCAAGAACGGCATCGCCGGATACAACCGCATGATGATGTCGCGCGAGTTTTACGACCTCTTCGACGATGTGGAGTATATCCTCATCTGCCAACCCGACGTGTGGATATTCCGCGACGAACTGGCCGACTGGTGCCTGAAAGGCTACGACTACGTGGGAGCCCCCTGGATCAAACACCCGCGATACAGGTATTTCATTCCCCGGGCATGGCTCCACCTGCAAAAGGCATTTCACCCGCAACGCATGGTACACCGGCTCGACACGCTGGGCCGCATCGGCAACGGAGGCTTCTCGCTGCGCCGGGTAAAGTCATGCCAGCAGGCCTGCACACAATACAAAGAGGTAATCGACCACTTCTGCCGGCACCGGCACCACCTCTATAACGAAGATGTATTCTGGGCCGTCATACCCAAAGAGTTCCGCTACCCGTCGGTCGAGGAGGCCCTGGGCTTCTCGTTCGACGTGAAACCCCACCTGCTCTACGAGATGAGCGGCGGAAAACTGCCGTTCGGCTGCCACGGGTGGACCAAGCCGCGCCTCTTCAAGTTCTGGAAAAACCACATTCCCTGCCCTCCCGAAGCCGACGCACAGCAATAACAGCCCCCCTCCCGACACAACAAGAGCTGACGCACTGCACGGCCGCGGCAACAGCCCGGCCCTCACAGCGAAAAAAAGAGAAGGAAAAGAGAAAAGAAATTCGGCACCGAGAGAATCCGAAAAAAGGAATGCGCACTACTTGCGGCCGAAATCGGCAGGCACCTCACCCCACTCACGGGTCTCCCACTTGACAATCTTATTGGTATAGTCGTTCTCACGCAACCACTTCTCGGCCCGGGCAATGAGGTCGAATATAACATCGTTCCGCCCCGTGCGGGCCAACTTGGTCTTGCACTGCCGGGCCCGTACCCAGGCAATAGCATTGCGGCTGTCGGAGCAGATGGTCATCGGGCTGTTGTGTTTTTTCAGCAGTGCCAGAGCATGCACCAAAGCCAGGAACTCCCCCACGTTGTTAGTACCGTCGGGAAACGGACCCACACGGAAAATCTCCTTTCCCGTGCGCACATACACTCCCCGGTACTCCATCACCCCGGGATTGCCGAGGCACGAGGCATCGACCGCCAGCGTGTCGAGTACCCAGTCGGGACACGAAAGCTTCGGCTCGCAACTCGCCGCCGAGCGCTGCCCGGCATAATAGGCCGCATAGCCCTCCCTGAAAGCCGCGGCAGCCTCCTGTTGCGAAGCAAATCCCTTGTATTTGGCCTGGGGGTAATTCTGCACCTGTCGGCGACACTCGGCCCAGGAATCATAAATACCCGGCGAGTGCCCCACCCACACCACATAATATTTTGACTGACTCATCTTGACACGGCTTTTTCTTGTACAAATGTAACCATATTTATTGAGTTTCTCGGTAAAATAAGTTATTTTTGCAGCAAGAAGAAAGAGCGCAAGACTATTACCCATTTATATGGCACGCATATTCCTTATCGGATTCATGGGGTCGGGAAAGACGACACTCGGCAAAGCCCTCTCGCGGGAACTGGGAGTCGACTTCATCGACCTCGACCATTATATCGAAGCGCGATACCACAAAACCGTGCGGGAAATCTTTGCCGAAAGCGGAGAAGAACGGTTCAGACAAATCGAGAAATCGCTCCTGCACGAGGTCGCCGACTTTGAAAACGTCGTTATTGCCGCCGGAGGGGGTACACCCTGTTTCTTCGACAACATCGACTACATGAATGCCCACGGCACCTGCATCTACCTGAAAGCCTCCATCGACGAGCTGTGCCTGCGGCTGGCCAACGGCCGGGAATCGCGCCCCCTGCTGCGGGGAAAGAACGACGAAGAGCTGCGCCTCTACATCGACAGCACCCTCTCCCAGCGAGACCCCTACTACTCTCGTGCCGCCCTGCACTTCGACACAGGAACCCTCAACACCCGTAAAGAGATAGAGACAACGGTCGAACGTCTGCGACAACTCATCGAAAGAAGCCTCCCCGCCTGACCGCACAGACGGAGAGCGAAATGATATATTTTCGGAAAAAACCGTTGTTTTAATTACAAATTTTTATTTCCTTTGCGCTTTCAAAAGAAATCTGTTTGTAAAACTACTCATTTTTCTACCTAATGAACAGATAAAAAAGAGACAAAGACTATCACGAATCAACATAAAACAAGGCATTATGTCAGAACAAACTCATGTGAAAGATTTAGAAAACGTAGTAGTCCGTTTCTCGGGCGACTCGGGCGACGGCATGCAACTGGCCGGAAACCTCTTTTCTAACATTTCGGCAGCCATCGGAGACGAAATATCGACATTCCCCGACTATCCCGCCGAAATACGCGCCCCGCAAGGAACGCTGGGCGGAGTATCGGGATTCCAGGTACACATAGGCAAAGGCGTCTATACCCCCGGCGACAAAGCCGACGTGCTGGTAGCCATGAACCCCGCCGCCCTGAAAACCAACGTAAAATATGTCAAAGCCAACGGTGTCATACTCTTCGATACCGACTCTTTTGAAAAAAGCGACCTCGAAAAAGCCGCCTTCAAGACCGACGATCCTTTTACCGAACTGGGCATCACCCAGCAACTCGTGCCCGTTGCCATCACCTCGATGGTGAAGAGCTCGCTCGCCGACTCGGGTCTCGACAACAAAGCCATACTGCGGTGCAAAAACATGTTTGCCCTCGGCCTCATCTGCTGGCTCTTCGACCGGCCCCTCGAACAGGCCGAACACCTGCTGCAAAACAAATTCGCAAAAAAGCCGTCGGTACTCGAAGCCAACATCAAGGTCATGACCGACGGTTACCACTACGGCGGAAACATCCACGCCTCGGTAACCACCTATCATGTTGAAACCGGCGATGCACAGAAAGGCATCTACACCGACATCAACGGCAACCGTGCCACCGCACTGGGCCTCATTGCCGCATCGGAGAAGTCGGGACGCCCCCTCTTCCTGGGCAGCTACCCCATCACCCCCGCCAGCGACATTCTGCACGAACTGGCCAAACGCAAAGACCTCGGCGTGAAAGTGGTACAGGCCGAAGACGAGATAGCAGGCGTATGCACCGCCATCGGTGCCAGCTTTGCCGGCGACCTGGCCGCCACCTCGACCTCGGGTCCCGGCCTCGCCTTGAAGAGCGAAGCCATCGGTCTGGCCGTCATGGCCGAACTGCCGCTCGTCATCATCGACGTACAGCGCGGCGGCCCCTCGACCGGCCTGCCCACCAAGTCGGAACAGACCGACCTGCTGCAAGCCCTCTACGGCCGCAACGGCGAATCGCCCGCCGTCGTACTGGCAGCCTCTACCCCGTCGAACTGCTTCGACATGGCCTTCCAGGCCGCCAAGATAGCGCTCGAACACATGACCCCCGTCATTCTGCTCACCGACGCATTCATCGCCAACGGCTCCTCGGCCTGGCGTATTCCCGACATGAACGAATATCCCGACATCAAGCCCAACTATGTGAAACCCGAGATGCTCGCCGAAGGGTGGAAACCCTACAAACGCGACCCCGAGACACACGTCCGCTACTGGGCCATACCGGGCACCGAAGGCTTCATGCACCGGCTGGGCGGTCTTGAAAAAGACAACGTAACCAGCGCCATATCGACCGACCCCACCAACCACCAGCGCATGACCGACCTGCGGCAGGCCAAGATAGACTACATCGCCAACTGCATACCCGCCCTCGAAGTGAAGGGCAACCCCGATGCCGACCTGCTCGTCGTAGGCTGGGGCGGCACCTATGGACACCTCTATTCGGTTGTCAACGAACTGAACCACGAAGGCAAGAAGGTAGCTCTGGCCCACTTCAACTACATCAACCCGCTGCCCGCCAACACCGCCGAGGTGCTGAAACGCTACAAGAAAGTTGTCGTGTGCGAGCAGAACAACGGCCAGTTTGCCACACAGTTGTGCGGCAAAATACCGGGACTCGTTGTCAGCCGGTTCAACCGCGTACAAGGCCAGCCGTTCATGGAGAGCGAGCTGAAAGAACATTTCATTAAACTTATGGAGGAATAACCCATGGACAACAAAGTATATACCGCAAAAGACTATAAAAGCGACCAATATGTGCGTTGGTGCCCCGGTTGCGGCGACCACGCCATCGTAACCACCCTGCAAAAGGCCATGGCCGAACTGGGCGTTCCCCCGCACGAAATCGCCGTCATATCGGGAATCGGCTGCTCCTCGCGCCTGCCCTACTACATGAACACCTACGGTTTCCACACCATTCACGGCCGTGCCGCCGCCATCGCCACAGGTGTAAAGACCGCCAACCCCGCACTCACCGTGTGGCAGGTCAGCGGCGACGGCGACTGCCTCGCCATCGGCGGAAACCACTTCATTCACATTCTGCGCCGCAACGTCGACGTAAACATACTGCTGCTCAACAACAAGATATACGGCCTCACCAAGGGACAATACTCCCCCACGAGCGACCGCGGAGCGGTAACCAAGTCGTCGCCCTACGGCACGGTTGAAGACCCCTTCATTCCCGCCGAACTCACCTTCGGTGCCCGCGGCCACTTCTTTGCCCGCGCCATCGACGTCGACCTCGAAGTATCGAAAGAGTGCATGATAGCCGCCGGCCGCCACAAAGGCGCCTCCGTGGTAGAGATACTCCAAAACTGCGTTATCTTCAACGACAAGATACACAGCTATGTAGCCGACCGTGAATTCCGGGCCGACCGCACCATACACCTGCGTCAGGGCGAGAAGATGCTCTTCGGCAAGAATATGGACAAGGGTCTCGTGCTCGACGGTTATAAACTCAAAGCCGTTACCGTAGGCGAAAACGGCGTTACCATCGACGATATTCTCACCCACGATGCCACCACCGCCAACGACATCATGCACCAGATGCTCGCCATGATGGACGGCCACGAACTCCCGCTCGCCGTGGGCGTAATACGCAACGTCGAAGCCCCCACCTACGACCAGGAGGTCGAGGCTCAGGTCAATGCCGTGCGCGCCAAGAATCCCAACAAGACCCTGCGCGACCTGCTGCTCGAAGGCGATACCTGGGAAGTGAAATAACCCATTATCACATACACCCTACACACGAAGGGCTGCCGTCTGTTTCGGCAGCCCTTCTTTTTCTTTTAAAAAAGAGACCTTTCTTGCAGGGGAAAAACAAAGATGGGAAACAGAAAGAGCCCCGAAAGCAGCGAAAACTCCGGGAGAGAAAAAGAGAGAAGAATGAAAATCACACATAAATCAGCGTCGAAAGCGCCGATTCATCGAAAATTTCGTTTGCCACCTCACACAACTCCCCGGCCGAGACAGCCTCTATGCGGGCAAACGTCTCGGAGAGCGAATCGTACTTGCCATAGTGCAGAAAGGCCTTGCCCATGCCCAGCGCCATATTCTCGCTGTTCTCGGTACCCACGGCAATCTGCCCCATAAACTGGCGCTTGGCCGTAGTCAGTTGCAGGGTGGAGAGAGGCTTCTCCCGCAGGCGGCGCAACTCCCGCGACAGGAGCGCGAGACAACGGTCGACCTTCGAAGGGTCGGTACCGAAATAGACTGAGAAGACTCCCGTGTCGGTATAGGTCACCACCGACGACTCCACCGTATAGACACACCCCGTCTTCTCGCGCAAGGCAATGTTGAGGCGGCTGTTCATACCGGGCCCGCCCAGCAGGTTGTTGAGCAGGAAGAGTGCCGTGCGGCGACGGTCGTACATATCGTAAGAGCGGCTGCCCACCAGCACATGGGCCTGATGCGTGTCGAGCGAGACCCGCCGCTCGAACCTCGCCCCCCGGCCGGGCGCCTCGCGATGCCGTGCCGACACCGCCTCTCCACACTCGCTCATGTAGCGTTGGAGGGTCGAAACCACCCGTTTGAACGGCAATGCCCCGCGATAGAAAAACACCATGTTCGAGGCCGTGTAATGCGTGTGCAGAAACCGCAGGCCGTCGGCCGGCGTGAAGGAGAGCAGCGTATCGCTGTCGCCCAATATGTTATGACCCAGGGCATGACCGCCAAAGAGTGCATTCTCGAAATCGTCGTAAATCAGCTCCGAGGGGGTATCGCGATAGGAGTTTATTTCGTCGAGAATCACCTCCACTTCGCGCTCCACCTCACCGGCCGGGAAACGGGAGTGCAACAGGAGGTCGCTCATCAGCTCAACGGCCCGGGCCAGATGTTCCGACAAGAAGACCGAGTAGATGACCGTCTCCTCCTTCGTCGTGTAGGCATTGAGTTCACCGCCCACCGTCTCCATGCGGTTGAGAATGTGCCACGACCGGCGGCGGGATGTACCCTTGAAAAGAAGATGCTCCACAAAGTGGGCCAGGCCATCTTCACCGGCAGCCTCGTCGCGCGAACCGGCATTGACGGTAAATCCCGCATAAGATACCTGCGAAGGCACCTGCTGGTATATCATGCGCAGCCCGTTGGGCAGGGTAAAGGTCGAATAGTCGGTCATGGCAAACATCTTTTTTCGCCGGCAAAAGTACGACAATAAAACGAGGCCCGGAAAAGAAATAGCAGACGAATGTGAGAAATTGGCCAAAAGAGAAAAAAGATTCACCAGAAATACGTACCTTCGTAAAACCGATTCACACCTATCAGCAATACAGACATGACCTCACAAACTCGGATACAGGAAATTCTGCAACAAGAGGCAAACGCCATTCTCCGCATACCGGTCGGCGACCAATACGAAAAAGCCGTAGCGCTCATCGTCGAACAGGTACACCGCAAAAAAGGCAAACTGGTAACCAGCGGCATGGGCAAGGCCGGCCAGATTGCCATGAACATTGCCACCACCTTCTGTTCGACCGGCACACCCGCCGTGTTTCTGCACCCCAGCGAAGCCCAACACGGCGACCTGGGCATCTTACAGGAGAACGACATCATGCTGGTTATCTCCAACTCGGGCAAAACGCGGGAAATTCTCGAACTGCTCACACTGGCCAAGCGTTTAAGACCCGGGCTGCAATTTATCGTCATCACGGGCGACGGCCAAAGCGAACTGGCCCGGCAGTCCGACGTGTGTCTCTGCACCGGAGCCCCCGCCGAGGTGTGCCCGCTGGGCCTCACCCCCACAACCTCGACCACGATGATGACCGTCATCGGCGACATACTTGTGGTGAGCGTGATGCAAGAAACCGGTTTCGACGCCGCCCAGTATGCCCTGCGCCACCATGGCGGCTACCTCGGCCAGCGTTCGCGCGAACAGTCGGAACAGAACATAAAATAACCAAACCTCTCCTATCATGCGCAAAATCATCGGCATCGGCGAGACGATACTCGACGTCATCTTCAAAGACAGACAACCCACACAGGCCGTTCCCGGCGGCTCGACATTCAACTCCATGATATCGCTGGGAAGGCTCGGTATCCCCGTGCGCTTCATCACCGAAATAGGCAACGACACGGTGGGAAACATTATTCTCGATTTCATGCGCAACAACGGCCTGCCGACCGACAATGTCGACATCTTCGACGACGGCTATTCGCAATCACCCATATCGCTGGCTTTCTTGGGAGAGAACAACGACGCCCAATATGCCTTTTACCAGCACTACCCGCAAAAAAGGCTCAACTTTGCATGGCCCGTTGTCGAAGCCGACGACCTCGTCATCTTCGGCTCCTACTACGCCGTCGACCCCACACTGCGCGAGAAGTTACAGGAGTTTATCGCCTATGCCCGGGAGCAGAAAGCCATCATCTACTACGACATCAACTTCCGCCCCTCGCATGCCCATGAAGCCATGCGCATCATGCCCGCCTTCATCGAAAATCTCGAATATGCCGACATCGTGCGTGGCTCGGCCGAAGACATTCAGACCCTCCTCAACGAGACCGACCCCGAGAAACTCTACCACCAGCGCATCTCGTTCGAGACTCCAAACTTCATCTTCACCGACGGCAGCCGGGGCGCCGACATCTTCTGCCACGCCGGCCACCTGCACGTCGACACCCCGAAAATAAAGACCGTCAGCACCATCGGAGCCGGAGATAATTTTAACGCAGGCATACTTTTCGCCCTCTATCGGGAAAACATTTCCCGTGAAGAGCTATCCACGCTCACCCTCGACCGATGGGAGAAGATAATACGATATGGAAACAGCTTTGCCTCAGAGGTTTGCCAATCTCTCGACAACTATATCTCCCCCGCATTTGCAGCACACATCAAGCAAGAACAACCGTAACCGGTTTTTGTTTATCGGGTATAATAATATTTAAAGGAATTAAAGTTTCGGCACTCATCTAAATATTTGACTATCTTTACCTTAATACAACCTGAATCACATATGGCGAAACACCTCTCTAAATGTCTTTGGGTACTCATTTTTGCCCTCACCTCTTGCTCGACGCAACTCATTGATATAGAAGCAATATGCGAGAGTGTCAATGACTCGTGCTACATTATCAAATGGGAGGTGTGGCCCGAGACCCCCGGTTATGTACAAATCTATGCCTCGACCGACCCCAAACATTTCGACAAGAGCAAAAACAGTCGGGTAGCCCGCTGTAAAATCGCCGACAGAATCTGCGACATCACCCTCAAAAAAGAGCCAGAGACGCGCTATTACTTCCTCTTGGAATTCAACAAGAAAAGCCAATGCATCGTCGCCTCCCGTGCCGCCAACATCGAGAACATTTGCAACCTGAGAGACTTGGGCGGCTATGAAAACGCCCAAAAAAAAGCCATCAAATGGGGTTACCTCTTCCGCTCGGGCTGCTTGCAGAATATCGACAGCACAGGCTTGAAGAAAATAAACGGCCTCGGGGTGGGCACCCTTATCGACTTCTCCGACCAGTCACGGTTTCAGGCACCCGAGGCCGGGCTGAAAATCGGACAGATAAAACATCTGCCTATCAACCTCATCACATCGAGCCACATCTATGACCGGCTGCACAACGAGACACTGCGGCGCGGCGACGCCAACATCTTCCTGCAAGACCTCTTCATTACCCTCATCGACTCGGGTATACCCCGCTACCGGGAGATGTTCGACCTGCTCCTCGACGAAAACAACTATCCCGTCATACTCAGCGACAAATTCGGCAAAGACTATGTAGGCTTCGCCAGTGCCCTTGTATTGGCAGCCCTCGACGTGCCCGAAGAGACCATCTATGACGACTTCACCCTGAGCAACCACTACCTCGACCGGCGCGCCATTGCATTCGACAGCGCCAACTGTTCCAGCGACACGCAAGAGGCCGCCACCGCCCTCATGACCGTGCGCAAGCGACATCTCTTCTGCGCCATTCGCCGTATCAAACAGAAATACGGAAGCATACAGGCCTACCTCGAAAAAGAGATAAACCTCACCCCCGAAAAGCAACAACAGTTGCAGAAAATACTCCTCTACTGATTTTTCCGCACGGCCTTTGATGCCGAATTATCGGGAGTTATGGCCCAAATCCCGAATTTATGCCGTACCTTTGCTGAGTTTTTCCGCACCGGCCCATACGGTTTCTGTTCCGCAGAAACAAGAAAATCGGTCCACGGCAAAGACAAAGTCGTAACCACATGAACAAAGAAACCGCTATGAAGACTTTTGAAGAATTGGGCGTGTGTCCCGAAATTCTCAAAGCCATTACCGAATTGGGATATGAGCACCCCATGCCCGTACAGGAAGAGGTAATACCGCTGCTGCTCCACGAGAAAACCGACATCGTTGCCCTCGCACAGACAGGTACCGGAAAAACCGCCGCCTTCGGTCTGCCCGTCATTCAGCAGACCGACCTGTCGACCGATGCCACCCAGACCCTCATTCTCAGCCCCACCCGCGAGCTCTGCCTGCAAATCGCCGGAGACCTCAACGACTACTCGGCCCACATCGAAGGATTGAAGATACTCCCCGTCTACGGCGGATCGAGCATCGAGAGCCAGATACGCACCCTGAAAAAAGGGGTACACATCATCGTTGCCACGCCGGGTCGGCTCATCGACCTCATCAACCGGGGCATGGTGCAGCTCGACAAAGTACACACCGTCATCATGGACGAAGCCGACGAGATGCTCGACATGGGCTTCACCGAAAGCATCAACGAAATACTCGCCAAGGTACCCGAAGAGCGCCAGATGCTGCTCTTCTCGGCCACCATGCCGCCCGACATCGACCGCATCGCCCGCCAATACATGCGCTCACCCCGCGAAATTGTCATCGGCAGCAAAAACGAAGGCGCGCAGAACGTCAAGCACGTCTACTACCTCGTACACGCCAAAGACAAATATCCGGCACTGAAACGCATCGCCGACTACTACCCCAACATCTACGGCATCATCTTCTGCCGCACCCGCCTCGAAACCCAGGAAATAGCCGACGCCCTCATCAAGGACGGCTACAATGCCGACTCGCTGCACGGCGACCTCTCGCAACAGCAGCGCGACGCCGTGATGCAGAAGTTCCGCCTGCACAATCTGCAACTGCTCGTCGCCACCGACGTAGCGGCGCGCGGCCTCGACGTCGACAGCCTCACCCACGTCATCAACTACGGACTGCCCGAAGACATCGAGACCTACACCCACCGCAGCGGCCGCACCGGACGGGCTGGCAAGACAGGTACCTCCATCGCCATCATACACGTCAAGGAGAAACGCCGCATGCGCGACATCGAACGCATCATCGGCAAGAAATTCGAGAAAGGCACCGTACCCACCGGAAAACAAATCTGCGAAAAACAACTCTACAACCTCATCGACCGCATCGAAAAGGTCAAGGTCAATGAAGAAGAAATCGCTGCCTACCTGCCTGTCACCCTCAAACGCCTCTCGTGGCTGTCGACCGAAGACCTCGTAAAACGGGTCGTCTCCCTCGAATTCAACCGGCTCATTGACTATTACGCCGACGCCACCGACCTCGACATACCCGAAGACAACACCCCCCGCGAAGGGAAAAACAAAGAACGCACCCGCAGCCGCAACCACAAGGCCACGCCGGGCTTCACTGCCCTGCGCATCAACCTGGGAAAGGCCGACGGCTTCTACCCCAACACCCTCATCGACATGGTCAACCGCAACGTGCCCGGACGGGTGGTCATCGGAAAAATCGACATCTTACCCAAATTTTCCCGCTTCGAAGTCGAAGAAAAAGAGTCGCATCGCACCATGGCGCTGCTCAAAAACATCAACTTCTTCGGCAAACGTGTGCAGATAACCGCAGACTCCACCTCGGGCCAACCCGACGACAACGACGGTTCAAAAGCACGTATCCATCGAAAAAAAGAGGAATACAACACTTCCCGTCCCCGCCGCAAAGGATATGCCTTCGACGAGCGAAAAGGGAAAAACAACAACCATTCGGGAAAGAAAGCGCACAAAAATAAGTAATTATGACAATCGGGGCTGCGAAATATTTTATACTTTTGTTTCGATAAAAAAAGCAATCTATGCAACCAGTCTCGATACTCAACTTGTTTTTCGCACACAGGCAGCGCCGCCACGACCAATACGCTACCCACGGCGATACCATACAAAAAGAGCAACTGCGCTACCTGCTGCACGCAGCACGCAACACCGAGATAGGGAAACGCTACGATTTTGCCGGTATAAAAAGCTACGCCGACTTTGCCTCGCGCCTCCCTGTCATCGACTACGAAGGCATAAAGCCCTACGTCGACCGCATGCTCCACGGCGAAAACAACCTGATATGGCCCTCCCGGATAAAATGGTTTGCCAAGTCGTCGGGAACCACCAACGACAAAAGCAAATTCATTCCCGTGAGCGACGAATGTCTCAAACGGTGCCACTACCAGGGAGGATTTGATGTCGTAGCGACCTACTTCCGCAACTACCCCCACAACAGGCTCTTTCTCGGCAAAAGCCTTATCCTGGGCGGCAGCCACGCCATCAACCCCCTGTCGCCGGGCATCTCCTGCGGCGATCTCTCGGCCATACTGCTGCAAAACACCAGCACGCTGGTCAACTGCATGCGTGCCCCCAAACTCAAAATCGCCCTCATGAGCGAATGGGAAGCCAAGATAAAAGCCATCGTCAAAGACACGATGCACCGCAACATCGTAAGCCTCTCGGGCGTCCCCTCCTGGATGATGACCCTCATCAAGCAGATTCTGCAAGAGAGCGGCGCACAGAACCTGTGCGAAGTATGGCCCAACCTCGAAGTCTTCTTCCACGGCGGCATCAGCTTCGAACCCTACCGGCAATACTACAAGGAGCTCATACCCTCCGACGGCATGCACTACGTCGAGACCTACAACGCCTCCGAAGGATTCTTCGGCATACAGAACGACCCCGAACACCACGACATGCTGCTGATGCTCGACCTGGGAGTCTTCTTCGAATTTATCCCCCTGAACGAGCTCGACAAGGAAAATCCCCGCGTACTCCCGCTGTGGGAAGTCGAAGAGGGTGGCAACTATGCCCTCGTCATGTCGTCGACCAATGGTCTGTGGCGTTACCTCATAGGCGACACGGTAAAAATCACCTCGACCTGCCCCGTAAAATTCACCATCTCGGGACGCACCAAGCACTTCATCAACGCCTTCGGCGAAGAGCTGATGGTAGCCAACGCCGAGAAAGGCCTGGCCAAAGCCTGCGAGATGACCGGCAGCAAGGTGCTCAATTACAGCGCTGCGCCGGTGTTCATGTCGGACAAGAGCCGCGGACACCACCAGTGGCTCATCGAGTTTGAAAAGGCACCCGCCGACCCCGAAGCCTTTGCCGACATACTCGACAAGGCCCTGCAAGAGGTAAACTCCGACTACGAAGCCAAACGCTACAAAGGCATCTTCCTCGACCGCCTCGAAATCGTCGTGGCCCGGCCCCACCTCTTCGACGACTGGCTGCGCGAAAAGGGAAAACTGGGCGGACAACATAAGATACCCCGCCTGAGCAACACCCGCGACCTCATCGAAGAGATGCTGAAAATGAATCATTAACAACCTTTCCTCACATAAGATACCAACTGCCAATGGAAAAGAATTTCAAACGAATACTCGTAACCACCGCTTTGCCTTACGCCAACGGTCCGGTACACATCGGACACCTGGCCGGCGTGTATGTACCCGCCGACATCTATACCCGCTACCAACGGCTTAAAGGCCGCGACGTCATTCTCATCGGAGGCTCCGACGAGCACGGCGTGCCCATCACCCTGAAAGCCCGCAAAGAAGGTGTTACCCCGCAAGACATCGTAGACCGCTACCACACGATTATCAAAGATTCGTTCGAAGAGTTCGGCATCTCGTTCGACATCTATTCGCGCACCACATCAGACATTCACGAAAAGATGGCATCGGACTTCTTCCGCACCCTCTACGACAAAGGCGTCTTCATCGAAAAAGAGAGCGAACAATATTACGACGAAGAGGCCGGCCAGTTCCTTGCCGACCGCTACATAACCGGTACCTGCCCTCACTGCAAAAATGAACGCGCCTACGGCGACCAGTGCGAAGCCTGCGGCACATCGCTCAACGCCACCGACCTCATCAATCCCAAGTCGACCATCAGCGGCAGCCGCCCCGTGCTGCGCAAGACCAAGCACTGGTACCTCCCCCTCGACCGCTACGAAGGCTTCCTGCGCGAATGGATACTCGAAGGCCACAAGGAGTGGAAACCCAACGTCTACGGCCAGTGCAAATCGTGGCTCGACATGGGCCTGCAACCTCGCGCCGTGAGCCGCGACCTCGACTGGGGTGTGCCTGTACCCGTCGAGGGAGCCGAAGGCAAGGTGCTCTATGTATGGTTCGATGCCCCCATCGGATACATCTCCAACACCAAGGAGCTGCTGCCCGACACCTGGGAACGCTACTGGAAAGACCCCGAAACCAAACTCGTGCATTTCATCGGGAAAGACAACATCGTATTCCACTGCATCGTATTCCCCGTCATGCTCAAAGCCGAAGGCAGCTATATCCTGCCCGAGAACGTGCCGGCCAACGAATTCCTCAACCTCGAAGGCGACAAGATATCGACCTCGCGCAACTGGGCCGTGTGGCTGCACGAATACCTCAAAGAACTTCCCGGCAAGCAGGACGTGCTGCGCTACGTACTCACGGCCAACGCCCCCGAGACCAAAGACAACGACTTCACCTGGAAAGACTTCCAGGCCCGCAACAACAACGAGCTCGTGGCCATACTGGGTAACTTCATCAACCGCTCCCTGGTACTCACCCACAAATATTTCGAAGGCAAAGTACCCGCCTGCGGCGAACTCACCGACTACGACCGCGACACGCTGCGCGAATTTTCAGACGTGAAGGCCCGTCTCGAAAACGGCATCGAAAACTACCGCTTCCGCGACGCTCTGAAAGAGGCCATGAACCTGGCCCGCATCGGCAACAAGTACCTGGCCGACACCGAGCCCTGGAAACTCGCCAAGAGCGACATGCCCCGCGTGGCAACGATACTCCACCTTGCCCTGCAAATCTCGGCCAACCTGGCCATCGCCTTCGAGCCCTTCCTGCCCTTCTCGGCCGCCAAGTTGCGCTCCATGCTGGGACTTGCGACCATCGACTGGGACATGTTGGGCCGCATCGACATTCTCGCCGCCGGCACCCAACTGGCGCAACCCGAACTGCTTTTCGAGAAAATCGACGACAGCGTTATCGAAGCCCAGATCAAGAAACTGCACGACACGAAGATTGCCAACGAAAAGGCCAACCATGTAACCGAGCCCATCGCCCCGACCATCGAATTCGACGACTTTACCAAACTCGACATCCGCGTGGGCAAGGTACTCGAATGCCAGAAGGTACCCAAAGCCGACAAGCTCCTGCAATTCAAAATCGACGACGGGCTGGGCGGCCGCACCATCGTATCGGGCATCGCCAAGCACTACAACCCCGAAGATCTCGTAGGCAAGCAGGTGTGCTTCGTTGCCAACCTTGCTCCCCGCAAGCTCAAAGGCATCGAATCGCAAGGCATGATACTCTCGGCCGAAGATGCCGACGGTCGCCTCGTGGTCATCTCACCGCAAGACGACGTAACGGCCGGTTCGTGCGTAAAATAATTCTCTCCAATACTCCACCCCGACCTCACCGCCGGGGTGGATTTTTTCCCGACTCCCATGCCCGATTCCCTCAAAAAAAGAACCCTCAACGCCCTTGTTTGGAGTTTTGTCGACAAATGCGGGCAGCAGCTTCTCTATTTTGTATCGGGTATCATACTCGCCAATCTTCTCTCGCCCGAAGATTACGGCCAAATAGGCGTTCTCACGCTCTTTATCACCCTCTCGGGTATTCTGGTCGACAGCGGCTTCGGATCGGCCCTTATTCGCAAAAAAAACGCCACTGAGACCGATTACAGCACAATATTCTACTTCAACCTCGGCATCAGCCTGCTCTTTTACCTCATACTCTTCGCGGCGGCCCCGCTCATTGCCGACTTCTTCGAGATACCCGGTCTCACCCCCGTGGCCCGCGTACTGTTCCTGTCGATACTCTTCCAGGGATTCTCTCTCATACAGCAGGTGCGGCTCACCAAGCACATCGCCTTCACCCACCTGGCCCGCATCAACATCGTCGCCATACTGCTGGGCTCGACAGCCGCCATCGCATACGCCTGGCAGGGAGGCGGCGTGTGGGCACTGGTCGTGCAGCAACTGCTCATTGCCCTGCTCCGCACCGTACTGCTGTGGGCCTACGGGCACTGGCGTCCCCGGGCCTGTTTCAGCCTCCGGTCGATACGCGAATTTCTCTCTTACAGCAGCCACCTCATCGGTACCGGCGTACTCAACGCCATCTACAACAACCTCTACCCCATGCTCATCGGCAAGGGGTACAGCACGGCATCGGTAGGCTTCTACACCCAGGCTCACCGCTTCCAGGAGATACCTTCATCGCTGGTGGCCACCATATTCCGCAGCGTGGCATTCCCGGTGCTATCGACCATCAACGACGAACCCGACCGCATGATACGCATCTTCGGCAAATACATCAGAACGATTTCGTTCTTCATCTTCCCGGTCATGACCCTCTTCATCGTCATTGCCGAGCCCCTCGTACTGGTGCTGCTCTCGGAGAAGTGGGCCGCCTCCATTCCCTACCTGCAACGGTTGTGTATCGCCGGCGCCTTCTCGCCCTTCATCATTCTCTACTACGACCTGTTCAACACGATAGGCCGCTCCGACATCAACCTGAAAACCGAAATCGTGAAGAAAATACTTCTCACGGCCGGCATATTCTTCTGCTTCGGGCAGGGCATCATCGCCCTCATCTGGCTGTGGGTGGCCTACACGCTGGCCTCCCTGCTGGCCTCGATGCTGCTGGGACAGGCGTTTACCTCCTACCGTGCCGCACGCTTCGTGCGCGACATCACACCGTGCCTGCTGCTTTCGGCTGCCGCAGGCGTGGCAGCCTGGGGGGTCTACGGCTGCTGCCCCACGCTGACGCTGCGCCTTGTCGTGCCGCTGGCCGCTTTTGTCGTCTTCTATCTGCTGGGCACATACCTGGCCCGCGTCGAGATATGGAAAGAGTTTTTCAGGTGGAAAGACGAACGCCGCCTGTCGAGAGATTCCCGCAACACCCCTCAACCCTAAAAGCATGAAAACACCGCTTTTCTCGATTATTACGATTACCTTCAATGCCGCCTCGACGGTGAGACCCACCCTCGAATCGGTCGCCGCACAATCCTGCAAGGAGTATGAATACCTTCTCATCGACGGAGCCTCCCGCGATGCGACGGTAGAGATAGCCCGGCAATACCCCTGCGTGTCGCACATCGTGAGCGAACCCGACAACGGGCTCTACGACGCCATGAACAAAGGCATCGCCGCCGCCCACGGCGACTATCTCATCTTCCTCAATGCGGGCGACAGCCTCCATGAGCCCGACACCTTGCAGAAAATAGCCGATTTCATCGGAAAAAACCGTCCCGACATCATCTACGGCGAGACGGCCATCGTCGACAGCGAGCGTCGCTTCGTCTCCATGAGAAGGCTCAAAGCTCCCGAAAAACTTACGTGGAAAAGTTTCCGCATGGGCATGCTGGTGTGCCACCAGGCCTTTATCGTGCGCCGGCAACTGGCTCCGCTCTACGACCTGACCTACCGTTTCTCGGCCGACTTCGACTGGTGTATCCGCTGCCTGAAAAGCGCCCACACCGTCGCCAACACCCACCTCACCCTCATCGACTACCTCAACGAAGGGGTAACCACCCGCAACCACAAGGCCTCGCTCAAAGAGCGCTATCGCATCATGGTGAAATACTACGGCCGCGTGCCGGTCGTGCTGCTGCACCTGTGGTTTGCCGTGCGCTACTACACCACCCGCCTGCTGGGCCGGCAGGTCTGAACCATTGAAAACGGAACGGGCCGAGACAGGTCTGCATGCGATGCCCCACACCCACAGGAGAAAGGGCGTTGAAACGGCCACCTGCCGAGAGGCAGGCAAAGAAAAAATGGGAAAAACAGAGAAAAAGAGCCTTGGAAAGGGTGGATAATAAGACTGGGAAAAACTCACAAACTATCATTGGGAGAGCTGCCGGGCGGGCGGAAAAGCCGCTCAGTCGCGCCGCATATAACGGGCCCGTTCGTCGGGCGAGAAACGCTCCACGGCGTAGCGCAACATGGTGCGTGGCATGCGCCGACAACGGCTTTCCAGGAAAGACTCCAACCGCTTTTTATCGCGCTTGCCCACCTCGCGGAGCATCCAGCCCACAGCCTTGTGTATGAGGTCGTGCGGGTGAGTAAGCAGGCGGTCGGCCAGCCGCAGGGTATCGTCGAACTCACCGCGGCGGATAAAGGCCCACGTCGAGACGATGGCAATGCGCTGTTCCCACAGCGAAGTGCTGCCGGCCAGGCGGTCGAGCAGCGAACGGTCGCGCGAGAGCAGAAAGTTGCCTACGATTTCATAGGCCGACAGGTCGACCAGGTCCCAGTTGTTGATACCGTCGGTGTGGGCCAGATAGTGCGCGACAATCTCCTCACGGCACGCCTCGTCGCCCCGGGCAAACTGCTGTGTCCACAGAATCAGCGCCAGCAGACGGCACTCATGCACAGGGTCGGCCAGCAGCGGCAACACCTCGGAGGGTGTCAGCTCCCGAAAGAATTGCCTGGCCGTCTTGCGCACGTCGGGTACCCGCACACCGATAAAACGGTCGCCCTCGCCATAGTCGCCCCGGCCGGTCTTGAAAAAGCGGGCGGCCGTCACGGCATAATCGGCCGAAGCCTGGGCAAAGAGCGCCTCACGCGCCCGGGCAGCTGCCGGCGAGAGGCTGTATTGCTGCGTATCCATCGGAGAAAAACATTATATGAGATTGACCTTGTCGATGGGGCCACCCTCGAAAAAGTTGATAATGTTGCGCGAGACATGCGCTGCCATTTCGTGGCGTATCTCGACGGTCTGCGTACCGGTATGTGGCGTCATCACCACATTGTCGAGGCAGGTAAGTTCGGGAATGGGATAGTTGCCATGCTCAAAGACATCAAGGCCGGCGGCCCATATCACCCCGGTGCGCAACGCCTCGGCCAGTGCCTGCTCGTCGACAAGGGGCCCGCGCGCCGTGTTGATGAGAATGGCGGTGGGTTTCATCTTACGCAGCGCCTCGGCATCGATGAGATGATAGGTATCGGTGTTGTGGGGTGCATTGAGCGAGACAACATCGGCCGTGCGCAACAGCTGGTCGAGAGAGAGATAGACGGCCTCATACTGCTGCTCCACTTCGGGAGTAAGGCGGTGACGGTTGTGATAGACAATCTTCATGCCGGCCGCCCGGGCACGGCGAGCCAGCGCCCGGCCTATGCGGCCCATACCCACAATACCCAGGGTGGCACCGTAGAGCGAATGGCCCAGGTTGGCCAGCAGCTCCACCTTCACCGAGCCGGGAATACGCAAGCGGCGGTCGAGCTCGGAGATGCGCCGGCTGGCAGCCAGGAGAAGCCCCATGGCCTGGTCGGCGGTGGGCTCGGTCACGGGGTCGGGCGTGTTGGTAACCTGTATGCCTTTGAGGGTGGCATAGGGTATGTCGATATTGTCGTAGCCGACGGCATAGTTCGAGACGATTTTCAGTCTCGGGGCCGCATCCATGAGCTGCCGGTCGACGGGGAAGTTGTACATCGACTGCAAGGCATCGTAGTCGGCAATCACCCGCAACACCTCGTCGTAGGTGAACGACTCTACCCCTTCGGGCGGGAACGTTACGTCGTACTTCTGCATGAGTTCGGCATAGCCGTCGCGCCACATATTGTAAGTAACCAGTACTTTTTTCTTTTCCATTGTCTTGAATTTTGGCACAAAAATAGCGATTTTTTATTCCCGATGAAAGGCGGTCTGTTTTTTTACCGACATTCGGCCGTCGCGGGAAGAAGAGCGGCTAACCTTTTGACAGGCCACAAGGTTTTAGCCGTTTTCTTTCGGACAATCGGGTAAAAAATCTATTTTTGCAGAAACTACCGAAAAAAATCATCGAGTCATGGTTCTCAACTACATCTGGATATTCTTCTTTCTCACGGCATTTGTCGTGGCCGTGGCACAGAGCCTCTTCTACGGCAACCTCGACATTTGGAGCGAAATCATGAACTCGACATTCACCTCGGCCAAGAGTGCCTTTGAAATCTCCCTCGGACTCACCGGGGTGCTGTCGCTGTGGCTGGGACTGATGAAAATCGGCGAACGGGGCGGCGTCATCGCCACCTTCTCGCGGTGGATAAGCCCGCTCTTCACCCGGCTCTTTCCCGACCTGCCCCGCAACCACCCGGCCTTCGGCTCGATATTCATGAACATCTCGGCCAACATGCTGGGCCTCGACAACGCCGCCACCCCTCTGGGACTGAAAGCCATGAAAGAGATGCAGGCGACAAATGCGCAGAAGGAGACGGCCAGCAACCCCATGATCATGTTTCTGGTGCTCAACACCACAGGGCTCACCATCGTGCCTCTGGGCGTGATGGTGTACCGCGCCCAGATGGGAGCCGCCAACCCCTCCGACATCTTCCTGCCCATACTCATCGCCACCTACTGCTCGACGCTGGTGGGGCTCATCGCCGTGTGTCTGAAACAGCACATCAACCTGCTCGACCGGGTAATACTCGGCACCATCGGCGGCATCACCCTGCTCATCGGCGGCCTGCTCTACTTCTTTTCACAACTGCCGCCCGAGAAGGTGTCGCTCTACTCGGGCTTCGGTGCCAACTGCCTGCTGTTTACCATCATCACCGGATTTCTGGTGGCCGGCATACGCAAAAAGATAAACGTCTACGACGCCTTTATCGAAGGAGCCAAAGAGGGTTTCAAGACCGCCGTCACCATCATACCCTACCTGGTGGCCATACTGGTGGCCATTGCCGTGTTCCGCACCTCGGGCGCCATGGACTTCCTCATCGCCGGCATCACCCGGGGCGTAGAGGCACTGGGCATCAACTCCGACTTCGTGGGAGCCCTGCCCACCGCCCTGATGAAACCGCTCAGCGGCAGCGGTGCCCGCGGCATGATGGTCGATGCCATGGCCACCTACGGTGCCGACTCATTTGTGGGACGCGTCGCCTCGACCATACAGGGCTCGACCGACACGACCTTCTACATTCTCGCCGTCTACTTCGGCAGCGTGGGCATACGCAACACGCGCTATGCCGCCGGATACGGCCTGCTCGCCGACCTGGCCGGTATCGTGGCCGCCATCGCCGTGTCGTACCTCTTCTTCCACTGAAAATGACACGCCGCCCACCGTCGGGCCGCAATGCCGACCGCCGTTTTTTCGGCACCAGACAGCCATTTATCGGCACAAAACATTACCTTTGTACGTTTTTACACAATACCGAATACCTATGGCTATCAGCTACTACGCCGAAGATGTGAAACTCCCGGCCCTGCGCAAACGCGAAACCAACGAATGGATACGCACCGTTGCCGCACGCTACGACAAGAAATGCGGCGACATTGCCTATATCTTCTGCTCCGACGAGAAGATTCTCGACGTCAACAAAGAGTATCTGCAACACGACTACTACACCGACGTCATCACCTTCGACTACACCGAGGGCAACCGCATCGGCGGCGACATATTCATCAGCCTCGACACGGTGCAGAGCAACGCCCAGGCATTCGGCTCGACCTACGGCGAGGAGCTCTACCGCATTCTCATACACGGCGTGCTGCACCTCTGCGGCATCAACGACAAAGGCCCCGGCGAACGCGAAATCATGACGCAGAACGAAAACGAGGCTCTGGCCCTCCTCCCCGACAGCCTGAAAACAACGATACAACAACTGCAACGGAAATAGACGATGAAATTCAACTACGACGTCATTGTGGTGGGAGCCGGCCATGCCGGCTGCGAAGCGGCGGCAGCGGCCGCACGGCTGGGCTCGGAAACCCTGCTCATCACGATGGACATGAACAAGATTGCGCAAATGAGCTGCAACCCCGCCGTGGGCGGCATAGCCAAAGGCCAAATCGTGCGCGAAATCGACGCCCTCGGCGGACAAATGGGTATCGTTACCGACAAGACCGCCCTGCAATTCCGTATGCTCAACCGCTCGAAAGGCCCCGCCATGTGGAGCCCCCGCGCCCAGAGCGACCGGCAGAAGTTTATCCAGGTATGGCGCGAAATACTCGAAAACACCGAGCACCTGTCGATATGGCAAGATAGTGTTAAACAGTTGATATTCAACAAAGAAGGAGCCGTTTCGGGGGTTATAACCAACATGGAGGTAACCTTCACGGCCAAAGCCGTGGTACTCACCTGCGGCACCTTCATGAACGGACTCATGCACATAGGTCGCGTGCAACTGCGGGGCGGCCGCGTGGCCGAACCGGCCTCATACGGACTCACCGAGCAACTCGTGGAGCGCGGCTTCACCGCCGGACGCATGAAGACGGGTACTCCCGTGCGCATCGACGGTCGCAGCGTACACTACGACCTGATGACCACCCAGGAGGGCGAAAACGACTTCCACAAGTTTTCCTACCTCGACAACGTACACCGCACCCTCACCCAACGCAACTGCTGGATTACCTACACCAACGAACGGGTACACGAAATCCTGCGCGAGGGACTGCCCGACTCGCCTCTCTACAACGGACAGATAAAGAGCATCGGGCCCCGCTACTGCCCCAGCATCGAGACCAAAATCGTAACCTTCCCCGATAAGACCGAGCATCAGCTCTTTCTCGAACCCGAAGGCGAGACCAGCCAGGAACTCTACCTCAACGGCTTCTCCTCGTCGCTGCCCATCGACGTGCAGTTGCGGGCCCTGCAAGCCATACCGGCCTTCAGCGACATTCGCATCTACCGGCCCGGCTATGCCATCGAATACGACTACTTCGACCCCACCCAGCTCACCCATACCCTCGAAACCAAAGCGGTGCGCAACCTCTTCTTCGCCGGACAGATTAACGGAACGACCGGATATGAAGAGGCCGCCGGCCAGGGGCTCATAGCCGGTATCAACGCCCACCTGCGCTGCCACGGCGGCAACGAGTTTGTACTGGGACGCGACGAAGCCTACATAGGCGTACTCATCGACGACCTCGTAACCAAAGGGGTCGACGAGCCATACCGCATGTTCACCTCCCGTGCCGAATACCGCATACTGCTCCGCCAGGACGACGCCGACATGCGGCTCACCCCCCGGAGCTACGAACTGGGACTGGCCGACAGCGAACGCTACCGGCTACTGACCGAGAAGAAAGAGTTCCGCGACCGGCTGATACAATTTGCCCGCGAACACTCCGTGAAGATGAACCAGGTAAACCCCGCCCTCGAACAGGCCGGCCTCACCCCCATGAAGCAGGGCATGAAACTCATCGACCTCGTCTTGCGTCCGCAACTCGACATCGAGACCATCGCCCAGTGGGTTCCCGCCCTCAAAAATCTGCTCGACACCATACCCTCGCGTCGCGAAGAAATCGTGGAGGCCGCCGAGATTTGCATCAAATACGAGGGCTATATCGAGCGCGAAAAACTCATTGCCGACAAGATAGCCCGGCTCGAAAACATTCGCATCAAGGGAAAATTCGACTACCACACGATACAGCAAATCTCTATCGAAGCCCGGCAGAAACTGGCCAAAATCGACCCCGAGACCATTGCCCAGGCCTCGCGCATACCGGGCATCTCACCCAGCGACATCAACATACTATTAGTGCTATTAGGAAGATAATGTTCCACGTGGAACAAACAGAAAACGTATGGACGCAGAATATATCAAAAGCCAAGTCAGAGACATTGTAGACTTCCCCACAAAAGGGGTCATATTCAAAGATCTCACCACCGTGTTCAAGAAGCCCGATGCGCTGCGGATGGTGAGCGACGAGCTTTACGAGCGCTACAAAAACGCCGGCATCACCAAGGTTGTTGGCGTCGAATCAAGAGGTTTCATACTGGCCTCCATCGTAGCCTACAAGCTCAACGCCGGGTTTGTGCCCATACGCAAGCCAGGCAAGCTTCCCGCGCTCACATGGAGCGAGAGCTACAAAAAAGAGTATGGCTATGATACCATAGAGATACACCAGGACGCCATCACCTCCGACGACGTCATACTCCTGCACGACGACGTACTTGCCACCGGAGGCACCATGGTTGCCGCCTATCACCTCTTGCAAGGCTTCCACCCGAAGCACATCTACATCAATTTCCTCACGGAAATCGTCATGCTCGACGGGCGGAAAGAGTTCCCCGAAGGGGTTGAAATCGACTCACTCATCAAACTCTGATACCTCACCTTGGCCGCCACCAACGAACATATTCACCACCTGCTGTCGCTCCTCCCCGACTCGCCCGGAGTATACCAATACTTCGACAAGGAGGGGAACATCATCTATGTAGGCAAGGCCAAGAACCTGAAACGGCGCGTCAGCTCCTATTTCAACAAGAAGCACGAATCGCTGCGCACCACCATGCTGGTGCGTAATATCTGCGACATCAAATACACCGTTGTAGGCAGCGAAGAAGATGCCCTGCACCTCGAAAACAGCTTTATCAAGGAGTACAAGCCCCGCTACAACGTACTGCTCAAAGACGACAAGACCTACCCCTGGATTACGGTGCGCAACGAGCCGTTTCCGCGGGTGTTTCTCACCCGCAAGGTCATTCACGACGGCTCGAAATACTACGGCCCCTATGCCAATGTGCAACTGGCACGCACCGTAATCGAACTCATACGCTCGATATATCCCATACGCACCTGCTCCCACCTGCTGTCGGCCGAGAACATCGAACGACACAAATACAAGGTGTGCCTGCAATATCACATCAAAAACTGCAAAGGGCCCTGCGAAGGCATGCAGAGCGAGGCCGATTATCGGGAAGAAATCGACCAGATACGCCAGATTCTCAGCGGAAACATCCAGCAGCTGACCGACCATCTCAAAGAAGAGATGAACGCACTGGCCGAGCAGCTGAAATTTGAAGAGGCACAGCAGCTGAAAGAGAAGTACCTGCTGCTCGAAAAATACAAGGCCAAGTCGGTCATCGTGAGTAGCACGATACACAATGTCGACGTCTTCTCCTACGCCGAAGATGAGAACGACGCCTACGTCAACTACCTGCACGTGCGCAACGGTTCCATCGTACAAAGTTACACCCTCGAATACCGGAAACGGCTCGACGAGACCCGCGAAGAGATACTCTCGCTGGCCATTGCCGAGCTGCGCCAGCGCTTCAAGAGCGAATCGCACGAAATCATCGTACCATTCCTTCCCGAGTCGGAATTTAAAGAGACCTTCTTCACCGTGCCGCAGCGGGGCGACAAGCGCAAACTGCTCGAAGTCTCCGAGCAGAATGTCAAGCAATACAAGCTCGACAAGGTAAAAAGTGCCGAGAAACTCAACCCCGAACAGCGGATTACCCGCATACTTTCGCGGGCACAAAAAGATTTCAGGCTGCACAACCTGCCCATGCACATCGAGTGCTTCGACAACTCCAACATTCAGGGCACCCTGCCGGTATCGTCGTGCGTGGTCTTCAAAAAGGCCAAACCATCGAAAAAAGACTACCGCCATTTCAACGTGAAGAGTGTCGAAGGGCCCGATGACTTCGCCTCGATGTACGAGGCCGTATACCGGCGCTACAAACGTCTCTCCGAAGAGAATCAGCCCCTCCCCGACCTCGTGGTGGTCGACGGCGGAAAAGGGCAGCTCAGCGCAGCCTGCGAAGCCCTGCGCGACCTGCACCTGCAAATTCCCATCATCGGCATCGCCAAGCGTCTTGAAGAGATTTTCTTCCCCGACGACCCCATACCCCTCTACCTCGACAAGAACAGCGAAAGCCTGCGTCTCATACAGCAGATGCGCGACGAGGCCCACCGCTTCGGCATCACCCATCACCGCAACCGGCGCAGCAAGAAGCAGGTCGAGTCGGCCCTCGACAAGATACCGGGCATCGGCGAGAAAACCCGCGACCTGCTGCTCACCCGTTACAAGAGCGTAAAGCGCATAAAGGAGGTTCCCCTCGACGAGCTGGCCCAACTCATAGGCCCGGCCAAGGCGGGGCTCATACACGAGGCCATAGATGGTATATAACATTGTATATCAAATACTTAACAAGAAAAAGAAACTAAACTCATGAGAATCGTCATACAACGGGTAGCCCACGCATCGGTAACGATAGAGGGGAAAGTGAAGTCGAGCATAGGTCGCGGACTGCTCATACTGATAGGCATCGAAGACGCCGACGAGGCAGCCGATGCCGAATGGCTCAGCAAAAAGGCCGTCAACCTCCGCATCTTCGACGACGAAAACGGTGTCATGAACCGCTCGGTAGGCGACATCGACGGCGAGATACTCATCGTGAGCCAGTTCACCCTCTTTGCCTCCACCCGCAAAGGCAACCGTCCCTCCTACATCAGAGCATCGAAGCACGAGCACGCCGTGCCCCTCTACGAGCACTTCTGCCGGCTCATCGAAGAGGAGAGCGGCAAACGCCCGGGAACCGGCGAATTCGGCGCCGACATGAAGGTAGAGCTGCTCAACGACGGACCGGTAACCATCATCATCGACTCCAAACTGAAAGAATAATACAATGACCCTGCAAGAAGCACAAGAGACTGTCGACCGCTGGATAAAGAGCTACGGCGTGCGCTATTTCAACGAGCTCACCAACATGGCCATTCTCACCGAAGAGGTGGGCGAAGTGGCCCGCATCATCGCGCGGAGGTACGGCGAACAGTCGTTCAAGGAGAGCGACAAGAAGGTCGACCTGGCCGATGAACTGGCCGACGTACTGTGGGTTCTCATCTGCCTGGCCAACCAGACGGGTGTCGACCTCACCGAGGCTCTCCAACGCAACATCGACAAGAAAACCTCACGCGACAAACTGCGCCACCAGGCGAACCCCAAACTCAAATAGAACGTTTTCATCGAAAAAACTCAAAGCATAAAGATATGGACCAGTACAACGAAATGCTGAAAGGCTACAACACCGACCTGCACGACGACGAAGTCGCCCAAATGACCGACAAAATCCTCTACGAGGGGCTGCGGGAGAACAGCTGCGAAGAGGTGTACCGATTCCTCTTCGGCTGCATCGACCTCACCTCGCTCAACCCCACCGACAACCAGGAGCAGATTGCCGCCTTCACCCGGCAGGTCAACGAACTCGACAACCAGAACCCCGAACTCAACCACGTGGCCGCCATCTGCGTCTACCCCAACTTCGTAGAGTGCGTGCGCATGAACCTCGAAGTCTCCGATGTGAACATCGCCGCCGTAGCCGGCGGATTCCCCTCGTCGCAGACCTTTACCGAAGTAAAGATTGCCGAGACGGCACTGGCCGTCTCCGAAGGAGCCAACGAGATAGACATTGTCATGAACGTAGGGCAGTTTCTCAACGGTGAATACGAAGATATCTGCGATGAAATCGCCGAAATAAAACATGCCTGCCACGGCGAGGCCCAACTCAAAGTGATACTCGAAACCGGAGCACTCGGCAACAGCAGCAACGTGAAAAAGGCTGCCCTGCTGGCCATCTACTCGGGTGCCGACTTTATCAAGACGTCGACCGGAAAACTCACACCGGGCGCCACTCCCGAGGCCTTCTATGTCATGTGCACGGCCATCAAGGAATACTACGAACACACCAACACCCGCATCGGCATCAAGGCCGCCGGTGGAATATCGACTACGGCCGACGCCGTGAAATATTACACCATCGCCAAGAGCGTCCTGGGCGAGGAATGGCTCGACAAGAAATACTTCCGCCTCGGAGCCAGCCGGTTGGCCGCCAACCTGCTCGAATCGATTGTCAGCGCCGGAAAGAAATAAGAGATTCTGCGATGAATCGGCAGCGAAAAGCCCATCACCCCACAAAAAAAACGGTAGCCCGAAGGGTTACCGTTTTTTGTATCATAAAGAGAGATTTTACTTCGTGCGGGAGATGACGTAGTCGAATACAGCCATGAGCGAGTCGACCACCGGCGAAGAGGCAAAGGGTGCCAGGCAGGCAGCCGCTTCATCGCGCAGGCGGTGCATCACCTGCTCGGCATAGGCCACACCTCCATGGTCCACCGCAAAAGCGATGAGACGGGTTATGTCGTCGTCGGTGAGCTCGTCTTTCTGCAACAGGGCCCGCATGGCATCGCAATGGGCACCCTGCTCGTGGGTGAGGGCATAGATGAGGGGGAGAGTTACCTTGCCTTCGGCCAGGTCGCTGCGGGTAGGCTTACCCACCTCTCCTTGCGCGAAATAATCGAAAATATCGTCTTTTATCTGGAAGCAGAGGCCCAGCCGTTCGCCGAAATTCTGCACGGCCTCGCTCTGCTCGGCCGTCATACCCGAGGTAACGGCTCCCACCTGCATGCAGGAGATGAAGAGCGAAGCTGTCTTCTGACGTATGACGTTGAAATAGGCCTTTTCATCGATGATTTTGCTCTGCACCACCGAGAGCTGATCCATCTCGCCGCTGGCCAGCATACGCCCCAACAGGCCGAGAATACGCACCACCTCGATAGAGTGGGTGCACAATGCCGACTCCAAGGCACACGACACGAAGTAATCGCCGGCCAGGACGGCCACCCGATTGTCCCAAATACCGTTGATGGTAGCCTTGCCGCGACGCAACTTCGACTCGTCGACCACATCGTCATGAATGAGTGAGGCGTTGTGCAACAGTTCGATGGCTGCTGCCCCGTGCAGTGTCTCGGGCTTCACCTCTCCCATGAGCCGGCCGGTAAGCAGCACGAGAATGGGGCGTATCTGCTTGCCCGTCATGGTAAGGTAGTGAGCCACAACGCGCGACAAGAGAGGACTGGTCGAAGAAAGAGCATGAGCTATGATTTCGTTCAACTGTATCATCTCGCCTTCGACAGGCTGTTTAATCTTCGACAAAATATCCATCGGTTGTTGGCTGTTTTTACGGGTGCAAAGATAATGTAAAGCTGAGGGAGTATAAAAACAAGAGAACGGTTTTTTCGCCGCCGCTTCACTTCACTGGGCAAAATTAGGAATAAAACAAGAAGATTCGGCAGAATTATCGTAATTTTACCTCGGAATATTTCAGGCGGTAGAAGAGTTTCTGCCGCCGACACACTCTTACCTGCTTGACCATGACCGACAAACGTCTTTTTCTGCTCGACGCCTACGCGCTCATCTACCGGGCCTACTACGGCCTCATCAAAAACCCGCGCATCAACTCCAAGGGGGTCAACACCTCGGCCATCTTCGGCTTTGTCAACACCCTCGAAGAGGTATTGCGCAAAGAGAACCCCTCGCACATCGCCGTGGGCTTCGACCCGGCCGGCCCCACCTTCCGACACGAGGCCTATGAGCAATACAAGGCCCAGCGCGAAGAGACACCCGAGGTCATACGTCAGTCGGTGCCCGTCATCAAGGAAATCATACGCGCCTACCGCATACCCATCGTCGAGGTGGCAGGCTACGAGGCCGACGACGTAATAGGCACGCTGGCCAAGCAGGCCGAGCAGGCCGGCTTCGACACCTACATGATGACCCCCGACAAAGACTACGGCCAGCTGGTCTCGCCCCACATCTTTATATACAAACCGCTCTTCGGCGGCAACTTCGAGGTGCGGGGTGTGAGCGAGGTAACGGGCAAGTACGGCATCGAACGGCCCGAACAGGTCATCGACATTCTGGGTCTCATGGGCGATGCCTCCGACAATATTCCGGGCTGCCCCGGCATCGGAGAGAAGACAGCCATGAAACTGGTGCAGGAGTTTGGCTCCATCGAGAATCTGCTCGAAAGCACCGACAAGCTCAAAGGTGCCACCAAGACCAAAATCGAAAATCACACCGAGGAGATAAAATTCTCGAAATTCCTGGCCACGATAAAAACCGACGTGCCGGTGTCGTTCGACGAAGAGGCACTGCGCCGTTCGGAAGTCGATGCCGAAGCCCTGCGGAAAATTTTTGACGAACTCGAATTCCGGAGTCTCGCCGAGCGAATCCTCGGCAAGAACACCCTTACCCCACCGACGGCTGCCAACGGACCTGTTCAAGGCTCGCTCTTTGATTTATTTGCGACCGAGGGCCCGGGCGACGAAAAATATTCGACTCTCCGCGACGTAAACAGCACCCAACACACCTATCTTCTTGTTGACAATGAAGAAGATATGACCCGTTTGGCCGATACACTCGAAAAATGTCAGAAATTTTCGTTCGACACCGAAACCACCGGCATCGAGCCCATGACGGCCGAATTGGTGGGTATGTCGTTCGCCATCGCCGAGGGAGAGGCCTATTATGTACCCGTCCCGGCCGAAAAGATGGCGGCGGATAGAATTGTAAATATATTTAAAAAAGCGTTGGAAAATCCTTCTTCGCAAAAAATCGGGCAGAACATCAAGTACGACTACATCATGATGCGGCGATACGGCGTGCGACCCGCCGGAGCGTTTTTCGACACGATGGTGGCTCACTACCTCCTGCAACCCGAGCAGCGACACAACATGGACTACCTCGCCGAGATATACCTCGGCTACAAGACCATTCACATCGAAGAGCTCATCGGCCCCAAGGGGAAAGGCCAGCGCTCGATGCGCGACGTCGCCCCCGAACAGGTGTACCCCTATGCCGCCGAAGATGCCGACATCACCCTCCAACTGAAAAACCGCCTCGAAGCCGAGCTGGCCCGCGAAGGCATGGAACATCTCTTCTACGCCATAGAGATGCCGCTGGTGCGGGTGCTGGCCGAGATGGAGATAAGCGGTGTGCGCATCGACACCGAAGCCCTGCGCCGCTCGTCGGCCGACCTCGGCGAACGGCTCGCCGCCATCGAACAGGAAATCTACGAACTGGCCGGCACCAGCTTCAACATCAGCTCGGCACGGCAGGTGGGCGAGATACTCTTCGAGCGCCTCAAAATCGACGAGAAGGCCCGCAAGACCAAGACCGGACAATACTCCACCACCGAAGAGGTACTCGAAAAACTCCGCTACCGCCACCCCATTGTCGACAAGATACTCACCTACCGCGGCCTGCGCAAGCTGTTGAGTACCTATATCGACGCCCTGCCCGAGCTTATCAACCGGGCCACGGGCAAGATACACACCTCGTTCAACCAGACGGTTACCGCCACGGGGCGTCTCAGTTCGAGCAACCCCAACCTGCAAAACATTCCCATTCGCGACGAGGAGGGGCGCGAGATACGCCGCGCCTTTATCCCCGAAGAGGGCTCCCTCTTCTTCTCGGCCGACTATTCGCAAATCGAACTGCGCATCATGGCCCACCTCAGCGGCGACCCGGCCATGACCGAGGCCTTCGTCTCGGGCCACGACATCCACGCCGCCACCGCCGCCAGAATCTACAAGGTAGCCATCGACGAGGTAACCAAAGATATGCGACGCAAAGCCAAGACGGCCAACTTCGGTATCATCTACGGCATCTCCACCTTCGGGCTGGCCGAGCGGCTCAACATTCCCCGCAGCGAGGCCAAGCAGCTCATCGACGGCTATTTCGAGACTTTCCCGCGCGTGAAGCAATATATGGAGCAGAGCATCGAAGTGGCACGCGAAAAGGGCTACGTCGAGACCCTCAACGGCCGCAAACGCATGTTGCCCGACATACATTCCCACAACAGCGTCGTGCGCGGATATGCCGAGCGCAACGCCATAAACGCCCCCATACAAGGCAGCGCCGCCGACATCATAAAGATAGCCATGGTGCGCATCTTCGACCGCTTCGAGCGTGAGGGGTTGCAGGCCAAGATGATTCTGCAAGTACACGACGAACTCAACTTCACCGTGCCCCTGTCCGAAATCGATACCGTATCGCGCATCGTCAAGGAGGAGATGGAGCAGGCGGCCACCCTGCATGTACCGCTCGTCGCCGACACCGGTACCGGCAGCAACTGGCTCGAAGCGCATTGACAGCCCCCGTCCCGGTAGCAGCAAAGCGCGGAATTCCCGCCGCCGAGACTTTAATATTCATCAAACCAAACAATATTCATCAAACCAAACAGCCCCGACAACTGCAAAAAAAGTTGTCGGGGCTGTTGCATCATTTTCTGTAACGGAGAGGGAGAAAACCGGTTTACGACAGTGGCGGAGTCGTTTTACCGGCGGTAATCTCGGCCTGCATCAGGTAGTCGTAGCCTGAGGCATTCTGGTAGATACGGAGGCCGAACCACCCGGCCGCCACAAGGATATGCTCTACAATCTCACTCTGCACCGACTCAAAAGCCACCCACTCGGTAACGGTCGTGAAACAGTACACTTCGAGCGGAACGCCGTTGACGGTAGGTTCGAGCAGCCGGGCCATGATTTCAAACGAGGGCGCCACCGTAGGACAGTGCCTGAGGTACATATTGACATAGGCGCGGAAAAGCCCCAGATTGGTATCGATGGTACCATTGGCCAGCCCTTCGGAGTTGTTGGTGTTTTCGACGCGGGCAGCATCGCGCTGGCGCCGCTTGGAGGCGATATAATCTTTCATGTAGGGCAAGGAGGCCCAGGCGTCGAGTTGCGCCTCGGTACAGGCCGACACCGAGTCGTTCTCGATGAGAAACGCCCGTTTGATGCGCCGACCGCCGCTCTCGGTCATGGCCCGCCAGTTCTGCATCGTCGACGACACCAGTGTGTAGGGAGGCAACGAAACAAGCGTATGGTCGAAGTTGCGCACCTTCACCGTGTCGAGCGTGATGTCTTCGACAACACCGTTCACCATGCCGCCGGGCAACACAATCCAGTCGCCCCGTCGCACGAGATCGTTCTCGGCCAGCTGTATGCCGGCCACAAAACCGAGAATGGCATCTTTAAAGACCAGCATCAGCACAGCAGCAAAGGCACCCAGTCCGGTAACCAGTTTCATGGGCGAGACTCCGGCAAAGACGGCCACGGCCAGAATAGCCGATACTCCCAGGAGTACCCCCTTGAAGAGCTGCACAAGCCCTTTGAGCGGACGGTCGCGCCACTCATCGCGCCGGGAGAGCAGATGCCACACGGTATCGGCCAGCCGATTGAGGTAGATACACAACGCCACGATAAAGACGACTCCGCACACGCGGCCTATCCAGTCGATAAGATGGGGGGCGTCCTGGTAGACCCACGGCAAGAAAGCAAGGACAATGAGCGGCGGGAAGATACAGGCCACGCTCGAAAAGAGACGGCGCTTTATCAGTGTCTTCATCACCTCATTCCCGGTGTGACGAGCCCAGTGCAGAAATATGCGATGCAACACCACACGCAGCAACCAGGCGGCCAAAACAGAGAAAAGCACAATGAGAACCAAGTAGATAAGACTCTCCCATCGCTCCACTCCATCGGCACTCAGACCGAGATTTTTCAAAAACTCCTTAATGGCGTGCAACAGCGGCTCGGCCACACGACGCGATTTGTCCTCGACATACTCCAAATTTTCCATACACTGCAATCGTTATCTTCCTTGTTTCCGACGGGAGGATGTGAACACCTGCCGCCAAAAACGGAGAAGGGTAAAAAATATTCTTGCCGAATGTTCTGTAATACAACAATTTCAATCTGCTAAAAAACAGAAACAAGGCTATACTATCGTTAAACTTGCGAGAATAAAGCCATGCACCGGCAACTGTAAGCCTCTATTCTCAAAAGCTAAAAATACGAAGTTTTACGGTATAACACACGATTCGGGGTAAAGAAATTGCACGGCAACAGCAGAGAGACACGCCGTGACCGGCATTGACGAGGGTATCTGTCCTGCAAAAGAGTAGTGACGCCCCCTCCACAGGAGCGCGTGTGCAGCAACGTCCGGCAGCGGAGCGACACGCATAAGAATCGAGCCGAAAGATTTGAAAAGCGGAAAGAGCGAGAGAATAGGATAGTTTGCTGTTTTTTTGTACTTTTGCGGGCAGAAAACAAAAAATCAGAAACAGAATGGCATTACAATGCGGCATAGTGGGCCTGCCCAACGTGGGCAAATCGACCCTTTTCAACTGTTTGTCCAACGCCAAAGCGCAATCGGCAAACTTTCCCTTCTGCACCATCGAGCCCAACGTGGGCGTAATCACCGTACCCGATAACCGGCTCAACAAGCTGGCCGAGCTGGTACACCCGCAACGCATCGTCCCCACGACGGTCGAAATCGTCGACATCGCCGGTCTGGTCAAAGGCGCCAGCCAGGGCGAAGGGCTCGGCAACAAATTCCTCGCCAACATACGCGAAACCGACGCCATACTGCACGTGCTCCGCTGCTTCGACGACGACAACATCACCCACGTCGACGGCTCGGTCGACCCCGTGAGAGACAAGGAAATCATCGACTACGAACTGCAACTCAAAGACCTCGAAACCATCGAGAGCCGCATCAGCCGCGTACAGAAGCAGGCCCAGACCGGCGGCGACAAGAACGCCAAGCTGGCCTACGACGTGCTGAGCCGCTACAAAGAGGCCCTCGAACAGGGAAAAGCCGCCCGCACGGTAACCTTCGAGACCAAAGACGAGCAGCGCATCGCCCATGACCTCTTTCTGCTCACCAACAAGCCGGTAATGTATGTATGCAACGTCGACGAGGCCAGCGCCGTGAGCGGAAACGCCTACGTCGAGCGGGTGCGCGAAGCCGTGAAAGAAGAGAACGCCGAAATACTTGTCGTAGCCGCCAAGATAGAGTCGGAAATCGCCGAGTTTGAATCATACGAAGAGCGACAGATGTTCCTCAACGAGATAGGCCTCGAAGAGTCGGGCGTGTCGCGCCTCATACGCTCTGCCTACAAACTGCTCAACCTCGAAACCTACTTCACCGCCGGCGAACCCGAGGTACGGGCCTGGACCTACCTCAAAGGCAGCAAGGCCCCGCAATGCGCCGGCATCATACACAGCGACTTCGAGAAAGGATTCATTCGCGCCGAGGTCATCAAGTACGACGACTACATAACCCTCGGCTCCGAAGCCGCCTGCCGTGAAGCCGGAAAAATCAATGTCGAAGGCAAAGACTACGTCGTACAAGACGGCGACATCATGCACTTCCGTTTCAACGTATAAGGCCGCCGGCACCCCACAACATGAGAACCATCGGCTCGGTATGCGTCTACTGCGCTTCGAGTTCACGGGTAGCCCCCGTCTACTTCGAGGCGGCACAAGCTCTGGGGCAGCTACTTGCCCGGGAAGGAATACGCTGTGTCTACGGCGCAGGCGGGCAGGGACTGATGGGCACACTGGCCGATGCCGTGATGGCCGAGGGGGGCGAAATCGTCGGTGTCATACCCCGCTTCATGTATGACAACGGCTGGAACCACCCGGCCCTGAAAAATATCGAAATCACCCCTGACATGCACAGCCGCAAACAGCGCATGGCGGCACTCTCCGACGCCGTCATTGCCCTGCCCGGCGGGTGCGGAACCTTCGAAGAGCTGCTCGAAATCATCACCTGGAAACAGTTGGGGCTCTACCTCCACCCCATCGTCGTACTCAACGTCGACGGCTACTACGACCCCCTGCTGCAAATGCTCGACCGGGCCACCGACCAGCACTTCATGCGACCCGAACACCAGGCCATGTGGTGCAGCGCCGCCACGCCGCAAGAGGCAATCGAGGCCCTCTACCGCGCCCCCGAATGGGACGGCCGGCTGAGCAAACTGGCTGTCATATAACACGACACACCGATGTTCCTGCCACACGCGACATATCGCCATCTCACCGAGATACCCGACAGCATCTCCACCCCCGTTGCGACAGTCGCAAACGCTATCCCGGCAACAGCCGATACCACCAACATCGAGAACAAAGCCGCCGGCTTGCAAAATCTCCCGGCCGACACGACAGTCTCAACAGATGCAGCGCCCGTCGACAGCACAGCCCCATACGCCGAAACTGCCGTACACACCCCCGATTCGGTCGCGGAAGCCACCGACACCACCGGCGTGGGGCTCAAAGTATCCGATGCCGGAAACCTTCCGGCTACAAACGATACCACAAACCGTGAAACAGCTGTAACCACACCCGCCACAAGCCAGGAAATCGTCGGCACGCCAACCGCCGACAGCACCACCGCCGAACCCGAAGCCATCAGCCTCGGAAACCCGTCGGCAACAAAAGAGAACACCCCGACAACAACAGCGGCCGATAGCACGGAGAGAGACTCCGCCGCATACAGCGGGACGTCGGTAAACTCTCCCGCCAAAATCCCGGCAACCGCCGATACCGCCAACATCGAGAACAAAGCCGCCGGCACGGAAAATCTCCCGGCCGCAAGCGACACGTTGTTCCTGAGTCCCGACAGCCTGGCAACAACTACCGACAGCCTCGAAACAGTCGCCGACAGCCTCAGTGCCGAACCTCCGGCGGTCGTCATCGACATACGGCCCGGACTCCCGGCCCCTCTCCGCCCGGCCCATGCCCCCCTGCGGGACGACGGACTCTTTGTGCTGCTTTTGGCCGGACTCGTTCTCTTCCTGCTCTCGGTGCGCTACCGCAAAAAGATATTCTCATGGCAGAGCGACGGCACCTCCGAACACCGCCGCGACAGCAACCCCACCAAGCACCTCATCGGCATCAACGCCCACCTGCGCAATATCTTCCTGGCCTTCACCTTCATTATCGAAGGCACGTTGGGAGCCATCGCCCTGCATGTGGCCGGCCTGCCCCTCCCTTTCCACGGCGGATATGCGACCAACGCCTTGCTCTTTGCCCTGCCTGCCGCACTCTACTTTCTCTGTCAGCAAGGCATCTTCGTGCTGCTTACAACACTCTTCTCGACCGACACGCGCGGCCGGGAATGGTGCGACACACACATCATCATCAACCTTCTGCTGGGCATCGCCCTCTTCCCCTTTGCCTTCGTGGCCACCTACCTGCCCGAAGCGGCACAAATATGTCTCATCTGTGCAATAATTCTTTATTTGCTTACCCGCATACTCTTTATAATCAAAGGCGTAAAACTTTTTTTGCGAGATTTTAGGAGTTTACTCTACTTTATTTTGTACCTTTGTGCCCTTGAAATAGCACCCCTTCTTCTCGCAGGTAAAAGTTGGGGAATTTTATAAGCAATTTATTATTAACCAATAAATCGTATTACTTTGAAAATCAAGAAGATACTGGTTTCACAACCCCAGCCATCAGAAAAATCACCCTACTTCGACATTGCCGAAAAATACGGGGTGAACATTGTCTTCCGTCCTTTTATCAAAGTAGAAGGTCTGTCATCGAAAGAATTCCGTCAACAAAAAATATCGTTGCCCGAATACACGGCTGTCATCTTCACCGCCCGTACAGCCATTGACCACTTTTTCACCCTGTGTGAAAGCCTGCGGGTCACCATACCCGAAACCATGAAATATTTCTGCACGACCGAGACCATTGCCCTCTATCTTCAAAAATATACCGTCTACCGCAAGCGCAAAATATTCTTCGGCAACACCGGTAAGCTCGACGACCTCATACCCGCGCTGAGCAAGCACAACAGCGAGAAGTTCCTGCTGCCCGTATCCGATGTAAACAACGGCGAATATCCGCTGCTCGACAAGCACAAAATCAACTACACCAAGGCCGTGATGTACCGCACGGTGAGCAACGACTTCGGTCCCGACGAGCCGTTCGACTACGACATGCTCATCTTTTTCAGCCCGGCCGGTATACAGTCGCTGCTGAAAAACTTCCCCAACTTCGAGCAGGGCGACATCAAGATAGGAACCTTCGGCCCCACAACGGCCAAAGCCGTGAAAGAGGCCGGCCTGCGTCTCGACTGCGAGGCACCGCGCCCCGAGGCACCGTCGATGACCGCCGCACTCGACCTCTTCCTCAAAGAGCAAAGCAAAGCCGCCAAGAAATAAACGCCAGGCGGCCCTACCCTCACACCTTGCCACAACTGCCCGCAACAAATGAGGGAAAGTGTGGCAAGGTGCGTTTTATCACCCATCTGCAACCCCTATGAACAGCGACAACCGACTCACTCATGCCGAACGTCTGCGGGGAGAAATAAGAGTAAACAACCTATTTCTCTCCGGCGAGTCGTTTATCGCCTACCCCTACCGCATCGTCTACGCCGTGAGCAAGGCCGACGAAAGCGAAGAGAGCCCCCGCGCCGCCCTGCTGGTGAGCGTACCCAAGAAACGGTTCAAACGCGCCGTCAAGCGTAACCGGCTGCGCCGCTGTATCAAGGAGGCCTACCGCCTGAACAAAGCGCTTCTTTACAATCCGCTGCAAGAGCTCGGGCTGAAAGTCGAGCTGGCCGTCGTCTATCTCGACAAAAAGATACAGCCCTACGCCTCTCTCGAAAAGCGCATGAAAGAGATGTTGCAGAAACTGACGGCGAAAATCGCCCAGGCAGCAGCAGAAACACCCAACCCCTAACCCTCCTCACCACCTTGCCATGATGCGGCTCATCAGAAAAGCAGTATCGGCCCTCCTGCTGCTCCCCATATACTTCTACCGGGCCTGCATCTCCCCGTTGAAACCACCCAGCTGCCGCTATGTGCCCACCTGCTCGCAATACGCCATCGGCGCCATACGCCGGCACGGCCCGGGACTCGGTCTGTGGCTGGCCCTGCGGCGCATAGCCAGCTGCCACCCCTGGGGCGGAAGCGGCTACGACCCCGTGCCGAGCATCACCCGCTACGACATGCACACCCACCGGTTGCGCCCCGTCGACGAACGGGAGTATGCCGTCTGCAACCCCTATCCACACTACCCGCCGACAATCGTCGAGGAGCGCCCCGACTGCCGTTTCTCGGCCGGTATCCACCCCTACCAGAGCGACACCGCGACCGAAGCCGACTGGGCCGAAATCGTACGCATCGCCGCCCTGCCGCAGGTCGTTGCCATCGGCGAGTGCGGTCTCGACACCACACGCGGAGGCGAGCTGAGTCGCCAAATCGAAATTTTCGAGCGACACATCGACCTCTCGGAACGCCTCGGCAAGCCCCTTATCATACACTGTGTGAAGGCTTTCGACACGCTCATCGCCCTCAAACGCCGGAGACGTCCCACCCAATGGTGGCTGATACACGGCTTTCGCGGGAAACCACAGCAGGCCGAGCAGCTGCGCCGGGAAGGATTGCTCCTGTGCATCGGCCCCCGATACAACCCCGACACCCTGAAAGAGGCCGCACCGGGTACCCTCTTCTTTGAAAGCGACGAGGCCGACACGCCCGTCGACACGCTCTACCAGCAGGCAGCCCGTCTGTGGAAGCAACCCCGCTACCGCATTATCGACATCACGGCACAAGGGGCACAACAACTGCTCGGCATCACACAAGCGTGAAGAAGAAGCCCCTATTTCGTTCAAAATTTCGTATTAGATTTTGCATTGCCACCGACAAGCCGTATCTTTGTCGGAAGAAAAACTTATAAAAAACTTTTTTAATCATAAACTTAACGACAAAAAGTACTTCGATGAATTTCGTAGAAGAATTGGAATGGCGCGGCATGGTACACAACATCATGCCGGGAACAAAAGAGCTCCTCGAAAAAGAAACTGTTACCGCCTATTTAGGATTTGACCCCACGGCCGACTCCCTGCACATCGGCCACCTCTGCGGCGTAATGATGCTGCGGCACTTCCAGCGCTGCGGCCACAAACCCATCGCCCTCATAGGTGGAGCCACCGGCATGATAGGCGACCCCTCGGGCAAATCGCAGGAACGCAACCTGCTCGACGAAGAGACCCTGCGCCATAACCAGGAGTGCATCAAAAAGCAGTTGAGCCGCTTCCTCGATTTTGAGTCGGACGCTCCCAACCGGGCCGAGTTGGTAAACAACTACGACTGGATGAAAGACTTCTCGTTCCTCGACTTTGCCCGCACCGTAGGCAAGCACATCACCGTCAACTACATGATGGCCAAGGACTCGGTACAGAAACGTCTCAACGGCGAAGCCCGCGACGGACTGTCGTTCACCGAGTTTACCTACCAACTGCTGCAAGGCTACGACTTCCTGCACCTCTACGAGACCAAGAACTGCAAACTGCAACTCGGAGGGTCGGACCAGTGGGGCAACATCACCACCGGCTCGGAGTTGATACGCCGCACCAACGGCGGAGAGACCTATGCCCTCACCTGCCCGCTGGTAACCAAGGCCGACGGTACGAAATTTGGTAAGACCGAGTCGGGCAACGTATGGCTCGACGCCCGCTACACCTCGCCCTACAAGTTCTACCAGTTCTGGCTCAACGTGAGCGACGAAGATGCCGCCCGCTACATCAAGATATTCACCTCGCTCACCCGCGAAGAAATCGATGCCCTCTTGGCCGAGCAGCAAGCAGCCCCCCACCTGCGCCCCCTGCAAAAACGACTGGCCCGCGAAGTTACCGTCATGGTACACTCCCAGGCCGACTACGACGCTGCCGTAGAGGCCTCGGGCATACTCTTCGGCAACTCCACCTCGGAACAGTTGCACCGTCTCGACGAAGCGACCCTCCTGGCCGTATTCGAGGGTGTACCCCAATTTGAAATCTCCCGCGACGAACTGGCTGCCGGCATACGCGCCGTAGACCTGCTCACCGAGAAGGCTGCCGTCTTCCCCTCCAAAGGAGAAATGCGGAAAACCACACAAGGTGGCGGCGTATCAATCAACAAGGAGAAACTCTCCGAGTTTGACGCCCTCATCACAACCGACCATCTGCTCAACGAGAAATACCTGCTTGTACAGAAAGGCAAGAAAAACTATTTCTTAATTATTGCAAAATAAGTACGAATTTTTCTTGCAGATAAAAAATCTTGCGCTATCTTTGTCGCGCTTTTAGGGAGTATTCCCGATAAGTACAAGGATTGTCTTATGGTGTAATGGTAGCACAACAGATTTTGGTTCTGTTTGTCTAGGTTCGAATCCTAGTAAGACAACGCAAAAAAGGAGTCATTTTCATAATGACTCCTTTTTTTGTATCCCCGCAAACGTTCTTCCCGACACGGCCCGCCCCTGTACCATCGGGCCCTCCCTGCCTCCTGCCAAGAAACGATACCGAAGGCAGGAAATTCTTTTTTTGCATACACAGCGCAAGAAACGCACATAAATATGCACAAAATTCATATGCCAGAAAAAAGGTTTACTACCCATTTGTAGGTATTTTTTGCATTTTGCGAAAAATAATGATACTTCGTATTACATTTTATATTTACTTTGCAAAAAATTTCAGAGAACCTAAACAAAATGAAATCCGATCTACGGACCTTCAAAAAAATTCTTTTCTGTCTCTTGCTATTCATCACTGCTCCTATCGTTGCGCAAGACGCGCAAGAGGAGTCAGCTATTGCGGCCTATACACCGCAAGATGAGACAACCAACCTCCCGACCGGCGACAAAGTCATACCGGGCGACCTCCTGCGCCGTGCCAGCACAGGCAGCCTCTGGAATGCCATAGTGGCTCTCGAACCATCGCTGGCCGACAACAGCAGCGACCTCTATGGCGACATGCCCTACTACACCCCGCAGAACAATACCCTGCAAGGCAGCACGGCATGGAATCTCGACGGCCGCAACTCGTCGGTGCTCTTCCTCATCGACGGGGCACAGGTCTCGGCCTACCAGTTTATGTGCCTCAACATAAACAATATCGAGAAAATCATCATCTACAAAGATGCCCAGTCGCTCACCCGGTTCGGTACCAAAGGCGGTAACGGTGCCATCGAAGCCGTGCTGCGCAAGCCCGACGCCGGGAAACTGCGCATCAACTACCTCTTCGATGCCCAACTGCAAACCGTCGACCGCAGCAACCGCCACCTCGCCGACGCCATAGCCGGCACCACGGGCTACAACTGGAAGGAAACCCCGCTACGCACGGCTTTCAGCCACCGGCACAAACTCGACATTGGCGGCGGAGACCGCTATGTGAAATACAATTTCTCGGTCGAGGGCGACCCCGCAGGCCGCGGTGTCATGCAAGACGATTACCACAAAACCCTGGGACTGAGCAACTACATCGCCTACCAGCGTAACGCCGTGTCGATATCGAACCACCTGTCGTTCTACCAGAGCAAAAACCGCGTCAGCCCCTACGGCACCTACGACTACTACCTCAACCTCTCGCCCGCACTCTCGCCCTACGACGAGAACGGAAAAGTATCGACCCTCCTTCCCGACGGCTCGGTCAACCCCCTCTACGAGGTATCGACCGGCTCGTTCAACCGGGAAAAGATACACACCATTCAAGACCGACTGAAAGCCACCATCGCCCTGCCGGCCGACCTGCTCATCGAGGGTGCCTTTGCATTCTCCCGGGAGACGGCACAGAACGATATCTACATCTCCCCCTCGTCGGGCCGTTATGCCGACGCCGAGGAAGGCAGCTACAACGGCCGTTACGACATAGCCCGCGACAACCAGCTTGCCTTCGAGGGCGAACTGGCACTGGTCTACGACAAAACGTGGAAGAAATCAACCCTCACCACCTCGCTGGCCGCATCTTTCCTCAGCGACAAGCGCTACGACGAGACCTTCGGCGGATACGGTATCCTGAACGACCGCATGGCCTACATCTCCTTCACCCAGACCTACTCGGCAGAAGACCCCACGGCAACACGCGAATACGACCACAATCTGGCGGGACTTTTCTCGGCCCGTTACCAGTATGACGGACGCTACGGCATATCGGCCGGCCTGCGTGTCGAGAAATCGTCGCTGCTGGCCACCCGCGCCCGCACGGCCCTCTTCTACAACGCCGGCCTTTACTGGAACCTCCACAACGAAGCATTCCTGCGCAACAGCGGCATCGAAGAGCTTACACTGGCCTTCTCGCACGGCACCAGCGGAGGCATAGGCTTTGCCAGCGAGGCCTACACCATCACCTACGACAACAACATCGGCAACGAATACATCTACAACTACTACCTCGTAGGCTCCTCCATCGTGCTGATGCCCAACGATCGCCTGCGCTGGTACACCGTCATGCGCGACAACCTCTCGCTCTCGGCCCGTTACCGCAATCTCTCACTCGGGCTGCTCTTCTACTCCCGAATCACGACCGACCTGCCCGTCATCACCTCACTCCCCCTGTCGACCGGATATCCCTACACATTCGGCAACGGCGGGAAAATCAGCAACCGGGGCGTTGAAGGGTCGCTCACCGTCGACCTGCTGCCGGGACGGAAAGAGCTTTCGCTCCTCACCTTTGCCTCGGTAGCCTATAACCGCAACCGCATCGAAGAGGTGCCGGCCTACTTCGCCTCGCTCCACAACGAAGCCGCGATGCGCAACGCCGAAACAACGGGAACCGCTGCCTCCACCGGATTCCTGGTGCCGGGATACTCCTTTACCGAGCTGTACAGCACCGACCCCACCACCGGCCAGCTCGTGGCCAAAGGCCCGACCACCCCTACGGTACAAGGCAACTGGGGCCTGTCGGCCACCTATGAAAAGTGGCAGTTCAACCTCGTTACCACCTTCTCGGCCGGGGCAAAAGCCTATGACGCCGACCGCGCCAATCCCTATGTAAGCGACAACCGCTTCACCCTGCGCAACGTGCAGGTGGGATACACACTCCCGCTGTGGAACGTGACCGGACTCACCATCATCGCATCGGGCGAGAACCTCGTGCGCTACACCTCGGCCCACGGCAACATCGGCTACTACTATCCCTGCGCCCGCACCTTCACGCTGGCGCTGCGTCTACAACTCTGATTATGAAAGTCATGAAACGATATATACGCGTACTGTTGCTACTTCCGTTGTTGGCCTGCTCCGACTGGTTCGACGTCGTACCCGACAACGAGAACATTCCCGACAAGAAATTTTTCGGCGACGAGAATGCCTTCTACAATGCACTCGTCGACGTCTATACCCAACTGCGCAGCACCGACCTCTACGGCGGCAACCTCACGCTCTCCATGCTCGAATTCATGAGTCAGGACCTCGCTCCCTACGACACCCCGAGCAGCGACCTGAGCCAGTTCCGCTACGACACGCCCGAGAACAGCGCCCGCATCGCCACCGTCATGCAGCAGATGTACCGGGCCATCGCCTCCTGCAACAAAATTCTCGACGAAATCACCCACACCGACGTCTTTTTCTACAACGCCGGACAGAAGGAAATCATCACCGGCGAGCTCTACGCCCTGCGGGGAGCCTTGCACTTCGACCTGCTGCGCCTCTTCCACCCGTCGGTAACAGAGAAACCCGACTTTGTGGGACTTCCCTACATGACACAGTTCGGCACCGAGCCGAGCGCACCGCAAAGCTCATCGCAACTGCTGAGCCACATTCTCGAAGACCTCTCGCAGGCCGCCGCACTGCTCAAAGAGCATGACCCCATCTTGACGGGCTGGAACTACACCAGCACATCGCCCGGCCAAATCGACAACCGGTTGCGGACATTCTTTGCCAACTACTATGCCGTCACGGCCCTGCAAGCCCGCGTCTACCTCTACATGAGCGACTATGAAAAGGCCCTCGAACGGGCACAGGAGACATTCACTCACCTGCAAAACGTAGCGACCTCGTCGCAACTCTTCTACTACGTATCACCGGGTAAATACAACAGCGACTTCTGTTTCTCGCGTGAGCACATATGGGGCATATCGTCGATGCCCGACGGCTTCACGGCCCTCTCCGACACCCTGTTTGCCACCCGCAAGATACGGGTGCGCAGCGACCTGGCAGCGGTCTTTCCCGATGTCAACGACACCCGTTTCCGCGAATGGTTTACGCGGCAGGAAGACGGCAGCTACACGCTGCAACACAAGTTCGGAGCCAGCACCCTGCTCTCGGGATACATCTACAATGCCAGCGGCGGCGAGTCGGATCTGCCGGCGCGCATACCCGTCATCAAGCTGGGCGAGGTAGCCCTCATTGCCGCCGAAGCCCTCAACCGCGACGAACGGCCCGACGAGGCAGCCGAATGGCTCATCGAGCTGCAAACATCGAAAAGAAGCACTATCGTCGAACAGATGAAAGCCGACGGGAAAATATCGGTCGAGACGATAGCCACCGCCATTCGCGACGAATATCAGCGCGAATTCTGGGGCGAAGGCCAGCGCTTCTTCTTCCACAAACGCATGGGCGACAGCCGCATCGCCTCCTACTCGGGCGACAGTATCGACATCTCCAACGAACAATATACATGGCCTATTCCGGCCGAAACCCTCTCGGTAAACCTGCAATAAATGAAAACGCGCACCCTGTATATCCTGCTGATACTTCTGTCGGGGCTCATCTTCCCGGCAGAAAAAGCCTATACCCAGAAAAAGGTATCGGTGCATCTGCAAAACAGACCGCTGAAAGAGCTGCTGCACACGATACAGAAAAACGAGCGGCTCTACCTCTATGTCGACCCGGCGGTCGACACCGAAAAGAGCATCACGGTATCGACCCACTACACCGACCCGCTGGCCCTGCTGCGTGAGGTCGACAACACCCTATCGTACCGCATCGTCGACAACACGCTCGTGGTAATGCCGACAGGGAAAACGGGCGGCAAGCTCTACGGTCTGGTACTCGACGAAAACGAAGAACCGATTTCGGGCGTCGTCGTCCACTGCGGCAACCAGGGGAAAAACAGCGCAACGCTCACCGATGTCGACGGGCGCTTTATCCTCACCCCCAGCAGCAACGGAGGCACGCTCACGGTTTCGTTTATCGGCTACAAAAAGCAGGAGCTTCCCATCGGTAAGGAACACTTCTTCTGCGTACACCTCAAAGCCGACGTGAACGAGCTCGACGACGTCATCGTAACCGGATACGCCCCCAAAGCCAAGAACAGTTTCACAGGTACCGCCGTGCAGGTCAAGGGCGAAGAGCTGCGCACCATCAACAACACCAGCTTCTTCGACGCCTTGAAAGTATTCGACCCCTCGTTCAAGGTAGTCGACTCGCGCGAGCTCTTCGGGTCGGACCCCAACTTCGTACCGTCGCAAATCGACATACGCGGTCAGAACAGTTTTCCCGACATCTCCGAGAGCAACCTGCGCACCGAGACCAGTCTGCCGGTATTCATTCTCGACGGATTTGAAGTCGAAGTCGAAAAGGTCTACGACCTCGACATGAACCGCATACAGAGCGTTACCATACTCAAAGATGCCTCGGCCTCGGCCATCTACGGCTCCCGTGCCGCCAACGGTGTGATCGTCATCGAGACCCGCAGCCCCGAAGCCGGAAAGTTGCAAATCAACTACTCGCTCACCGCAGGCATGCAAGTACCCGACCTCTCCTCCTATAACCTGATGAATGCCGCCGAAGCGCTCGAATTCCAGAAAGCCGCCGGCGTATTCGATGCCCTCACCGAAGGCGAAGACCCCGGTACCCGCCTCAACTCCTACAACCTCATCAAGCAGGAAATCATGAGCGGCACCGACACCTACTGGCTCTCCAAACCGCTGCGCGTGGGCTTCCAGCACAAACACTCGCTGATTATCGACGGTAGCGTGAAAAACGAAGACGCCGAGAAGGAGGGTGGCATGCGCTACTCGGTGAACCTCGCCTACGGACAGAACAACGGTGTGATGAAAGGCTCCGACCGCACCACCTACGAGGCCGGCACCAAACTCCTCTACAACAGCAAGAAACTCTACGTCACCAACGACCTGCAATTCAGCATGGTGGGCAACAGCGAATCGCCCTACGGCGAATTTTCGAGCTACACACAGGCCCTGCCCTACCACCGCGAAAAAGATGCCGATGGCAACTACTACCGCACCCTGTCGCTGGCCAATGTCGCCCCCGAAGGCATGAGCCTCTCCATTCTTGCCCAGCAGGAGTCGCCCGTGTACGAAGCCAAATACCTCAACTCGTTTACCGAAAAAGAGACCTATAACCTCACCAACAACACCAGCGTCAACTGGGAGGTATTCTCCGACCTGCGTATTCGGGCCAACTTCTCGGTATCGTACGGCTTCAACCGCACCGACGCCTACATCTCCCCGCAGAGCTTCTCCTACATCAACAGCGACGACAACTCGTCGACTACTCCCAGCACGCTGTACAGCCGGGGAAAATACACGCTGAGAAACAGTTCTTCGCTCAGCTACAAGGGCAACGTGGTAGCCTCCTACACCCGCTCGTTCGGCTACCACGACATACAGGCCATCTGGGGTGGTGAAGTGAGCCAGGACGATTACAACAGCGACGGCTACACACTCACCGGCTTCCTGGGCGATGCCCTCAACTACCTCTCCTACGGCGTGCAGTACGAGCTCTACGGACGGCCGTCGGGCAGCGAGAGCAAGGTGCGGGCCGCCGGAACGTTTGCCAACTTCAACTACTCGTTCCGCAACCGCTACCTGGTCGACCTCACCGGACGCATCGACGGCTCGTCGATTTATGGAAAAAACCAGCAGACCGCCCCGTACTGGTCGGCCGGTTTCCGCTGGAACGCCCACAACGAGTCGTTCCTCAAAGGCAACGACCATCTGCAAAAGCTGGCCCTGCGCCTCAACATCGGTACCACCGGCAACCAGAATTTCACCAAGAGCCAGGCTACCAGCCTCTACACGTTCCTCACCGCCAGCTATGGCGGCTACTTCGGTGCCATCATCTCCACGCTCGGTAACCCCGACCTCAAAGGTCAAATCACCTACAACCGCAACATCGGCGCCGAAGGAACACTCTTCGACAACAAGTTCAACTTCGACGTCAACTACTACTACAACACCACGCAGGGCAATCTTACCGAAATCACCATCGCCCCCTCGATAGGATTCAGCTCCTACAAGACCAACATGGGCGACCTCACCAACCAGGGTGTCGAATTCAGTTTCAGCTACACCCCGCTGCGCACCCGCGACCTGACGCTCAACTTCACCCTAAACGGTGCCCATAATACCAACCGCATCACCCGCATCTCCGACACGCTGCGCAAGTACAACGAAGAGATAAGCAAAGAGGCCGAAGAGGGGGCTGCCAACGTCTTCCTCTTCCAGGAGGGAGAGTCGATGAACACCATCTACGCCGTGCGCAGCCTCGGCATAGACCCGGGCACAGGAAAGGAAATCTTCCTCACCAAGGAGGGTGAAAAGACCTTCACATGGAGTGCCGACGACCAGGTGCCGGTAGGTGTCGACGAGCCGATACTCGAAGGGTACATCGGGAGCAACTTCCGCTACAAGGGGTGGGAGATAGGTGCCACGTTCAACTACTCGTTCGGCGCCGACCGCTACAACTACACCCTGCACGAGAAAATAGAGAATGTCGACTACATGGTCAACAACGACCGCCGCGCCCTTACCGAACGCTGGAAACAACCCGGCGACGTGGCCCGTTACAAAGCCATCAACGACAACAGCGTTACGCAGTCGACCTCCCGCTTTGTGCAACGCGAGCGGCTGCTGAGCCTCACCTCGCTGCGCGTGAGCTACACGGTACCGGCCTCGGTGCTGCGCGGCCGCAACCTCTCGATGCTGAAATTCTCCGTCACCGGAAACGAGATATTCTACTGTTCGACCATCAAGCAGGAGAGGGGTCTCAACTATCCCTACGCCCGCTCCATCAACTTTTCGGCCTACATAAACTTCTAACCGTATGAAAAACGTCAACCTCAACATATCACACCTGCTGGCCTCGCTGCTACTGACGGCCTCGTTCTCGGCCTGCTCCTGGCTCGACGTGGGCAGCAACTCCGAAATCGACGGCGACGAGATGTTTCTCAACACCGACGGCTACTACACGGCCATCACGGGTATCTATGTCAATATGGGCAACTCCGACATCTACGGCGGCCTCCTGCCGCTCGCGGCCCTCGAACCGCTCACCCAGCAGTACACCCAGCCCGACAACGACCCCGACCGGCAGAAGTGGGGCCAGTACGACTACACCACCGACGGCGCCAAAACCTTCATCGACGCCGTATGGGGTACAATGTACAACACGATTGTCAACGACAACCTGCTCATCGAAAACCTGCAAAAAGAGGATTGCCCGCCCTTCGACGAAGGGGTGCGCGAGATACTCACCGGCGAAGCCCTCGGCCTGCGGGCCTACATGTTCTTCGACCTGCTGCGTATCTATAACACGGCATACAGCGTCGACCCCACCTGCCGCAACGTGCCTCTGAAAAAAGATTTCGGTTTCGCCCTTGGCGAACAGGCCACCACCGCCCAGGCCCTCGACTACCTCGTCGAAGAGCTCACCATGGCCCGTCAGCTGCTCAAAGAGCATGATCCGATAATCACCGGCATCGCCTCGTCGAACAAATATGTAAACTACGACCGCCGCTTCCGCATGAACTACTACGCCGCCACGGCACTGCTGGCCCGCATCGAACTCTACCGGGGCAACTACGCCCAAGCCTGCGCCTATGCCGAAGAGGTCATCGCCTGCCCCACCTTCCGGTTTATCGAAGAAGAGGAAATCATCGAGACCGATATCTACGGAAAAGAGCTGAAAATCGACCGTCTCTTCATGCCCGAGATGATTTTCACCCTCGGCAATGAAAATATCCTCGGCATATCACAAGCTTACTATGAAAGCCTCGGTGGCGACTTCGTCAAATCAGGTGCCTGCTACGAGAGCGGCGACCTGCGCCGCAACTGGCTCTATACCAACCCCAGCGCCAACAACAAGATAAACCTCATTCGCTACCAGCGCTCCACGTTGGCCGAAGATGCCCACCTCTACGACAAGCCCGCCGTGCCGATGCTCAAACTGGGCGAGATGTACCTCATCGCTGCCGAAGCGGCACTGAACGACCCCTCGTGCAGCAGCCGGAGTGCCGCCGACTGGCTCAACACGCTGAAAAGCCACCGCAACACCACGCTCCTCCCCACCGGAGCCGACAACAGCGCCGTCGAGACCCAGCTCACCCGCGAATACATCTGCGAGTTCAAGGGCGAGGGGCAGTTGTTTTTCTACTACAAACGCCGCAATGCACAGGCCATCGACGACGGTTACTACACGGGAAACACCGTGAAAATGAGCACGGCCAACTACACCTGGCCGCTGCCCGAGTATGAACAGGACTTCGGCTACGGAGCCCAATAAAATACACGGAGGACGTGAACATGAAAAAATACCTCTACCTGCTTGTGGCACTCAGCCTCTGCACCGCCTGCCGCGAAGATGTTATCGACCTCTACAACGCCGAGCGTCCCGCCCTCAACTTTGCCAAGGGAGAATTCAACCCCGGCACCTATCCCGAGAGCTACTCGTTCAACGCCTACTTCCTGGGCGTGGGGGCAGGCGACTACGAGTTGCAAATCCCCGTCAGGCTGCAAGGCACCATCGACTACGACAACGACCGCCACTACACGGTGCGGGCCAACGCCGAGAAAAGCCAGAACGCCGAGAACGGCGTGCATTACTCGCTCAGCGAGGAACAGACCTTCCGTAAAGGCCTCTATCAGGATTCCGTGACGGTAACGATACATGTGGGAGCCCTCAACACCGAAGACGACTACCGCATATGGCTCGAACTGGTACCGGGCGAGACCTTCGACTCCGGTGTGCCCGACTATCAGTATGTCGTCATCGACTTCATGAAGAACCTCAACACCATGCCCAACTTCTGGTCGAACAACAGCAAGCTGGCCAAGATACCCTACCACCCCAAGAAATGTGAGGTATTCCTCGAAATAAGCGGCATTACCGACCCCGACTGGATTGATGCCGGCGGTACCATACAACTCGAATACTGGATAAACCTCTGCACGCAATACTTCCTCGAAAACGAAATTTACGACGAAGAAACCGGAAACCGCATCTACTTCGACCTATGAAAAGAAATCTCCTCATATACACCCTGAGCCTGCTCATCGCAGGCGTGTGCGGCAGCTGCCTGCAAGACAAGGACAGCACGGCCACATGGACACCCGACCACGTCATCGCCGTGTCGGGCATTTCGAGCGAGGGCTACACCCTCTACCTCGGCGACCGCTTCACCTGTGAGCCGCAGATTACCTTCTCCGACAGCACCCGGGCCGGCGACTACGACTACCGCTGGATTATCGGGAAAAGCGAAGTCATCTCGCGCGAGAAAAACCTCGACTGGGAGGTTGCCCTGCCCGAAGGCTACAAGCTCGACAGCGACATTCCCGGCGTACTGGTGGTGCGCAACACGGTGAACGAACTCGAATTCCGCCAGACCTTCACCCTGCGTCTTCTCACCGGATACACCCCCGAATACATCGCCATCTACGAAACCGACGAAGGAAACGTCGAATGGATGTCGTTGCAGGGCACTCCCTATGAGTGGACCCGCACCTACGACAACATGATAGATCGCGTAAACGGCACCACCGTGCCGGGCCCCTTCATCGGAGCCTTCAACTCGACCGACGAAATAGCCATCTTCACCGGCCACACGCCCGACTACGGCGTCACGGTGAGCATGATCGACTCCGACGAGGGCGACGACTTCGTGGCCAACGTGGGCGAAATCGTGGGCAACATCTACGGCCGCGTGTACCTCGGCAGCGAACCCACACTCGACATCAAAAACGTGGTCTATGGCGAAGGTGCCAGCAAATACCTCATCAGCAACGGTACGCTGCACGTCTTCAACGGCCTCGAAAAGCGGCTGCCCATGTACGACGAAAGCACCTACATCAAAAGTACCGGCGTCGCCCAAAGCGTCTCCTCCAAGCAGTTCATGCGCTTCAAGAAGGCCACCTTCGTGCGCCACAACGACGGACGGGTAGGCTGCTTCCACGTATACGACGACGTGATGGAGTGGGTAACAGCCGACGGCGAACCGTTCATGCTCGACACCATCTGCGGCTGCTTCACGCAAGCCACCGGCGAAGGCTCCAACAAGCCCTACGACATCTACCTCGTAGGGGGACGCAACGGCGCCTACCAGATGCACCGTTTCCACGTCGACTACGTCAAGACCACGGTGCAACCCATCGTACACGAAGCCGCCTTTGACCTGCCGGCCGACCTGGTGGGAGAGGTGCGCTACTGGTTCGGCTCCTTCGGCGAGGAGTATGCCTTCTACGCCACCCGCAATGCCGTCTACCGCTTCGACTACCACGACATGACAGCCTTCACCCCCGCAGCCGCCCCGCTGGTACAATGGGACGAGAACCTCGAACTTCTCGACCTCTTCGTCTTGCAGGGCAGCACCTTCCGCGACGAAGACGACTGTACGGTAGCCTTCCTCTACAACGCCGAGACCCGCAAGACCACCCTGTGTGTCTACGACACGGTAACCGGCCGCATCTATGCCGAATACACCGACCTGCTGCCGGGTCGCGGTGTCTTCTTCACAGCTCGATAATTGTAAACCTAATCCTCTAAATATGAACGCAGAACGTCCTGTCATCGAATGTAGGAATCTCACCCATTACTACGGGAAGAAACTCGTCTACGAAAATCTGAACATCGTCGTTCCCGAAGGCCACATCATGGGCCTGCTGGGAAAGAACGGCGCCGGGAAAAGCACCACGATAAACATTCTCAACGGCTTTCTCGAACCCCGCTCGGGCCAATGTCTCATCTACGGCGAAGACACGCAGAACCTCTCGCCCGAGACCAAGAAACGCATCGGATACCTCATCGAGGGGCACATCCAGTATAGCTTCATGAACGTACACCAGATAGAGAAATTCTACTCCGGATTCTACGACAACTGGAACCGCGACGCCTACTGGTCGCTGATAAACCGCCTGAAAATCACCCCCCACCAGAAAATATCGACCATGTCGTGCGGACAACGTGCCCAGGTGGCCCTCGGCCTTATCCTCGCCCAGGATCCCGACCTGCTCATTCTCGACGACTTCTCGCTCGGTCTCGACCCGGGTTACCGCCGCCTCTTCATCGACTACATGAGAGAGTACTGCAAGAGCCAGCACAAGACCGTGTTCCTCACCTCGCACATCATTCAAGACATGGAACGCCTCATCGACGACGTCATCATCATGGACTACAACCGCATGCTGGTGCAAGGACCCGTCAAAGACTTTACCGACCGCTTCAAGGGCTTCGCGTTCGACCTCGACCGCGATGACGTAACCTTCGGCAAAGACGAGGCAGCCAACGTCGAACACATCAACAACCACTACGAGTTCTACACCTACGACGACGAGACGGCCGTCAAGGCCCTGCTCGATGCCAAAGGGCTCGCCTACCGCAACTTCTCGCGCATGAATCTCACGCTCGAAGACGCATTCATAGGTCTCACCGGTAAATACTAAGAGGCAATGAAACCGATATGGCATCTCTTCTACAAGGAATGGATTAAGACCCGCGCCGCTTTCTTCGGCACGCTGATAGTGGGCATCGGTGTGGTCTTCTATATCTTCATCGGCGTCGAAAACCGCATCACGCTCATGGGCGCCAAGGGCTACACCCTGTATATGCTGTACAACAATCCGCCCGTCATCTACTACGGACTGCTGCGTTACATACCGCTGCTGGCCGCCGTGTGCATAGGCGTGTCGCAATACGCCCCCGAGGTGGCCCAGCGCCGCATACGCCTCACCCTGCACCTGCCCGTGGGCAACCGCACGCTCGTAGCCGGAATGGCTCTCTACGGCCTGCTGCTCATCACGCTCTTCAACGCCATCGTCCTCGCCCTGTTCTGCTACAAAAACAGCGTTCTCTTCCCGGCCGAGGTGACGGTGCCCGTGCGTGAGACCCTGCTGGGGTGGTTCCTCGCCGCATACTGGGTCTACAACTTCATCGCCTTCACGGCTCTCGAACCCAACCGCATGCGGCAGCTCTTCTATGCCCTCACCGGCATCGTCGTGCTCTCGCTCTATCTCTACCATGTACCCTTCCACGGGGCTTACAGCACCTCCATGCCCGTACTGGCGCTGATGGCGCTGCTGTCGTGCCCGCTCGTTCTGTTCAGTGGTTACCGATTAAATAAAGGAGAAAGATAATGACACACAAGATACTGCATATCATCGCCGCTCTTTTTACGGCCGTAGCCGCAGCCCTCGTTCTGCCCCACTTCTGCAAGAGTGGCCGGAGCTCCTTTTCCCATCTCTATACCGACGCCATCTATTCCGAAATCTTGCAGGATTTTATCTTCTCCCGCTACGAATCGGTCTACGAAGAGGGACGAATGATCTCCTACACGGTGTATCGAGACTCGCAGGGCAACCGCATCGACCGTTCGGCTGTCGACTCACTCAGCCCGCTCAACAATGCCACCCAACTGGCTTTTGAAAACCGCTTCCCCGACACCATCTGCGGTGTAGCCGTTACGGCACGGCAGGCCGAAGAGGCTGTCTTCCGCCACCGCATATCGATGCCCGCTCTCGACTATGGCCTCTACGACCTGGTCGACAGCCATAGCTACCTGTCGCAAAAATTCAACACGCAAGACCTCCTGCGCTTCACCGCAACGGGGCTGGAATTTCTCCTTCCCGAAAGCAACAGCATCGACACGGCCAAGACCCGCATCTTCGACCGGGCACTCGCCGAGAGTGGCTTTGAAGCGCCGATGACCCGCATATGGTCACCCTCGAACCGCACCGACATCGAACAGCTGGGCTTTTTCCTCAACGACCGTAATGGCCGCCTCTTCCGCCTCTCCATGACCGAGGGGGCTCCCGTTGTCGAACCGCTTGCCCGCCCCGACGACAAAGAGGTGCTTCTCATGAGCTTCGGCGACGAAGAAGATTTCCTGGCTATCGTCGTTACCACCGACGGCAGCAGCTACCTCATGCCCCGCGACAGCGTTTCGTATCAGCGCCTGCCGCTCCCCTCGTTCACAGGCAAGAGCGTCTCGCTCTCGGGCAACCTCTTCTACTACTTCTTCACGCTCGATGCGGCCGACTCTACCGAGTATGTTGTCATCGACAAGGCCCTGCGTCCGGTAAACCGGTACGTCTCGGCCCACCCTGCGACCGACAACGCCTTCAAGGCGGCCGATTACCTGCTGCCGGTGCGCATTACACAGTCGGCCTCGTCGGGCATCGGCCTGCGCTGGGGCAACCCGGCCCACTTCCTGCTCGTCAACGTAGTGCTGGCCATTGTTACCCTCCTACTGCGCCGCCGTCAGGGATACAAACTTCCTATACTGGTCATCGACACCCTTCTGGTACTGCTGCTGGGCCTCTGCGGCATGGCCGGCGCATTTGCCATACCTTACCGCCGCAACGATAAAAAAGACAAACTTCCGCTATGACACGCACACAGATAAAACACCTGCTCTATAAAGAGTGGATAAAGACACGCTGGTACGCCGCCATAGGGCTGGTGGTGAGCCTCGCCCTGTCGGTCTATACCTGCATCAATGCCGTATCCATGCTTCACGACCTGGGCGGCGCCTTCTTCTACTCGACCCTGCTGACGGGCAATATCGCCCTCATGACTCAGCTCAAATACCTGCCTCTGGCAATAGCTCTGCTCATAGGGTTGCCCCAGTTCCTGCCCGAGATTACCAACAAGCGCATACGCCTCACCCTGCACCTGCCCGTGGGCTGTACGGCCGTTGTCTACACCATGGTGCTCTATGGCCTTGCCGTCTTCTGCTGCACCCTGCTGCCGGCCCTGCTCATCACGGTCATCACACTGGCAGTCAGCTTCCCGGCAGAGGTGACCGTCGCCACCTTGCAGACCCTGCTGCCCTGGTTGCTTGGCGGTATGACCGCCTATTTCTTCACGGCGATGATAGCCTTTGAGCCGGTGTGGAAATTCCGCTTCGGCTATATCCTCATCGCCTACTTCACCCTGCGCTTTTTCTACCTCGGCTACGGGGTGGGAAATGCTGTAACCGCCTACCCGCTGCTGCTCATCATCACCCTGATATCGAGCCTGGCAGTTATCTACACGTCGCACCGTTTCAACAAAGGAGAGCTCTGATTATGGCAAAGATTGTACGTTTCCTCCTGATACTCATCACCATCTTCACCCTGTCGTTCTATCTGCCGTCGCTCTACCAACGCACGGTCGAGAAACGTCCGCTGAAAACCATGATATATTTCAGCGAAGTGTCGCACGACTTCGTCATTGCCCGCGAAAGCATCGACTCCACCACCCAGGAAGCCGCCATGCTTTACTACGACACCCGGGGTAATCTTCTCACCGAGACCGAATACATGCAGCTGTTGCCCTTCAACAACCGCCGTAAACTGAAACTCATGGGCCTCATGCCCGACTCGCTCGACGGTGTCGCCCTCACGACCGACGTGCTGAAAAACGTGAAACGCAGCATGCTCGTGGCCGACCGCTCGTTCAGCTACGGACTTGCCCCGCTTTTCGAGTCGGCACCCGAAAGGGTAGGGGTCTCGCTCCCCGACGACATCTTCCGCATCGGCAAGAGGGGCATCGAGTTTATCGACTGCACGACGGGCGAGATACTCCCCGAGAAGAGCGCACGCTTCGCCCAGGCCATGCAGGCTGCCGGCTTTGAAGCTCCCGCCCGCGACATCTACGGCATACCCTCGGTTATCAAACGCTGGGACAGCGGCTACTTCATCACCGACCGCAACGGCCGCCTCTTCCACCTGATGATGGCAAAAGGCGCTCCCTACTGCCGACACATCGAGACCGGGTTCGAGATAAAGAACATCAAATGTCATACCGACGAAGAGATATTCTGCCACATCTTCGATACCGACAACCGTCTCTATGTACTCACGACCGACTACCGGTTGTTGCCCCTTCCGATAGAGATACCGTCGGGACGCTGCTTCATGACCTCGAACGACTTCTTCCGCACCTACAAGACAAGCGAAAAAGACACGAGCATACTCTTTGCCCTTGATCCGTCGTTTGGCTTCGTCGCACGCCACGCCGAGAAAATCGACCACTACGACGATACCCGCGAGGCTGCCTGGGAGAGACATCTCTTCCCCTTCGCAACGATGAAGACACCGGGCTATGCCCACTTCATACCCCTGCCCAACCCGGTACGCGACTTCTGCATCGTCAATCTCATGTGCTTCCTGGTGTGGGCCGCCGTCAAGCTCTACAAGCGCCGCTCGTTCAAACGCCCCGAAAACATGGGCGATGCCATCGTCATACTGCTGACAGGTATCTACGGCCTGATAGCCGTATGGCTCTTCCCCAACCGGAAATAAACCATCTATCTTCTCACCCCAAAAATTCATCACTATTATGGAGACAACAAATGCTAAACAACAAAAAATCTCGTTTGTAGGGTTCGCCGCCTTCATGATTGTACTTTTCACCATGCCGCTGGGTCATGCCGCCATGATTATCATGGAAAAGACATTAGGAGAAACCTATCTCACCCCCGCGGCCTTCGTACTGGGGCTCCTGGGCGCCGCTCTGGCTATCTGGGGCTTCTACATCAAAAACGAAAACGGAGCCACCTTTGCCGGCCTCATCGGCGGTCTCATGACATGGACCGGGTGGATAGAGTTTACCTTCGTCTACTTTGCCCGCCGCTACAACGTAGCTCCCGCCATGGAAAACGGCGAAATCGTTACCAAACCCGAATACCTCGTCATGATGTCGTCGGTAGGTTTCCTGGCCATTATCCTCATGTTCTACATATTCAGTGCCCGCACCCGCTGTGTCTTTTTCAGCTGGATACAGAAGGCGCTGCGCATCAACCGCCACGAAGAGTCGCTGCACACGGTACACAGCAACCACTCGCTTACTACCTTTGTCGAGACCAATATCCTGCTGTGGGCCTGCTATCTGTTATTGATGTTTGCCTACGACGACCAGATTCTGGGCGACCGGCACCCCGTCACGGCCTTCATAGCCTTCGGCAGCCTCGTGTGGTCGGCCTATCTCTTTGTAAAGCTCATGAAAATCCGCAAAATAGGCTACGCCATACGTTATGCCATTCCCACGGTCATCATCTTCTGGAATTTCGTCGAAATTCTCGGCCGCTGGGACTTCTTCCACGAAATATGGACCGAACCGGGCCAGTACAAGACCGAAATCATCATCATGTTCGTTGTCTTCCTGCTCTTCTCGGCCGGACTCTTCTTCCGCAAAAAACATGTAACCAAATAATTCTATTCACCTTTAATCAAAAAGTCCTATGAAGAAACTTTTACTCTTCACGGCGTTCCTCAGCTGTTTTGCTTTGGGACACGCACAGACCAAAACCGTGGCTGTGGAAACAGCCGGTACACTCAGTACCCTCCTTACCGCCGATGAGGCCGCTACCCTGACCGACCTCACCGTAACCGGCTCCATCAACAAAGCCGACCTCAACACCCTCAACGGCATGCCCGCCTTGGCTACCCTCGACCTGAGCGGCGCCAACATCGTAGCCTCGACCGAGGGCGATGTAACCTACGCCGAGAACACCATTCCCGAAGCAACCTTCATGGGCAATGAGGCTCTTGTTTCGGTACTCTTCCCCGCCTCGCTCCAATATATCGGAACCGAAGCCTTCGCCGACTGTATCAACATCAAGGCCATCGACCTGAGCGCTTGTCCCGAACTCGTAACGGTGGGTTACAGAGCCTTCGGTGGTATCGACGGTCTTGAAAGCCTCTCTTTCAACGGCTGCTCCAAACTCACCACCATCGACGAATATGCTTTCTCCAACGACTTCTACATCGCCACCATCGACTTCACCGGCTGCACCAGCCTCTCCACAATCGGGGCCAATGCCTTCAACAACGTGCGCGAAGCCCTCACGACGCTCGACCTGAGCGATTGCACGTCGCTCACCGTCATCGGAAAGAGCAGCTTCAAATCGTTGAAGAAAATGACCTCGCTCACTCTTCCCGAGAATGTCGAAATCATCGGTATGGGTGCCTTCTACTCCTGCCATTCGCTCGAAACCATCACCCTGCCCGCTTCGGTCGATTCCATCGCTCCCCACTCTTTCGGACAACCCAAAGCGATGAAGACTGTCGTATGCCTCGGCACCGATACCCGCGCCGCCGAAATGGCTTTCTCCAACAACACCTACATCTCTTCGCCCTCGACCAAACCTGCTGAGGAGAACTACACCGACAAGGGCTACACCCTCGTTGTACCCCAGGGCTGTGCCGATACCTACCGCGCCGGCATCGAGTGGGCCAAGTTCCCCGTCATCAACGAAGCTGCCGAAGAGCCGGGCGACGGAAAAGTCGTAGCCGTAGAGACCGCCGGTACGCTCAGTACCCTTCTCACCGCCGATGAGGCCGCTACCCTGACCGCCCTCACCGTAACCGGCTCCATCAACAAAGCCGACCTCGACACCCTCAACGGTATGCCCGCCCTGGCTACCCTCGACCTGAGCGGCGCCAACATCGTGGCCTCGACCGAGGGCGATGTAACCTACGCCGAGAACACCATTCCCGAAGCAACCTTCAAGAGCAACAAATCGCTCAAAAAAGTTGTGCTCCCCAACTCGCTCGTAACCATCAGCGACGAAGCTTTCTACATGGCCGAGCTCGAAACCGTAGACCTGAGCAACTGCGCCGAACTGAAAGAAATCCATACCTATGCTTTCGGTTCGATACAGGAGACTCTTACCACCGTATCTTTCAACGGTTGTGCCAAACTCGAATCGATTGGCGACTATGCTTTCACCAACGATAAGGTAATCGCTTCGATCGACTTCACCGGCTGCACCTCGCTCACCACCATCGGCAACCGTGCCTTCCTCAACCTCAACTCTGCTCTCGAAACAATCGATTTGAGCGACTGCACCGCCATGGAAAAAATCGGCAACAACAGCTTCCGCGGCTGCAAGGTAGCCACCTCGATTATCCTGCCTGAGGGAGCCAAGGTCATCGGCGAGAATGCCTTCTATCAATGCAACGCCATTGAGACCATCACCATTCCCGCATCGGTCGACTCCATCGCTCCCTGCGCCTTCTATCAACCCAAGGCGTTGAAGACTGTCGTATGTCTCGGCACCGCCACCAAAGCCGCCGAACGTGCTTTCAGCAGCGTACTCTCGTCTAAACCGGCCGAAGAGAACTACAACGACCTGGGCTACACCCTCGTCGTGCCCAAAGGCTGTGCCGACACCTACCGCGCCGGCATCGAATGGGCCAAGTTCCCCGTCATCAACGAGTCGACTTCTGCCATCGAGAGCGTTGAAAGCAACAGCACAACGGCCGTTTACGCTACTGCCGACGCCATCGTTGTCGAAGGCGCCGCTGCCGGCACACCGGTAACCGTCATCGCCCTGAGTGGCGCTCAGGTGAAGAGTGCCGTGGCCGACGGTTCGGCTCTCTCGCTGACCCTCGACATGAAGGGTATCTTCCTGGTAAAAGTGGGCAACGAGGTATTCAAAGTCGTTCTCTAAACACTTCGTTTCTCTCACATACAGAAACCCCCGTCGGCCGATTGGCCAACGGGGGTTTCGTTTTATCCGCAGCGGGAAGTTGACACAGAAAGACTGATTTTCTGCACGATTCACCCCCCACGATATGTACTAACTCTTCCGAAAAAAGACTAAAACAGGTAAAACAAAAAAGGCCGCCTGCCCTATGGCAAGCGGCCTTTCGGCTCTTCAGGTAGGACTTGAACCTACGACCCTCTGATTAACAGTCAGATGCTCTAACCGACTGAGCTACTGAAGAATAAATGGTGTATGTTTCGATTCCGCACCCGGAATTTTTGTGGCTCTTCAGGTAGGACTTGAACCTACGACCCTCTGATTAACAGTCAGATGCTCTAACCGACTGAGCTACTGAAGAAGATAACATTCCTAAAAATGCAGGGCAAAAGTAATGCGTTATTTCCAATTATGCAATATATTTGTGGAAAAATTTCTCACTCTTTTTTGAAAATAACCTTCAAGATATGCGCAACGCCCTGTTTTCGCCCCGAAATCTGGCTCTGACGGCCGCCCTCTTCCTCACAGGAACCCCCCTCACGGCCCAAAACAACGACAAGACCTTCGATACCGCCAAGAGCATCTCGGTATTCAACTCGGTGCTGAAAGAGCTCAACACACTCTATGTCGACACGTTCGACCTCGACAAGATGATGGAAAAGGGCATCAACACCATGCTCTACACGCTCGACCCCTATACCACCTACATTCCCGAAACCGAGACCGAAGACTTCAAGTTCATGACCACGGGCGAATATGGAGGCATAGGCTCGCTCATTACCTACCGCGACAGCTTTACCTACATTGCCGAGCCTTACGAGGGACTGCCCGCCCAGGTGTGCGGTCTGAAAGCCGGCGACAAGATTCTGCGGGTCGACTCGGTATCGGCCGTGGGACTGCCGTCGGACAAGGTGAGCGAACGGCTTAAAGGCCCGGCCAACACCATCGTGCGCGTCGTCGTGGAACGTCCCGAGACGCTCGACACACTCACCTTCGACATCGTGCGCAAGAAAATCACCCTGCCGGCCGTACCCTACTACGGTGTGCGCGACGGAGGGGTGGGCTATATCTACCTGCAAAGCTTCACCGACAAGGCGGCTGCCGAAGTGAAAGAGGCCTTCATCGACCTGAAAAAGAACAGCCACATCTCCTCGCTCATACTCGACCTGCGGGGCAACCCCGGCGGTATTCTCGACGAGGCGCTGCAAATCATCAACTACTTCGTGCCCAAAGGCACCGAGATACTCTCGACCCGCGGCCGCATCAGCCAGTGGGACAAGACCTACAAGACCACCCAGAAACCTCTCGACGAGAAAATACCGCTGGTCGTTCTCATCAACAGTGAGTCGGCCTCGGCCTCGGAAATCGTGGCCGGTACGCTGCAAGACCTCGACCGCGCCGTCGTCGTGGGCGAACGCTCCTTCGGCAAGGGCCTCGTGCAGACCACCCGACCGATGCCCTACAACGGCATGATAAAAATCACCACCTCGAAATACTACATTCCCAGCGGCCGCTCGATACAGGCCATCGACTACTCCCACCGCAACGCTGCCGGACGTGCCGAACGTATTCCCGACAGCCTCACCACCGCCTATACCACCGCAGCCGGACGCATCGTGCGCGACGGTGGCGGCATCACTCCCGACGTGAAAGTGGAACTGGAACAGATACCCAACATCGTGTACTACCTGGTCAACGACATGTACATCTTCCGCTACGCCACCCGCTTTGCCCAACAACACGACACGATAGCCCCCATCGAGGCATTTGTCATAGACGACGAGATATACAACGACTTCAAGGCGTATGTGCAGAGCCAGAACTTTACCTACGACCGCCGCTCCCAGAAGGTTCTCGACGAATTGCGCAAATGGGCCGAGTTTGAAGGCTACCTCACCGACATCACCCCCGAAATCGACTCCCTGTCGAAGAAGTTGTCGCACAACCTCGACCACGACTTTGCCAACTTCCGCGACGAAATAGCCGAGCAGCTCGCCTTCGAAATCGTCAAGCGCTACTACTACCAGAAGGGAGAGATATGCGAGAGCCTCAAAGACGACCCCATCGTAACACGCGCCGAAGAGATACTCCTCGAGCCCGAACAGTACCGCGCAATATTGCAGCCCGGGAAAGCCTCCGACAAAAAGGAGAAGAAGTCATGAGCGCGACAACACCGCTTCTCGACCCCTTCGGCTACTGTCCGCACTGCGGCTCGGCCCGGTTTGTCGGTAACAACGCCCAGTCGAAGCGCTGCCTCGACTGCGGCCTCATCTACTACATCAACCCCAAGGCGGCGGTCGTGGCCCTCATCACCAACGACGAAGGCGACATACTTGTGTGCCGCCGCGCCAAAGAGCCGGCCCGCGGCACGCTCGATCTGCCGGGCGGATTTACCGACCTCGACGAGACCGCCGAGGAGGCCGTGGCCCGCGAAGTGCGGGAAGAGACCGCTCTCACCGTCGTCGCCACGCGCTACCTCTTCTCCCTGCCCAACCTCTACACCTACGGCGGACTTACCGTACCTACGATGGATCTCTTCTTTGAATGTCGCGTAGCCGACACCCGGGGGCTCGAAGCCCACGACGATGTAGCTGCCGCCCGGTTTATGAAACGCGACGAAATCGACCCCGCCGACTTCGGACTGGCCTCGATACGCCGCGGCATCGCCCGTATTCTGGGGCGGGCGGCCGAGTAGCCCACCCACACTCTTTCCCTCACCGAAACCCCACCCGCAATAGCCCGATACCCGCCGCAACGCTCTGCGGAGAGAAAGGGTAGGAGAGGGGCACCCCCGCACCCCCTCCACACCGCCGCTTCGCAGCAGGCGGGGAGAGAGACATTCCCACCCTTCGCCACGGGAGAGGCCGTCAACAAAAAATTTTCACCGGCTTGCCATTGCCCGAGCTTTTCACTACCTTTGTCTGCTCATCAAAACAAGAAATTCCGTGGCAAAAGAGATGGTCGAAACCCCGCTCATGAAGCAGTACATCGAGATGAAAGCCGTTCACCCCGATGCCATACTGCTGTTCAGGGTAGGAGACTTTTACGAAACCTTTTCCGACGACGCCATCACGACGTCGGAGATACTGGGCATCACCCTCACCCGGCGGGCTAACGGAGCCGCCCAGTATGTCGAGCTGGCAGGCTTTCCCCACCATGCTCTCGACACCTATCTGCCCAAACTGGTACGCGCCGGCAAGCGGGTCGCCATCTGCGAACAGCTCGAAGACCCGAAACTGGCCAAGAAGTTGGTCAAGCGCGGCATCACCGAGCTGGTAACCCCCGGCGTCTCCATCGACGACAACATACTCGACCATAAGGAGAACAACTTCCTGGCCGGCGTACACTTCGGCAAGAACGGGCAGTGCGGCGTGGCCTTCCTCGACATCTCCACCGGCGAATTCCTCACGGCCGAGGGCAACTACGACTATGTCGACAAGCTGCTGGGAAATTTCCAGCCCAAAGAGATACTCTTCGAGCGCAGCCACCGCAAACAGTTCGAGGAGCACTTCGGCAACCGCTACTTCACCTTCGAACTCGACGACTGGATATTCACCGAGGAGGCGGCCACCGAACGGCTGCTGCGCCACTTCGGCACCAAAAACCTCAAAGGTTTCGGCGTACAGAATCTCAAACTGGGCATCGTCGCCTCGGGCGCGCTGCTGCACTACCTCGACATTACCCAGCACACCCACATCTCACACATACTCTCCCTGGCCCGCATCGAGGCCGACCGCTACGTGCGCCTCGACAAGTTTACCGTGCGCAGCCTCGAACTGCTCTCCACGATGAACGAAGGCGGCAAGAGCCTGCTCGACATCATCGACCGCACGGTGAGCCCCATGGGTGCGCGCCTGCTCAAACGGTGGATTACCTTCCCGCTGAAAGAGGTGGCCCCCATACGCGACCGTCAGGAGGTGGTAGAGTTTTTCTTCCGCCACCCCGAAGCCAAGGAGCTCATCGACCGCCAGCTCGCGCTCATCGGCGACCTCGAACGCCTCATCTCCAAAGTGGCCGTGGGGCGCATCACCCCGCGTGAGACGGTGCAGTTGCGGGTGGCCCTGTCGGCCATAGAGCCGATACGCGACTGCTGCCAGTCGGCCGACGAAGAGGTGCTCCGCCACATCGCCGCACAACTCAACCCCTGCACCCTCATACGCGACCGCATCGAGCACGAAATCTCGCCCGACGCCCCCTCGCTCACCAACCGCGGCGGCATCATTGCCCGCGGCGTGAATGCCGAACTCGACGAGCTGCGCGAAATCTCGGGCTCGGGCAAGGACTACCTCCTGCACCTGCAACAGCGCGAGAGCGAACGCACCGGCATTCCCAGCCTCAAAATCGGCTACAACAACGTCTTCGGCTACTACATCGAGGTGCGCAACACCCACAAGGACAAGGTGCCCGAAGAGTGGATTCGCAAACAGACCCTCGTCAGCGCCGAGCGCTACATCACCCAGGAGCTGAAAGAGTATGAAGAGAAAATTCTCGGCGCCGAAGAGAAGATACTCGCGCTCGAAACACGCCTCTTCAACGACCTGGTGCAGGCCGTCGCCGACTACATTCCGGCCATACAGCTCGACGCCAACCTCATAGCCCGCATCGACTGCCTGCTCTCCTTTGCCAAGGCGGCCGAGGAGTACCACTACATACGCCCCGAGGTGAACGACTCCCTCACCATCGACATCAAGGAGGGACGGCACCCCGTCATCGAACGGCAGATGCCTCCCGGCGAGAGCTACATCTCCAACAGCGTAACGCTCGACAACGACCACCAGCAAATCATCATGATTACGGGTCCCAACATGGCCGGTAAGTCGGCCCTCCTGCGACAGACAGCCCTCATCGTCATCATGGCGCAGATAGGCAGCTATGTGCCGGCCGAAGCCGCCCACATAGGCATTGTCGACAAGGTCTTCACCCGCGTGGGTGCCTCGGACAACATCTCGCTGGGCGAGTCGACCTTCATGGTGGAGATGAACGAGGCGGCCGACATTCTCAACAACCTCTCCGACCGCAGCCTCGTGCTCTTCGACGAGCTGGGCCGCGGCACCAGCACCTACGACGGCATCTCCATCGCCTGGGCCATCGTAGAGTACATACACGAGCACCGGCGCGCCCGGGCCAAGACCCTCTTTGCCACCCACTACCACGAACTCAACGAGATGGAGAAGAGCTTCCACCGCATTGCCAACTACAACGTATCGGTAAAGGAGGTCGACAACCGGGTCATCTTCCTGCGCAAACTGGTACGCGGCGGCAGCGAACACAGCTTCGGTATACACGTGGCCCGGCTGGCCGGCATGCCCCAGACCATCGTGCAACGGGCCAACGAGATACTCCACCAGCTCGAAACCGACAACCGCCAGAACGGCATCGCCGTGCCCCAGGAAAAGAAAAAAGCCACGGCCGGCGGCGGAGGCATGCAGCTCAGCTTCTTCCAGCTCGACGACCCCGTACTCTCGCAGGTGCGCGACGAAATTCTGCACACCGACATCAACAACCTCACCCCCGTAGAGGCACTCAACAAGCTCAACGACATACGCAAAATCATCACCGGCAAATAACCCATGACCGCACAAGACTTTGAAATCATGGCCCCCGTAGGGTCATACGAATCGCTCACCGCCGCCATTCAGGGCGGTGCCCACTCGATATACTTCGGCGTCGAAGGACTGAACATGCGGGCCCGCAGCTCCAACAACTTCACCCTCGACGACCTGCGCGAGATAGCCCGCATCTGCCAGGAACATGGACTGAAAAGCTACCTCACCGTCAACACAGTCATCTACGACAGCGACATCGACCTCATGCACCGCATCATCGACGCCGTGCGCGAGGCCGGCATCTCGGCCATCATCGCCAGCGACATCGCCGCCATGACCTACGCCCGCAGCATCGGGGTAGAGGTGCACCTGTCGACTCAACTCAACATCACCAACGTCGAGGCACTCGAATTTTACGCCCGGTATGCCGACGTCGTGGTACTCGCCCGCGAGCTCAACCTCGACCAGGTGGCCCACATCTACGCCGAAATCGAACGCCGCCACATCACCGGCCCGAGCGGCAAGCCGGTGCGCATCGAAATGTTTGCCCACGGCGCCCTGTGCATGGCCGTCTCGGGCAAGTGCTACCTGAGCCTCCACGAGATGAACGCCTCGGCCAACCGCGGCGCCTGCATGCAGGTGTGCCGCCGCGGCTACACCGTGCGCGACAAGGAGAGCGACATCGAACTCGATATCGACAACCAGTATATACTCTCGCCCAAAGACCTGAAAACCATACACTTCATCAACCGCATGATGGAGGCCGGCGTGCGCGTGTTCAAAATCGAAGGCCGCGCCCGCAGCGCCGAGTATGTGCGCACCGTCGTCGAGTGTTACCGCCAGGCCGTAGAGAGCGTCATCGACGGCAGCTACGGCGACGAGAAAATCGCCGCCTGGGACACCCGCCTGGCCCAAGTCTTCAACCGCGGATTCTGGAACGGCTACTACCTCGGCCAGCGGCTGGGCGAGTGGAGCCACACCTACGGCTCCGAAGCCACCCGCGTGAAGGTCTACATAGGCAAGGGGGTGAAATACTACTCCAACCTCGGGGTAGCCGAGTTTGTCGTCGAGACCCAGTCGCTGCACGTCGGCGACGAAATCGTCATCACCGGCCCCACGACGGGCGCCATCATCACCACCGTCGAAGAGATGCGCGTCGACCTCAAACCGGTCGAAGAGGCCGTCAAGGGCGACCACTTCTCGATAAAGCTCGACCAGAAGATACGCCCCTCGGACAAACTCTACAAATGGGTCGCCCCCGAAACCCTCAAACGATGAAGCGCGAAACGCCCGTAACCGTCATCACCGACGACGGCACACCCACCCTCTACCTGCCCGGCCTCGACGAGCACTACCATTCGGTGCGGGGAGCCGTGGCCGAGTCGATGCACGTCTACATCAAGACCGGCCTCGAAGCCTGCGGGCGGGAAACGGTCGACCTCTTTGAGTGTGGCTTCGGCACCGGGCTAAACGCATTTCTCACCCTCCTTGCCGCCGGACAAAGCCGCCGGCACATACACTACACCGTGGTCGAAGCCTTCCCGCTTGATGCCGAACGGGCCATCGGCCTTGCCTACCCCGAAACGATACAGCCCGGCAGCCGCCCCCTCTTCGAGCAGCTGCACCGCTGCGAGTGGGAGAGAGAGGTGGCCATCACCCCCTTTTTCACGCTGCACAAGGTCGGGGCCGACCTCACCGACTACCCCTTGGGCGACGAAAGCTACGACGTGATTTACTACGACGCCTTCGCCCCCGAAAAACAGCCCGAGCTGTGGAGCGCCGAACTGCTGGGCCGTGTAGCCCGCTCCCTGCGCAGGGGAGGGGTACTCTCGACCTACTGCGCCAAAGGCGAGGTGCGCCGCCGCCTGCAACAGGCAGGGCTCGTCGTGCAACGCACCCCCGGCCCGCCGGGCGGGAAACGCGAAATACTGCAAGCCCGCCGCCCCGACGGCTCCGACACATAAAAAAATAAGTTAATAAACCGGGAGGTCCCCCAGCGATACGAAGTTTTTTCTATTTTTGTTTCAAAGATTTACCGCAATGAAAAAAAATACCATTCGCCATATAGCCTGTGCCCTGCTGTGCAGCGCCGTGCCGCTGGCAACACCGGCACAGAAGGCCGTCCGCATCGAACAGCCCGCCTACATCTTCGACCGTGCGCAACTCCTGTACAATGAGGGAAACTACGCCGGCTGCATCGACCTCCTGACCGCATACCGCAAAGAGGCCACCCGCACCATCGACAAGGCCAAGGCCGACTTCCTGATTGCCGCTTCGGCCTACGCTTCGCGCGAGCCAAACGCCCTCGACCTCATCGAAGGCTACCTCGCCGACCACCCCAAGACCCCGCACAGCACCGAGGCCCAACTCCTGCAAGGACACTGCTACTTCGACCGCGGCGACTACGACAAGGCGCTCGAAATATACCGTGCCATCGACATCGACAAGCTCTCACCCGAAAAACAGGGCGACCTGCTGCTGCACCTCGGCTGCACCTATGTAGAGAAAGGCGATACCGAACAGGCCGCTCCCTGCTTCGCCGCTATTATCGAAGTGGGCGGTCCCTACGAGAAGGCCGCCCTTTACCACGACGCCCACCGCCGTTACCTCGAAGGCAAATACGAGAGCGCCGAGAGCGAGCTGCTGCCCATCGCCGACGACCCGACATTTGCCCGCCAGGCCACGGCCCTGCTCGCCCAGTGCCGCTTTGCCCAGGCCAACTATCCCGAGGCCATCGAAACGGCCGGCCGGTACATGGAGCGCTATCCTGCCGACTCGACCTACTACGAGATGGAACGTATTCTCGGCGAGAGCCACTTCCGCACGGGCGACAACACCCAGGCCATCAAATACCTCTCGGGCTACACCACCTACTGCACTGCACCACAACGCAGCAGCCACTACGCCCTGGGTATGGCCTACTATCAAACGGGAAAATACCTCGAAGCCATCGAACAGCTGGGGAGGGTTACCGACCGGAAAGATGCCTTGGCACAAAGCGCCTACCTCTTCATCGGGCAGAGCTACCTGCGGCTCAACGACCCCACCAACGCCCGTCTGGCCTTCGAGATGGCCTCACAATACGACTTCGACCCGCAGGTGCAGGAGGCCGCCCTGTACAACTACGCCCTCACGCTGCACGCCGCCACCTTCTCGCCCTTTGCCGAGTCGGTTACCGTGTTTGAGAAATTTCTCAACCTCTTCCCCCGGTCGCAACACGCCGACACCATCAACGACTACCTCGTCGACGTCTACATGACCACCCGCAACTACGAGAGCGCACTCAACTCCATCAACAAGATACAGCACCCCACGGCCAAAATCTATACCGCCAAGCAACGTATCCTCTACCGGCTCGGCACCGAATGTTTTGCCAACAACGACCTGAAACGGGCCGCCGACTACTTTACCCAGGCCATCGCCCTGGGTAACTACGACCGCGAAGCCAAGGCCGATGCCTACCTGTGGCTCGCCGAGTGCCGCTACCGCGAAGGAGACTACACCGGGGCCGCCCAGAACGACCGCCTCTACCTGCAAACCGCCTCTGCGGTCGACCCGCTGGTCTATTACAACCTCGGATACGCCAGCTTCAAACAGCACGACTTTGCCGGGGCACAATCGCAATTCACCCAATACATCAAGAGCGAAACGCCCGACGAAAACCGGCTGCCCCGCATCGCCGACGCCTGTACCCGCCTGGCCGACTGCCTCTACGGACAGCGCCGCTTTGCCGAGGCCGAAGCCACCTACAACAAGGCCGTAGCCCTCTATCCCGCCATGGGCGACTACGCCCTCTACCAGCAGGGTTTCATGGCCGGACTGCAAAAGAAACAGGTCGAAAAGATTGCCGCCATGCAACAGCTGCGGCAACGCTACCCGCAATCGGACTACATCGACGAAGCCTGGCTCGAAGAGGGCCTCGCCCACGTCGCCCTCCACGACGGAAAGGCTGCCGCCTGCTTCACCGCCCTGCTCGAAAAATATCCCGACCAGGCAACTGCCCGCAAAGCCGGCGTGCAACTGGGCATGCTCTACTACAACGACAAACAGCCCCAGAAAGCCATCGCCACCTACAAGAGCGTCATAGCCGACTACCCCGGCACCGAAGAGGCCCACATCGCCCTGCAAGACCTCAAAGCCGTGTATGTGGCCCAGAACGATGTCGACGCCTATGCCGCCTACCTGAAAACCCTCGGCGGAAACGTATCGACCGAAATCTCGGAACTCGACTCCCTCTCGTTCCTCACCGCCGAACGCGCCTTCCTCAAAACCCCCAATGCCGCCTCGGCCAACCAGCTCCAACAATACCTCAAAAAATACCCCCGCGGAGCCTACACCCTGCCGGCACACCACTACCTGAGCCTCTACTACTACGACCGCAAGGAGTATGGCAAAGCCCGCAAGGAACTCACCACCGTGCTGCAAACGCCCAATAATCCCTACACCGAAGAGGCCCTCACCCGCCTGGCCGACATACAGGAGAAGAGCAAAGAGTATCCCGAAGCCTTTGTCAGCTACCAGAAACTCGAACGTCTCGCCTCCCGCAAGGAGTCGCGGCAACTGGCCCGCCTGGGCATGCTGCGCACCGCCGTGCAGCTGGGCGACAACCGGGCCGTAATAGAGGTATCGGCACGCCTGCTGGCCGACCCCACCCTCTCGCCCGAACACATACGCGACGCACGGGCCGCACGGGCCGGCAGCTTCATCGCCCTGGGCGATTCGGCACAGGCCGCCGGCGAATGGGAGAAACTCGCCGAAGACCCCCGCACCGAGACCGGCGCCAAAGCCGCTTACCAGCTGGCCCAGTACCACTTCGACAAGGGCGACGACACCCAGGCCGAAGCCGTCGTCAACCGCCTGCTCGAAGACGGCACCTCGCACCAGTACTGGCTGGCCCGCGGATTCATCGTGCTGGCCGACGTCTATACCCGACGGGGCGACACCTTCAAAGCCCGGCAATACCTGCTGAGCCTCCAAAACAACTACACCGCCGACGACGACATCAAGGAGCGTGTCGCCGTGCGCCTCGAAAAACTTGAACCTGCAAACACCGACGTACAATGAATACCCGCCATATCACCCTGCTGCTCTTTGCCGTGCCGGCCCTCTTCGGCGCCAGCGCCCAGACCGACAACAAAAACACCCTGCAACGTGCCGTAACCATCGAAAAGGAGTTTACCCCCATCGTGCAGGACGCCTCGAAAATCAACGTCATACCCGAGATGGAGGTATCGGCCTCGGCACGCCCCGACATACGATACACCGAGTGGAAAAACGCCCGCAACGAGACACCCACCCTCGACCTGCTTCCGGCCGGCGACGGCGGTGTCGAAGCCCCCGACCGCCAGCGGGGATATGCCCAGATAGAGATGGGCAACTATCTCAACATCAACGCCAATGCCGGTATTCGCATCGTCGACAGGCAGCGCGACCAGTTGCTGTTCTGGTACAGCCACAACTCGACCAACGGCACCCTCGCTTACCTCACCGACAACAACAAGACCCACCAGCGCCGCAACGACAACAAGCTGAATCTTGCCTATACCCACACCTTCGACCGCGCCAGCTGGAACACCACGGCCTACTACCGCTACAACGGCTTCAACTACTACGGCATGCCCCTCTACAACATCGACAAGAACCGTCTTGCCGGGCTCAGCACCACCACCGACCAGCAGACCGTGCAACACTACGGCTTCGACACCCGCATCGCCTCCAAGCCCAATAAGGAGTTCAACTACACCGCCGAGATAAGCTACCGGGGCTACAACAGCGACCTCGGCCTCTTCTACGGCCAGCGCGGCGTACTCGAAAACCACCTCAGCACCCGACTCGACGGCAGTGCCCCCCTGGGCGACACCTACCTCATAGGTGTGGCCGTGGGCATGGACAATCTCATCTACAATCGCTGCGACCGTGAAAACTATACGGTGCTGCGGGCCAATCCCTACTTCGGCATCGAAAAGGAAGCCCTGAAATTCAGAGCCGGTGCCGTTGTCGACCTCTCGATTCACGACAACACCATCTTCCGCATCGCCCCCGACGTGCAACTGGAATGGGAATTTGAAAAACTCTGGTTTCTCTACACCAGCCTCACCGGAGGCAAGAGCCTCAACACCTGGGAGAAGATGAGCGCCATCACCGCCTATGTCGACCCCAGCCGCAAGATGAGCAACACCTACACGCCGGCCGACTTCACCGTGGGATTGCGCACCGCCACCTTCAAGCAGCTGCACTTCACCCTCTACGGCGGCATCAAATACAGCATCGACGCCCTCTTCGACTACCGCTGGCAATACATCGAGGCCACCGGCACCGGCGGCCGCCTCACCCGTCCCGTGGTCAGCTTCTACGCCACCGATGCCTATGCCTGGAAAGCCGGTTTTGAGATACAGTACAACCCGCGCGACTTCTTCAAGGCCCACCTCGCCTGGGAACACAACGAGTGGCACCAGCAGGGCAGCAAGGCACGCATATGCTCGTCGCAACCCCGCAACGAGTGGAAAGCCGGCGTAACGGTAGTGCCCATTCGCCCGCTCGACATCTCGGCCGACCTCTACTTTGCCGACGGTCTCGGATACCGCAACCTCACAGAGGGCATGGTCGACTACCCCTCGTCGGGAAACCTCCCCAACATCGTTACCCTCAACCTCGGCGCCATATACCGACTCAACAAGCACATACACTTCTCGGCCCAGCTCAACAACCTGCTCTCCAAACGCACCGACCTCTTCTACGGAATGCCGGCACAACGCTTCCATTTTCTCGTAGGAGCGGGGGTTGTTTTCTGAGAATTTAGAGAGGAAAAGAAAATTTTAACGACAAAATAGCTGACTGTCAATCGCTTTTTTTCTACTTTTGCAGGCGAAAATAAAAGAAGCGACAGAAAATGCCGAAAAATTTAGTCATTGTAGAGTCGCCTGCCAAGGCAAAAACGATCGAAAAATTTTTAGGAAAAGATTATAAAGTCTTATCGAGTTACGGCCACATCCGAGACCTGAAAAAGAAAGATTTCAGTGTCGACATAGACCATAACTTCAACCCCATATACGAAATACCCTCCGACAAGAAACAGCTCGTCGAGACCCTGAAAGAAGAGGCCGCCAAGGCCGACATGGTGTGGCTCGCTTCCGATGAAGACCGCGAAGGAGAAGCCATCGCCTGGCACCTCTACGAGGTACTCGGGCTCAACCCCGAAAAGACCCGCCGTATCGTCTTCCACGAAATCACCAAAAGCGCCATACTCAACGCCATCGAGCACCCGCGCAACATCGACATCGACCGCGTCAACGCCCAGCAGGCACGCCGCGTGCTCGACCGCATCGTGGGCTTCGAGCTGTCGCCCGTGCTGTGGAAAAAGGTAAAACCCGCCCTCTCGGCCGGCCGCGTGCAGTCGGTCGCCGTGCGGCTCATCGTCGAGCGGGAGAGAGAAATCGAGCAGTTTGTGAGCGAAGCCTCCTACCGCATCGTAGCCACCTTTGCCGTAGCCACCCCGGCCGGTGAGACCGTCGAGATGAAAGCCGAGCTCAACACCCGCCCCAAAACCAAAGAAGAGGCTCTCGCCCTGCTCAATGCCTGCCGCGACGCCCGCTTCACCATCGAAGAGGTGCAGGTAAAGCCCGCCCGCAAATCGCCGGCCGCCCCCTTCACCACCTCGACCCTCCAACAGGAGGCCGCGCGCAAGCTGGGCCTGTCGGTGGCACAGACCATGATTATTGCCCAGCGCCTCTACGAGTCGGGATTCATCACCTATATGCGTACCGACTCGGTCAATCTCTCCTCCCTCGCCCTGAACACCTCCAAGGCCGAAATCCTCAAAACCTGGGGAGAGAGATACCAGCACACCCGCAACTACCACACCAAGACCAAAGGCGCCCAGGAGGCCCACGAAGCCATACGCCCCACCTACATCGACCATCACGACATCGAAGGGTCGGCCCAGGAAAAACGCCTCTACGAACTCATCTGGAAACGCACCATCGCCTCACAGATGAGCGATGCCGAGATAGAAAAGACCACAGCCGTCATCGACATCTCGGGCCGCAAGGAGAAATTCATCGCTACGGGCGAAGTGCTGAAATTCGACGGTTTCCTGCGTGTCTACAACGAGTCGACCGACGACGAAGGCGAGAACGGCGAAGGCAACAGCAAGATGCTGCCCCCCCTCGCTACGGGCGAAGAGTTGCCGGCCCTCGAAATCGAGGCCACCGAGCGTTTCACCCAACGGCCACCCCGCTACACCGAGGCCTCGCTCGTGCGCAAACTCGAAGAGCTGGGCATAGGCCGCCCCTCGACCTACGCCCCCACCATATCGACCATACAGCAACGCGAGTATGTAGAGCGCGGCGACCGTCCCGGCACCGAACGCTCCTACAATGTACTCACCCTCAAAAACGGGAAAATCTCCGATAAGGAGAAGACCGAAACCGTCGGAGCCGAAAAGGGCAAACTGCTGCCCACCGACATCGGCATCGTAGTCAACGACTTCCTTACCGAACACTTTCCCGAAATACTCAACTACAACTTCACGGCCCAGGTCGAGAGCAAGTTCGACGAAGTGGCCGAGGGAAAGACCGAGTGGAACAAGTCGATTGAAGACTTCTATACCCTCTTCCACCCCGTAGTCGAAGAGGCCCTCTCGCTGCGCCTCGAACACCGCGTGGGCGAACGCCAGCTCGGTATCGACCCCAAGAGCGGACGCCCCGTATCGGTGAAGATAGGCCGCTTCGGCCCCCTGGTACAGATAGGTCTCCCCGAAGACAAGGAAAAGCCCCTCTTCGCCTCGTTGCAGAAGGGACAGTCTATCAACACCATCACCCTCGACGAAGCTCTGAAACTCTTTGACCTGCCTCGTACGCTGGGCGAGTACGAAGGCGAGACCATCACCGTATCGACCGGCCGCTTCGGCCCCTACATACGCCACAACGGAAAGTATGTGTCGCTGCCCAAAGAGTATGCCCCGCAGACCGTCTCCTACGACGAAGCCGTGGCTCTCATCGAGAAAAAGCGCGAAGAAGAGAAAAACCGCCTCATCAAGAGTTTCCCCGAAAACGGCGACCTCGAAATCCTCAACGGACGCTTCGGCCCCTACATCGCCTACAAGGGCAAAAACTACAAAATACCCAAAGGCACCAAACCCGAAGAGTTGTCGAGCGACGACTGCCTGAAAATCATCGAGAACGACAGTCAGCCCAAAGCCAAAGCCCGCCGGGCACCGCGCAAGAAATAGAAACAAGGGTGGGAGCTACCCCTCACATCATACAACAAACGCACCGGAAAAAATCCGGTGCGTTTGTTTTTATCACCTCACCTTGACGCGACACAATCGCCCAGAGAGAGAAACATAATCGTAAACGAATCGTAAAACGGAAAAAGAAAAATCACAAACAGGAGAAACACGGCACCCGGTCAACCCCGGCAAGAGAAGAGCAGGGGAGAGGGGTTGCTACTCGGTCGGTAAGAGCAACAGCTCCTCGACGCGGTCGAGAATAGGGTAGAGGTCGGCCAGCGTCTCGGCCCGCAACATGGCAATGCGTGTCTCGCGGAAGTGGGGGATACCCTTGAAAAGCGGAGTAGCCGCCAGGTGTCGCCGTATGTGCAGAATACCGCGACGCTCATCGAGCCGCGCTACACTCTCGCGCAACTGGCGCCGCAAGACCTCCATCTTGGCACTCACCGTGAGGGGCGTTACGGCACCCTCGCGCAGATACTGCTTCATCTCGCCGAAAATCCACGGCGCCCCTATCGAGGCCCGGCCCACCATCACGCCATCGACCCCGTAGCGGTCGAACGCCTCGCGAGCCTTTTCGGGCGTCGTGATATCGCCGTTGCCGATAATGGGAATCGTCATGCGGGGATTCTCCTTCACCCGTCCGATGAGCGACCAGTCGGCCTCGCCCGTGTACATCTGGCTGCGGGTGCGGCCGTGAATGGCCAGGGCGGCAATGCCGCAATCCTGCAACTGCTCGGCCAGCTCCACGATGATGCGCGAGTCGTGGTCCCAGCCCAGGCGGGTCTTCACCGTCACGGGCAGCTTCACCGCCTGCACCACCGCCCGGGTGATGGCCAGCAGCAGCGGCACGTTGCGCAGCATGCCCGACCCGGCCCCCTTGCCGGCCACCTTCTTCACCGGGCAGCCGAAGTTGAGATCGATAACATCGGGACGCGCCGCCTCGCAGATGCGGGCCGCCTCGACCATCGAGTCGACATCGCGGCCGTAAATCTGTATCGCCACCGGCCGCTCGGCCTCGGCAATGGAGAGCTTGGCCTGTGTCTTGCCCACAAAGCGGATGAGCGCGTCGCTCGACACAAACTCGGTCGTTACCATGTCGGCACCGAACTCCTTGCACAGGAGGCGGAAAGGAGCGTTGGTAACATCTTCCATCGGAGCCAGGAAGAGCGGGCGTTCGCCCAAATCGATTGTCCCGATTTTCATACTGTAACAAATTAGGTATTGCGCGGCAAAAATAGTACATTTTCACCAGCCGGCCACCGCACCCGGCCCCAAAATCGGAAAAGCTCGCCCGGGCAACACCCGCACCGCGACAGCAAAAACGGCATAAATCGTCGTAATAGAACGGTTTTTTGGCGCCATCTCCTTTTTTTTATTACTTTTGCAGCATTAAATAGGGTAAATATCCACCTCCAAATCGAAAAAAACGATGGAATATAATTTCAGAGAAATCGAGCAGAAATGGCAGCAGTACTGGAAAGATAACCACACCTACCGCGTAACCGAGAACCGTCAGAAACCCAAATACTACGTTCTGGACATGTTTCCCTACCCGTCGGGAGCCGGTCTGCATGTGGGACACCCGCTGGGCTACATCGCCTCAGACATCTACGCCCGCTTCAAGCGGCTCAAAGGGTTCAACGTGCTGCACCCCATGGGATACGACGCCTACGGTCTGCCCGCCGAACAATATGCCATACAGACGGGTCAACACCCTGCCATCACCACCGAAAAAAACATCAACCGCTACCGTGAGCAGCTCGACAAGATAGGATTCTGCTTCGACTGGGACCGCGAAATACGCACCTGCGACCCCGAATATTACAAGTGGACGCAGTGGGCCTTCATACAGATGTTCAACAGCTACTACGACTACAACGAGCAGAAGGCACTCCCCATCAACACCCTCGTCGAAGCCTTCGAGACTAACGGTACCGAAGGGCTGAACGTAGCCTGCACCGAAACACTCTCCTTCACGGCCGACGAGTGGTGCGCCATGAGCGAGGAGGAGCAGCAGAAAACCCTGCTCAACTACCGCATTGCCTACCTGGGCGACACGATGGTGAACTGGTGTCCCAAGCTGGGTACCGTGCTGGCCAACGACGAAGTGAGCGAAGGCCTCTCGGTGCGCGGCGGATACCCCGTAGAGCAAAAGGTGATGCGCCAGTGGTGCCTCCGCGTCTCGGCCTATGCCCAACGCCTGCTCGACGGCCTCGACACCATCGACTGGACCGACTCGCTCAAAGAGACCCAGCGCAACTGGATAGGCCGCTCCGAAGGTGCCGAGATGGAGTTTAAGGTCGTAAACAGCGACGTAACCTTCACCATCTTCACCACCCGGGCCGACACCATCTTCGGCGTTACCTTCATGGTACTCGCCCCCGAGAGCGAATATGTGGCACAGGTAACCACTCCCGCACAGAAAGCCGCCGTCGATGCCTACCTCGACCAGATCAAGCACCGTACCGAACGCGAACGCATGATGGACCGCAGCGTGAGCGGCGTCTTCTCGGGCGCATACGCCATCAACCCCCTCAACGGAAAAGAGATACCCATCTGGATAAGCGACTATGTACTGGCCGGCTACGGTACCGGCGCCATCATGGCCGTACCGGCCCACGACAGCCGCGACTACGCCTTTGCCAAGCACTTCGACCTGCCCATCATACCCCTCATCGAGGGCTGCGACGTGTCGCAGGAGAGTTTCGACGCCAAAGAGGGCATCATGATAAACTCCTGCGGCAACGGACTCGACCTCAACGGGCTCACCGTGAAAGAGGCCATCGCCAAGACCAAAGCCTTCATCAAGGAAAAAGGCATCGGCCGCGTCAAGGTAAACTACCGCCTGCGCGACGCCATATTCAGCCGCCAGCGCTACTGGGGCGAGCCGTTCCCTGTCTACTATAAGAACAATCTTCCCTACATGCTCGACGAGAGCCGTCTGCCGCTGCTGCTGCCGGGCATCGACAAGTTCCTCCCCACCGAACAGGGCGAGCCGCCTCTGGGACGTGCCAAAAACTGGGAAACCGAAGAGCACTACCCGCTCGAACTCTGCACCATGCCGGGATTTGCCGGCTCGTCGGCCTACTACCTGCGCTACATGGACCCGCACAACGACGCCGCTCTCGTGTCGGAAGAGGCCGATACCTACTGGCGCAACGTCGACCTCTATGTGGGAGGCACCGAGCACGCCACGGGACACCTCATTTACAGCCGCTTCTGGAACAAGTTCCTCTATGACCTAGGATTTGTGTGCGAAGACGAACCCTTCAAGAAGCTCGTCAACCAGGGCATGATACAGGGCCGTTCCAACTTCGTGTACCGCATCAAGGACACCAACACGTTTGTCTCCTACAACCTCAAAGAGCAGTACGAGACTACCCCCATACACGTCGACGTAAACATCGTAAGCAACGACGTGCTCGACATCGAGGCCTTCCGCAACTGGCGGCCCGACTTCAAAGATGCCGAGTTCATACTCGAAGAGGGTCGCTACATCTGCGGCTGGGCGGTAGAGAAGATGTCGAAATCGATGTTCAACGTTGTCAACCCCGACGACATCGTCGAACGCTACGGTGCCGACACGCTGCGTCTCTACGAGATGTTCCTCGGCCCCATCGAGCAGAGCAAACCGTGGGACACCAACGGTATCGACGGCGTGCACCGCTTCCTCAAAAAATTCTGGAACCTCTTCTTCGACGGCGACACCCTCGCCCTCACCGACGGCAAACCCTCGAAAGAGGAGCTCAAAAGCCTGCACAAGCTCATCAAGAAGGTGAGCGGCGACATCGAGACCTTCTCCTACAACACCTCGGTAAGCGCCTTCATGATATGCGTCAACGAGCTCACCGCCCTGAAATGCCGCAACCGCCACATACTCGAACCCATCGTCGTGCTGCTCGCACCCTTCACCCCGCACCTGAGCGAGGAGCTGTGGCACGCCCTCGGACACAACACCACGGTGTGCGATGCCCAGTGGCCGGACTATAACGAAGAGTACCTCAAAGAAGACTCGGTCAACTACGCCGTCTCGTTCAACGGTAAAGTGCGCTTCAACCTCGAATTCCCCATCGACACCCCCAAAGAGGAGATAGAGAAACAGGTCATTGCCCACGAAAACTCGGCCAAATGGCTCGACGGCAAAAACATCAAGAAGGTCATTGTCGTACCCGGCAAGCTCATCAACATTGTCGTAGGATAATTTCCCCCTTCATACTTATTATAAAGCGAAACGGCTGCACCTCCCGGGTGCAGCCGTTTCTGTTTCTTCGGCCGGTAGCATTTGAAACCGAATTGTCACACGCATGTTACAGAAACGTCAAGACTTTGCATCTCTCCTGTAATAAGAATCTCCGACTTTTGCTGTCGAAAAAATTATGGGAATCAAATGAAACGCTTGACAAGAATCATCATCGCTGCCACACTTCTCACCCTCCTGCCGGCCACAGCCTGGTGCGCCGTCATAAAGGGTACCGTCAGAGACCTCGCCACCGGCGAACCCCTCGCCGGAGCCACCATATCGGTGAGCGGTACCAACCTGGCTGCCTTTACCGACGAAAACGGACTCTTTCAAATCGACAACCTCAAAGCCGGAGCCTACACCCTCATCGTCAACTACATCTCCTACCAGACCCTCACCCTCGCCGACAAGCGGGTACTCGAAAGCGCCCCGCTCACCCTCGACATACGGCTCAAAGCCGACGACCAGAACCTCGACGAGGTGGTCGTCGTGGGGCAGATGCGCCGCAACACCGAACTGGGCATGATTGCCGCCACCAAGACCAGCCTCGTGATACAGAGCGGCGTGTCGTCGCAACAGATAAAGATAGCCCAGGACAAGGACGCCTCCGAAGCCATACGCCGGGTGCCGGGCATCAGCCTCATCAACGACAAGTTTGTAATGGTGCGCGGCCTCTCCGAACGCTACAACAACGTGTGGATAAACGGTAGCGCCGTGCCCAGCACCGAAGCCGATTCGCGCGCCTTCTCGTTCGACATCATACCCAGCTCGCAGCTCGAAAACATCGCCATCGTCAAATCGCCCGCTCCCGAATATCCGGCCGATTTCAGCGGCGGATTTATCCTGCTCACTACCAAGGACCTCCCCGCCGAGAACAACTTCACCCTCTCGGTAGGCGGCAACATCAACGACGCCACCCACTTCCGCAACTTCAAGTACAGCCGGGGCAGCCGCACCGACTTCCTCGGATTTGACAACGGCCTGCGCGCCCTGCCCGGCGGCATCGACGCCACCCTCAACCCCATTGCCGGCAACGGTGTCGACCTGCAAGGCAACGGCTTCAACAACGACTGGCGGGTGCGCACGATGAATCCCGTGGGCGACCTCAGCCTCAGCGCCGACGTGAGCCGCATACGCCGCCTTGCCGACGGTGGCAAGTTGGGACTCATCGGTGCCCTCAATTACAGCAACAGCTACAAGACATTCCTCGACATGGAAAATTCGCTCTTCGGCGCCTACGACACCGAGAACGACCGCAGCAACTACCTGCGCCACAGTCAGGACGACCAGTTCAACCACACCGCCCGCATCGGTGCCATGCTCAACCTCACGTTTGTCCCCGCCAAAGACAACAACCACTTTGAATTCAAAAACATCTTCAACCAGATAGGCACCGACCGCTATACCTACCGCACCGGTACCAGTGCCCAGAACAACCACGAAGAGAACGCCGAATACTATTACAGCAGCCGCACCACCTACAACGGCCAGTTCACCGGCAAACACACCTTCGAGAGCGACTACTTCGATTGGAGCGCCGGCTATGCCTACGCCAACCGCCTGCTGCCCGACCGCCGCAAATACCTCATCGACGATGCCCTCGAAACCGGCGTGCTCGCCCTCTCGACCGGTAACGACATCACCCGCGAATTTACCCGCCTCGACGAACACATCGTCTCGGCCAACGCCAACTACCGCCACGACTTCGAGTGGGGCAGCTTTACCCCCACAGTCAAAGCCGGAGCCTACGGCGAATACCGCACCCGCAGCTACCGCACCCGCAGCTTCATCTACAACTGGAATTACAGCCAGAACACCCTGCCCGACGGATTCCGCCACATGGACCTTCCCACCGAACTCCTCATCGACGAAAACTACGGTGCCGACAAGCTCTACCTGCTCGAAGAGCTCAAAATGCGCAACAACTACGACGGCAACAACCTGCTGGGAGCCGGATACGTGGGCGTGAACCTGCCGTGGAGAGGATTCAACCTCTATGCCGGCGTGCGTTTCGAACACAGCGACATGGAGCTCATACGCAACACCCGCGACTACGAAGAGAGCCCGCAGAGCACCCACTACATCTACGACGATCTCTTCCCCTCGGCCAACGCCACCTACAAGTTCAACGAAGCGCACCAGTTGCGCGCCTCCTACGGCAAGTCGGTCAACCGTCCCGAGTTCCGCGAGGTATCACCCTCGGTCTTCTACGACTTCGACCTGGCCTCGAACGTACAGGGTAACACCGAGCTGCGTCCCTGCTATGTGCAGAACTTCGACCTGCGGTACGAATGGTATCCCTCCAAAGGCGAACAGATATCGGTAGCCCTCTTCTACAAACACTTCGACGACCCCATCGAGTGGACCTACACCGTGGCCGGAGGTACCGACCTCGTCTACTCCTACCGCAATGCCGACGGCGCATATAGCTACGGACTCGAAGTAGACCTGCGCAAGAACCTCGCCTTCATGGGAATGCCCTCGTTCGACTTCGTCTTCAACGGCGCCCTCATCAAGAGCCTTGTAGAGTTTCCCGAGGGCGACCGCGAAAAAGACCGCCCCATGCAGGGCCAGTCGCCCTACCTCATCAACACCGGCCTCTCTTACCGCCACGAAAAGAGCGGTATCACCGCCGCCCTCTTCTACAACCGCATAGGCAAACGCATCGCCGGTGTGGGCCGCTATCTCGGCAGCTCGGGCAACGAAGAGACCGTGCGCATACCCGACTCCTACGAGATGCCGCGCGATGTCATCGACCTGAGCCTCTCCTGGAAAGCCAAGAAACACTGGGAGGTAAAACTGGGTATCCGCGACCTGCTGGCCGACAAGGTAACCTTCATGCAACTCGACGATGTAACCACAAAGGCCGGAGAGAGCAAGGTCGTCGAAGAGATTACCCGCCAATACCGTCCGGGACGCAACTTCAACCTCTCGGTAAGCTATACCTTCTGAAACATTCATAAACAACCATAAACCGGGTTTCTGCATCAGGAGACCCACAAACCAAAAAAGAAAAAACATGAAATCGAAAAAATTTCTCAACTGGGCCTTCATCGCCCTTATGTGTGGAGCTGTAACCGCTTGCAGCGACGACGATGACAACAAGGATATCGACAATCAGGGTCAAGGCGGCAGCAGCAGCCTCGTATTCGATGGCAACGTCATCGGTAACGGCGACCAGGAATTTGTCTTCTCGGGCAAAGAGACCCTCGCCCAAGGCACCTACCTGCTCAAAGGCTGGGTATACATTGCCGACGGTGCCGAACTCACCATCGAGCCGGGTACCATCATCAAAGGCGACAAGCAGACCAAAGCTGCCCTTATCGTAGAGCCCGGCGGAAAACTCTATGCACAGGGTACTGCCGACAAACCCATCGTCTTCACCTCGGAAGAGGCCAAGGGCAACCGTCGTCCCGGCGACTGGGGCGGACTCATCATCTGCGGTAACGCCCACAACAACCAGGGCCAGATGCAAATCGAAGGCGGCCCCCGTACCAAACACGGCGGCAGCAACGATGCCGACAACTCGGGTATCATCAGCTATGTGCGCGTAGAATTTGCCGGCTATCCCTTTGAGCGCGACAAGGAAATCAACGGTGTAACCTTCGGCTCGGTAGGTAACGGCACACAAGTAGACCACGTACAGGTATCGTACTGCAACGACGACTCCTACGAGTGGTTCGGCGGTACGGTCAATGCCAAATACCTCGTGGCCTACAAAGGCTGGGACGACGAGTTCGATACCGACAACGGTTTCTCGGGCAAAGTACAGTTCTGCCTCAGCGTGCGCGACTCCCGCATTGCCGATACCTCCCAATCGAACGGCTTCGAATCGGACAACTGCGCCGACGGTGCCGCCATCGACCCCTACACCACCGCTACGTTCAGCAACATCACCTTCGTAGGTCCCAAAGCCGTCGATGCCAACTTTGAAAACTCTACCGACTACATCAACGGCGGTGAAGTATATCCCAACAACGGCTCGGCTCTGGGTCGCTTCCAGGCTGCCATGCAGATACGCCGCAACAGCCGTCTCAGCTGCTTCAACTCCATCGCCATCGGCTACCCCATCGGGCTCATTCTCGACAACCAGAAGGGCGACACCCAAAGCGCTGCCACCAACGGCCTGCTGAAACTCCAAAACATCTGGTTTGCCGACATGGACATTACCGGTAGCGATGCCAACAAATCTTACGACGACGTGCTGGTAACCGGTTACGATGCCGATGGAAAAGCCATCTACGACAACACCCAGACTTCGTTCTCGAGCCGCTTCTTCCTCGCCCAGTCGGGCAACAAGGTGAGCACCCTCGACGAGATGAACCTCACCGGTGCCGAAACTGCCGTAGGAACCAACTTCCGCCCCGCAGCCGGCAGCCCGCTGCTCTCGGCCGCTTCGTTCAGCGACAGCAAACTCGCCTCGATGCAACAGGTGAGCTACATAGGTGCCTTCGACGCCAACGATAACTGGCTCGACGGGTGGACCGAATTTGATCCCCAAAACGCCGACTATTAATCAATTGTCAGCCCATTTTTTCAACCACCCGTTCCACACCCCCGACTTTAATAGTCGGGGGTTTTTTTGTCGCAAGGCGAGCCCTTTGATTTTTTCGATACGAAAACTATTTTGCCTTCAAATGTGAATATCCTTAAATCCATGATGACATGAAACGATTTATCGCAACCCTGCTCACGGTTGCACTGGCATTGAACGCATCGCCGCAAGAAAAGTACGGTACAGAAGAAGCCTGGGCCGATGCCCAGATAGCCCGACTGAAAGAGAAATCGCCCACGGCCCAAGAGCGCTCACAGTGGTTCAGAGAGGCAAGACTGGGAATGTTCATACACTGGAACCAGTCCAGCGTAGTGGCCGCCGAAATCAGTTGGAGCAAACAATTCTACGACGACGACGGCGAAAAGCTGCTTCACAATCCGCGCCCCACATTGAAACACTGCAAGGCGCAGGAACACACCGACTGGATAAGCTGGTTCAAGCCGGCCGTACCCAAAGAAATCTACGACCACCTGCACAAATCGTTCTATCCGGCCATGTACAATGCCGACTCCATTGTACACACATCCATGCAGGCCGGCGTGAAATACATCGTCATGGTTACCAAACATCACGACGGTTTCTGCATGTGGGATTCGGAATATACCGACTACGACATCATGTCTACCCCCTTTGCAAGAGATATCGTGAGCGAAATGGCCGATGCCTGCCACCGTCACGGCATGAAATTCTGCATCTACTATTCCCAGAGAGACTGGCATCACCCCGACTACTCCTCCGAAAACCTGCCCCGGTACAATCTCTACATGCGCAACCAGATAAAAGAGTTGCTCACCAAATACGCCCCCGTGGCAGGAATCTTCTTCGATGCCCATGCCTGGAACAAAGACCCCGAAGTATGGGAGTCGGAAACCCTCTTCAAGGAGATATATGCCATCGCCCCTGACATTCTCATCAACAACAGATGTGGCGTACCGGGCGACTACTACACCCCCGAACAGCGTGTCGGCAGCATCGACATGGAGACAATGTGGGAATCGTGCATGACATTTACCGGGGAATGGAGTTGGAGAGGATTCGCAAACGAAGTGATTCCCGTAGAGAAATGCTTCGACTACCTGATAAACTGTGCCGGCGGAAACGGTAACCTGCTGCTGAATATCGACCCGCTCCCCACAGGACAAATAGACCCGCGTGAAAAAAGCCGTCTGAAAATCATGGGCGAATGGCTGGCTCGGAACGGCGAAGCCATCTACGGCACACAGGGAGGTTTTCTCAGACCGGCCGACTGGGGCGTCTCTACTCGGAAGGGAAAGAACCTCTATCTGCTTGTCAAGGATTGGAACTCGTTTCCGGCATTACTACCTATTACCGGATTGAAAATAAAAGAGATAACCGTCGGAGACAAAGCCATCGATTTCAAGGCCGGGAAAAACGGGGTCGAACTTTCGGTACCCGAATCGTGTAGAGACAGGTATGTTACGGTGATAAAAATAACGACAAACAGGGATCTGACCGACAGGGAACTGCTGTAAGAGACAACCCGTCGCCCTATTTCTGTTTGACCACACCCATCTTGCATGGGCCACAACAAGCCGTCCACTTCATCCAAGACTCCCGCGTCGGCGGGAGTCTTTTCTATTCTCACACTCACCCCTGTAAAAATGGGTTCATGCGTGAAAACAAAAACTAAAAAATGGTTATCTTTGTATCGGACTTGTAACGGTATAAGTCGCTAAACCTTATTGAGTATGACTATGAAATTGACCCCCCGCGACATCTGGAACGAGGTAAAAGACTACACCATCATTACCTTGGGACTGATGTGCTACACCTTCGGGTGGACCGCCTTTCTCGTTTCCAACGAAATCGTAACCGGAGGCGTAACCGGTCTGTCGGCCATCATCTACTTCGGCACCAATATACCCGTGCCCATATCCTACTTTACCATCAACGGTATTTTGCTCATCGCCGCCATTCGCATCATCGGCTGGCAATACTGCATACGCTCCATATTCGGCGTCGTCATGACCACCATACAACTGTCGATATGGGCCTATTACATCAAAGAGCCCCTCATCAAGGACGAGCCCTTCATGTCGTGTATCATAGGCGGTATCATGCTCGGTGTGGGCATCGGCGTGGCCTTTACCCGCAACGGCAGCACGGGAGGTACCGACATCATTGCCGCCATCATCAACAAGTACAAGCCCATCACGCTGGGCCGCAGCATTCTCTACTGCGACCTGCTCATCATCTCCTCGTCCTACATGCTCTTCCACGACATGGAAAAGATTGTCTTCGGTTTTGTGGTACTGGCCGTGTCGACCTACTCGTGCGACCTGCTCATCAACGGTATCAGACAGTCGATACAACTGCTCATCTTCTCCGACAAATACGAAGAGATTGCCGACCACATCAACCGCGACATCAACCGCGGCGTAACCATTCTCGACGGCATGGGCTGGTATTCGAAACAACCCAAGAAGGTCATCGTCGTGCTGGCCAAACGCACCGAGTCGACCAGCATCTTCCGCCTCGTGAAACAGATAGACAGCCATGCCTTCATCTCGCAATCAAACGTCATCGGCGTCTACGGTGAAGGTTTCGACAAGATAAAAACATAACCCGCAGAGACCCGCCCGGGCAATATTCTGCGACCTGCCACCGTTATAACGGTATGAAACAACTTGTATTTGCTACCAACAACGCCCACAAGCTCGACGAAGTGCGAAACATATTGGGCGACACATTTGAAATACTCGGCATGGTGCAAATCGGCTGCCACGACGATATCGAAGAGACGGCCGACACTTTTGCCGGCAACGCCCTCATCAAGGCCCGATACATCAAGGAAAAATACGGATACGACTGCTTTGCCGACGACTCCGGCCTTGAAATCGAGGCACTCGGAGGCGCACCCGGCGTCTACTCGGCCCGTTTTGCGGGTGAGGGGCACAACTCCGAAAAAAACATGGACAAGGTACTCTCGCTCATGCAGGGCAAGAGCAACCGCAATGCCCGCTTCTGCACCGTCGTGGCTCTTGTCACCGGCGAGGGCGAATACACATTCGAGGGCGAAATCAAAGGCGAAATTCTCGACGAACGCCGCGGAGAAGGCGGATTCGGCTACGACCCCATCTTCCGTCCCGAAAACGAAACCCTCACCTTTGCCGAGATGGGCGACGACCGCAAAAACGCCATCAGCCACCGGGCGCGTGCCGTGAAGAAACTGGCCGAATTTTTACTGAAAGACGCATGAAAAGATTTTTCGTTCTCCTCCTGCTATCGTGCTACATCGCCACCTTCCCGGCACAGGCCTTACAACCGGTGGGAGAGTGGGAAATACATGCCTCATTCCGCGTGCCCAAACAGATATGCGAAGGAGCCGAAAAAATCTTTTTCCTTGCCGACAACTCTCTCTTCTCCTACGGGAAAAACGACCGGGAGGTGAGGGAACTTTCGCGGCTGAATATCTTGTCGGACAACCGCATCGCCCGCATCGCCTCACAAGACGAGAACGACCTGCTGGTCGTCGTCTACGACAACAGCAACATCGACCTCATCGACATGAGCAGCGAGAGATGCTACAACCTGCCCTACATCAAGAACGCCTCTCTCACGGCCAAGGGCATCAACGACATCTCGTTTGCAGGCGACGAGACCTACCTGGCCACCGACTTCGGTATCGTGGTACTCAACAACAGCAAGAAAGAGATAAAGACCACCTACACTTTCAACGAGAAAATCACCTCGGCGGCCCGCCAGGGCGACTACCTCTACTGCATGCGTGCCGACTACTCTCTCTACCGCTGCCCGGCCGACGGCATACCCTACGACATCAACAGCTGGGAAAAACTCAACAACTCCTACATCACGCAGTTGCGTCCCTTCGCCGACGGCCTGCTCATGCTGCACCAGAACAGCAATCTCTACTACCGCGACAACGAAGGAAACACCTCGCTATTGCTTGCCGACAACCTTACGAAGAAAACAGAGACCCACGACAGCCGACTGCTCATATACACCGTCGACAACGAAGTGCTTCTCTACGACGAAAACAGGCAACTTACCGGCCGTCTCCGGCTCGAAGAGGCCGGCTACACCCCCGCCGACGTTACCGCCGCAAACAACCAGAACCGCCTGTGGATAATCGGTACCGAATCGGTAACCGCCCTTTCATACGACGACGCATCATCTACCCTCACACAGGAAGTAGACATACCTTGCGACGCTCACCAGAAAATCTACGACCCCTTCTCCCTCACCGTAGCCAACGGTCGTCTCTATGTAGCCACGGCCGGTGTAGGCTACCTCAACGACGAACAGGATATCGACGGGTACATCTCCATACTCGAAAACGGAAAGTGGACCAACATTCTCCCCGACGGCATACCCACCACGAAACACCCCGACTATACCTGGGGCAACCTCTACAACATCACCGTCGACCCCGACGACAAGAACACCTTCTATGTAGGTACATGGTTTGAAGGGCTCTACCGTTTCAAAAACAACCTTTATGACACCCACTGGAACGACGAGAACAGCACCATAGTCAACGCCTCGGACTGGGCCTGGAAGGCAGGATACACGGCCTTCGACAAGGAGAAGAAACTCTACGTCCTTACCTTCAACACCGAGAGCGGACTTTCGGTCATGCGCCGCAACGAGACCTGGTATCGGCTCGACTACGACGAACTGAAAAACCAGCGCAACCTGAGTCAGATACTCATACCCCAAAAATCGTCGGCCAAATGGGTGGTGTGCCCCGCCTACAACTCATTTGTCTTTGCCTTCAACGAAAACGGAACCGAAGATATCGCCGACGACCAGACCCGCAAATTCACCACCTTTACCGACCAGAATGGCGAGAGCATCGACGGAAACATCTTCTACGACATGGCCGAAGACCGCCAAGGACAACTGTGGATAGCCACCAACCGTGGCCTCATCGTCATTACACGGCCCGACAATTTCGCCAGCAGCAGTTTCACCTGCAACCGCATAAAGATAGCCCGCAACGACGGTACCAATCTGGCCGACTATCTGCTCAACGACGAAACCATACAGACCATCGCCATCGACGGCGCCGACCGCAAATGGTTCGGTACCCGCAACTCGGGAGCCTACCTCATATCGAAAGACGGACAGGAAACCATCTATCACTTCACGGCCGACAATTCGCCCCTTCCCTCGGACAACATCTACGACATTGCCGTACACCCCGAGACCGGCGAAGTATTCTTTGCCACCGAAGGGGGTCTCGTCTCTTTCCGTGCCGAAGCCACCGAACCGAAAGAGAACTACTCCGACGTCTACGTTTTCCCCAACCCCGTGCGGCCCAACTACGAGGGCAACATCACCATTACCGGCTTGCAGGAAAACTCACTGGTGAAGATTACCGACACGGCAGGCAACCTCATCTACCAGAACTTCTCTACCGGCGGCCAACTGGTATGGAACGGCCTCACCCGCAGCGGCGACCGTCTGCGCAGCGGCATCTACCTGGTCTTTGCCTCGGTCGATAATGGAGGAGAGGGGGTAGTGGCCAAATTTGCCGTCGTGCGATGAAACATCGCCCGGGCACAAACTCCCTGTAAAAAATTTTTCCGGAAAAAAGTCAGAGCCAACCTTCGCGCCTGTACCAGGCCACGGCTTCGGCCACACCACGTTCGAGCGGATAGTCGGGCACAAAACCCAGCTCCTCCCGCGCCGCCGTCGTATCGCACACCCAGTTGCGCTGTTTCATGATGCGGTACTTGTCGCGATTGAGCGTACTCGATGTGCCGAATATGCCTGCCAGAAAACCTGCCACATAGCAAACGGCCTTCAACAGAAAGAGCGGCACACGCACCGGCACGACCACCCCCTTGTGCAACTCACGCGCCACATAACGGCGAAACTGCGACGAGGTGTACACCCCGCCGTCGGAGAGGAAATAGCCGCGACGCTTCACCCCCTTGTCGGCAGCCAGGAAGACCGCCTTCACCAAATCCTTGACATAGATAAACGTGAGCAGCTGGCGGCGGTATCCCACTGAAAAGTCAAAACCCGCCTTGATGCTCTTCATCATCAGGTAATAATCTCTCTCGCGAGGACCGTAGACACCCGTAGGGCGCATAAACACATAGGGGAAATCGGGCAGCGACTGCAAAAACCGTTCGGCTTTGAGCTTGCTGCGGCCATACAGGGTATCGGGGTGAGGCTCGTCGTCGGGACGTATCGGCGTGTAACGGCGCTCGTCGCCGGCCCCCCAGGCACCGAGACTGCTCATCAGTATGAACTGGTCGGGAACGGTACCGGTCTCTATCAATGCCTCCGAAAAATTCTTGACATACCCATAGTTGATGCGTTCAAAATCGGCACTGTCACGGCACTTGGTTACCCCCAGGTTGTGAACAATGATGTCCCAGCGACGCCCCCCGTCGAAAGTATCACCTTCGGTAAGCTGGCTCTTCAACTTGGCCTTGTCGGCAAAAGTAAGGTCGACAAAATGTATGCGCTCATCGGTAAGGTAGGCCCGGCTGGTCGAGGCACGCACCCCCGCCCAGGTCTCATATCCGCGGCGCAAAGCCTCTTCTACGAGAAAACCGCCTATGAAACCGCCGGCACCGGTTATCAGAATACGTTTCGGCATGGCTGAAAAATGATAAGAATAACAGGCTTTAAAATTACGACGATTTATCGGTTTTACCTTCCGAGGCACCCTATTTTTGCACTTTTCGAGCCATAAATAGGAATATACGATGATTATTACCATCTTTTAAAAAGATAAATGGCTTACTTTTCCTATCTTTGCTCGCGCGATGACAGAGAGCGACAGCACAGAACGGGAGGCATTTACATCGCCCGTTCCATCAGCACCGCTTCCTGTGAGAACGGTTATAAATCGAAATATACGTTATTTCATCATATCATCATGAAACAATACCAACTATTGAACAACATTTGCGGCTGGGTGGTCTTTGTGATTGCCGCCGTAACGTATATCCTTACGCTCGAACCGACGGCGAGCTTCTGGGATTGCGGTGAATTTATTTCGTCGGCCTACAAACTCGAAGTGGGACACCCGCCGGGAAACCCCATCTTCATGCTCACCGGACGCTTCTTTGCCAACTTTGCTTCCGACCCCTCGCAGGTAGCCTACATGATAAACCTCATGTCGGGCCTGTTCAGTGCCGCCACCATACTGCTGCTCTTCTGGACCATCACTCACCTTACCCGCAGGATTATCGTGAGAGACGACAGCGAAATGACTCTTGCCCAAATGATTGTCATTCTCGGTTGCGGTGCCGTGGGCGCACTGGCCTACACATGGAGCGACACCTTCTGGTTCTCGGCCGTCGAGGGTGAGGTATATGCCTACTCGTCGTTCTGTACGGCACTGGTATTCTGGCTTATTCTCAAATGGGAAGATGTAGCCGACCGTCCGCACTCCGACCGTTACATCATACTCATCGCCTACGTCATAGGCATATCCATCGCCGTGCACCTGCTCAACCTGCTTACCATACCTGCACTGGTGCTGGTCTACTACTTCCGCAAGTTCCCCAACCCCACGACAAAAGGGGCGCTCATAGCCTTGCTGCTCTCCTTTGCCGGCATCGTGTTCCTGCTCTACGGTCTCGTTCCGGGATTCGTAAAAGTGGCCGGCTGGGCCGAACTGCTCTGCGTCAACGTATTCGGTATGCCCTTCAACTCGGGTGTCATCGTCTACTTCTTCCTGGTGATAGGCTGCATCTCCTGGGGTATTTACGAAACCTACAAGCAGAACAGTCTCAACCGGCTGCGCCTGTCGTTCCTCATCAGTGTCATACTGGTGGGCCTGCCCTTCATCAGCAGTAAGATTTACATCGGCATACTCATCTCTGCGGCACTGGCCATATTTCTTTTCTACAAGAAACAGTTGCCCGTGCGGCTGCTCAACATGGTGCTGGTATCGGTGCTGGTCATCTTCATCGGCTACTCTTCCTATGCACTCATCGTCATACGCTCGTCGGCCAACACACCGATGGATCAGAACTCGCCCGAAGATGTCTTTGCCCTGGGCAGCTACCTCAACCGTGAGCAGTACGGCGACCGTCCGCTCTTCTACGGACAGACCTTCGTGGCCGATGTCGAACGCAAAGACGGCGCTCCTCTCTATGAAGAGGGGGCTCCCGTATGGGCCCGCGTGATAAAGACGTCGGAAGACGAGCCCGACCGCTACGAAATCATCGACCACAAACGCAACTACATCTACACGCCCGAACTCTGCATGCTCTTCACCCGCATGTACAGCCCCGACAGTCGCCACATCGCCGCCTACAAGGAGTGGTCGGGCTTCAAGGGAAAACCGGTGAAGGTAAACGGCCGCACCGTGCGTAAACCCACCTTCGTCGAGAATATGCGTTTCTTCATCGACTACCAGGTAAACTTCATGTACTGGCGATACTTCCTGTGGAACTTTGCCGGCCGGCAGAACGACATTCAGGGCCATGGCGACGCAGCCTACGGCAACTGGATTACCGGTTTCAACTTCATCGACAAATTCCTGGTGGGCGACCAGACACTCCTCCCCACCGACCTGAAAGAGAACAAGGGCCGCAACGTATTCTTCATGATGCCTCTGCTGCTGGGTCTGCTGGGACTCTTCTTCCAGCTTTACTCGGGCAAGAAAGGTATCGAAAGTTTCTGGGTGGTCTTCTTCCTCTTCTTCATGACGGGACTGGCCATTGTCATCTACCTCAACCAGACACCTTACCAACCCCGTGAGCGAGACTACGCCTATGCCGGCTCGTTCTACGCATTTGCCATCTGGATAGGTATCGGCGTAGCTGCCATATACAAGCTGCTGTCCAAAAAAATCAATCCCGTGGTTGCAGCCTCCATCGCCACCGTCGTATCGCTGGCCGTGCCGGTGCAGATGGTAAGCCAGACCTGGGACGACCACGACCGCTCGGGCCGCTATGCCTGCCGCGACTTCGGTAAGAACTACCTCACTTCGGTCGACGAGAACGGTATCATCTTCACCAACGGCGACAACGATACCTTCCCCCTGTGGTATGCCCAGGAGACCGAAGGATACCGCACCGACGTGCGCGTGTGCAACCTCTCTTACCTGCAAACCGACTGGTATGTGTCGCAAATGAAATCGCAGGCCTATGAGTCGGATCCGCTGCCCATCTCCATGGAAGAGCAACAGTATGGAAACAAGAAACGCGAATATGCCTACATACTCGATCGCGTAAACTATCCTGTATCGGTAAAAGCAGCCATGGAATATTTCCTTTCCGACAAGGAAGGTACCAAGTACATTCCCGGATACGGAAACATCAACCACCTGCCCACCGGCGAACTCTACATCGACATCGATAAGGAGAAAATCAAGAAGTCGGGCATCGTACCGGCCGGTTACGAAGATAAGATTGTCGACCGCATGGACCTCTCGCTCTCCAACAAGAGCACCCTCATGCTCAACGAACTGGCTATTATCGACATGCTCAGTACCAATGCCGAGCAGGGCTGGAAACGACCCATCTACTTTGCCTCGACCGTAGATCCTTCGCTCTTTACCGAGACCGACAAATACTTCATGCGCACGGGTATGGCCTACAAAATCGTTCCTGTCGAGCTCTCCAACGGCTCGGGACGTTATCAGGTCGATACCGACGAAATGTACGACAACGTCATGAACAAGTTTGCCTGGGGCGGTATGGATGTCAACCCCGACGTCTACTTCGACGAGACCATACGACGCATGTGCTACTCCTACCGCATCATGTTCATCGATCTCATCGACCAGCTGATACAGGAGGGTAAAAAAGAGAAAGCACTGAAAGCTCTCGACTACTGTATGGAAAAGATACCCGACAGTGTCGTGCCCCACAACTACATCTCCCTGCAACTGGCCATGGACTACTACTTCCTGGGCGAGAACGAAAAGGGAAAAGAGTTGCTTACCAAAATTGCCGACAGTGCCCTCGAATATGTCATGTGGATAAACTCGCTCAGCGAAAACAAAAAACGTTCGGTAATGCGTGATTACACCTACAACGAAAGAGCTCTCGTCGAACAGGCCATTCCCACCTTCTACCGCTTCGGCGATGAAGAGAGCGGAAAGAAATACCTCGAAATGGCAGCTCTGGCCGGTGTCAACATCAACCGCTACCTGAGAACCGATACTTCGAGATAAACCGTACAACCCTCTATATCGTAAAAAAGCTCTGCCTTTCCGGGCAGAGCTTTTTTATTACGCCCGTGCAGCATTACGCCACCAAACCGCATCTACTCCTTATGTAAACCTACACACACTGTAACGCGTCATGTTTATAGAACGTCCCCCGCTTTTCTACCGCATGCTCTTTCCCGAAACGATATGGAGACTGCCGTGCAAGGAAAAGACCATATATCTCACCTTCGACGACGGGCCGGTGCCCGAAATCACCCCCTGGGTACTCAACCTGCTCGACTATTACGATGTGAAGGCCACCTTCTTCTGCGTAGGCGAAAATGTGGCCCGCAACACAGAACTCTATGCCGAGATTCTCAAACGCGGACACCACACCGGCAACCACACCATGAATCACATTCAAGGCATGAAATATTCCATCAAGGATTACGTGCGCAATGTCGATGCCGCTAACGAACTGATACATAGTGCTCTGTTCCGCCCGCCTCACGGACACATGTGTTTCGGCCAGGCCCACGAACTGCGACAGAAATACAAAATCATCATGTGGGACGTGGTTACCCGCGATTACAGCAAAAAACTGAGCGGCGAACAGGTTTTCAACAACGTGAAGAAATATACCCGCAACGGTTCCATCATCGTCTTTCACGACTCGTTGAAAGGACAGAAAAATCTGCGCTACGCCCTGCCCAAATCCATCGAATGGATAAAGAGCCAGGGCTACGCTTTCGGACTTTTATAGTTAATGATAAGTCCTTCTATAAAAAATAGAAAGACTTATTATAAATGTGTATAAGAAAATAAATATTCTTATATCAATTATATTTACTATTCAGTAAATCAAACTTTGAAATGAAGGTAGTATCATATGTGCTGAGTAAATCATTACTCATAAATATACTACTGATATTCTCCATTTTATAATTCACTTTAATTTTTGCTTCCAATGTATTGAAATTTTTTACCGTTTGAAGCATGTCCCGATAATTCTCTTCCGGTATTCCTATCTCAACAGCCTCTTTCTCTCCGAGCGAAAAAACGACACTGTCGCCAAACGCCAAATAATCGAACATTACGACATCGGGTATCGACCACGCTTCATAAAACGAAAGAACATGCTCTCTCTGCTCAGCGGACAACTTGTCCAAACAGGTATTGACCAGGTCTACATAGTCCGATACATACGACACATATACATCGGGAATATTGTCTCTTTCTTCTTTTGAAAGGGTAGGAAGAGACAGCTTTCCCTCTCTTACTACCGGTTGGAGAAGCATACCGTAATAGATTCGCTCTTTCTGTAAGGAGACCGACGATTGCGGATCATACTTATATGAAAAAACTTCAACAGCATTTCTCGTATCTCTACCACAAGAAAATACCACTGCTAACAAGCAGATGATTAAAGCAAAATTCCTATATATTATTATAATATTTTTGTAAATATATAAAAATTTATTTTTATTGTTTACATAAAAACAAATAATAATGAATGCCTAATATATCTTTTATAAAGATAATAGATTTGATATGTCGAGCATGCGCTGTATGGGTCGTATCGCCTTCTCGGCTATATTCTTGTCCACTATAATTTCGGGAGTCTCGTCGCGCAGGCAGTCTCTCAGTTTTTCGAGCGTGTTCAGGCGCATGTAGTTGCACTCGTTGCAGGCACAGGTGCTGTCTTCGGGAGGAGCGGGAATGAACTCCTTGTCGGGACACTGTTTCTGCATCTCATGCAGTATACCCGACTCGGTAGCCACGATAAAGCGTTTCTTGTCCGATTTCACGGCATGTTTCAGCAGCGCCGCCGTAGAGCCTACCTTGTCGGCCAGTTTCAACAGTACAGCCTTACATTCGGGGTGAGCCAGCACATCGGCATCGGGGTACTGCTTTTTCAACTCCATGATTTTGGCTACCGAAAACTGTTCGTGTACGTGGCAGGCACCGTTCCAAAGCAACATCTCACGACCGGTAATACTGTTGATGTAGTTGCCCAGGTTGCGGTCGGGACCGAAAATTATTTTTTCATCCTTGGGGAAACTTTCCACAATCTGCCGGGCATTGGTCGATGTTACCACCACATCGGTATAGGCCTTCACGGCTGCCGACGTATTGACATAAGAGATGACCGTGTATCCGGGGTGTGCTTCGACAAAACGGGCAAACTCATCGGCCCTACAACTGTCGGCCAACGAACAGCCGGCCTCCATGTCGGGTACCAGCACCTTCTTGTCGGGACACAATATCTTGGCAGTCTCGCCCATGAAGTGCACACCGCACATCACAATCACATCGGCATCGGTCTTGGCCGCCCATTGTGCCAGAGCCAGGCTGTCGCCTACATAGTCGGCCACATCCTGCAATTCGCCGCGCTGGTAGTAGTGGGCCAGTATCACGGCGTTTTTCTTCCGACGCAGGAGATTGATCTCTTCGATTAACGCATCATTCGGGGTAGACTTTGACGAGGTACAAACATTCATCATATTATTATTTTATTTTTTCTTTAAAGACTTTTTATGCTTATGATATTATCCTGTTGATAATACTCAAAACTTTTTCCTGTTTTATTTGCTTTTTCGGTTATAAAAAGAGAAGTTCTACTTATGAATAGATTATTAACCTCTTTTTTTGCTTATTATAAGCGATTTGCAGATGTATTCAACATCTGTTTACAACGGGCAAAGTTAGAAATTTTCTTTTATATGCAGGGTAGAAAACGGTTTATTTGTCTTTTGGTATCTCGCCGAAAAAAAGTGATTTTATTATTTGGAGTTTCTCTTTGGTTGCCGGTATAAAATAGTTTGGAAAAGTGTGTGTTTTTTTCTATTCTTTTTTTTGAAGTTTTTTTTCACAGCTTTTCAACACTTATCGACAACTTATCATCACGGTTTGTATTTGTGATTTATAAGATAGGATACGGTTAGGCATAGTCAACGATGAAAACTCTGTTTTCTCTTTGCCTCTGTTCTCACCTTTCCCTATCTTTATAGAAGATAGGATGCGGCTCGGTAAAAATCTCAATCTCGTTTGGTCTTTTTACTCTCGCCTTTTAGTATCTTTGTTTCACGAAGATAGGTTGCGGTTCGGCATAGTCAATCTGAAAACGGGGTTTTTCACTTGCCTCTGCTCTCACCTTTCCCTATCTTTGTAAAGAATTATTGTAAGTGAAGCGTAAAGATGAAGAAGAAAACCGTTCTCGATATGCAACGCATATCGGTAGATGAGTTTAAGGCAGCCGATAAGATACCCCTTGTCATAGTTCTCGATAACGTGCGCAGTCTCAACAATGTAGGGTCGGTATTCCGCACGAGCGATGCGTTCAGGGCATCGGCCATCTATCTCTGTGGCATTACCTCTACGCCTCCTCACCCCGAGATTCACAAGACGGCTCTGGGGGCCGAAGATAGTGTGGAATGGCACTATGCGGCCGATACCGTTGCTCTGATTGATGAACTGCATGCCCGCGGATATTTTGTCTATGCCATAGAACAGGTAGAGGGGAGTGTGTCGCTGGCCGATATTGAACTCTCTCCCGAGAAAAAATATGCCGTGGTGCTGGGCAACGAAGTGAACGGTGTGCAACAGCAGGTTGTTGATAAGTGCGATGCCTGCCTAGAAATACCTCAGTATGGAACGAAACATTCACTCAATGTTTCGGTAACGGCCGGACTGGTGATATGGGATTTTTTCAAACAACTTTTCAGGTAATCTGTTTACCAATATAGTGCTGATTGTCAGCCGTAAAGAATATAAAAAAATTTTCGAGACGCAGACACCCTCTTTGAAGAAAGAGAACGTCTGCGTCTGTTTCATAAAAAGGATTATAAAAAAGAGATGCGGCTGTTGATAACCGTGTAGAGAGAGGGAAAAGCAGGGCGGAGGAGGGGAAGCGTCAGAGTTGGCCGTTCTCTACCAATATCACAATCTCTTCGAGCATGCGGTCTTTGCCTTCGGGTTCCCACTCCTTGCGGAGGCTCACGCCGAACATGGCGCCGAATGTCTGCCAGAAGGTGGCTCTGAAACCACCCAGGAAGGCTTTTATAAGCTGGTAGGACGACTGGTTGCACTCCCGGTCGATGAGACGTATCAGCAGCTTGGCCTGGTTGTAGGTGAAATCTTTCAGCACCGGCTTGTATTCCTCGAAGAGTTCCTTCTCCATGCGTTTAAGGTGTTTTTCGCGTTCCTCTTCGGGGAGGGTCTGAATATATTCGTAGGTTTCTATCAGGGCATTGTGTACCAGTTTGGCATAGGGCAGCACCTTCTTCACGTCGCGCACGTTGCGCCAATAGTACTCTTTCTCCTTCTGACTTTTGAAGGTTCTTTTCGGAAAACAGTAAATCGGGCGAAGTATGATGAGCGTAGCTGTGTCGCCGGCATCGGTTACGATGCGGGTAATGCGCTGATAGTACCGTGACTGTTGGGCTTGGGCTGTGAATGTGCCCAGGCCAATCAGCGACAGAAGCATAATGATACAGGCCTTCTTCATCACCGCAAAAGTAGTGTATTGCAGCCGAATAAGCGCTTAAAAAGTTTTATTTTCTCTCTTCCTTATGTTGATAACTCCTAAATAAAATGTTTATATCTATACAATATATTATTATAAATAATTGTATATCAATAAAATAATATTAAATGTGATATTTATGAACAGCATTTTATAAAATAGACGTCATGTCGGTGGACAGAACAATTCCGCCTGCGGTGCTGTCGCCTGCGACCGGTGGAGGACAAAGAATCGTTTATTTTCTCTTTCCTGCGGTTGATAACCTATCGGTAAGATGTTGATATTTATAAAATCATATTTTATAAATATCTGTATATCAATATATAAATATTGAACATGGCGATTATCAACAACTTTTGATAAGAAAAACATTCCAATCTTGATTTTCGCTATTCCTTACCGCAAGTCGACAAATGCCCGGCGATGCAACAAAGGTTGTCGTTTTAATGTTACCTTTGTAGCGAAAAATATAAAAAAGCAATGTCTACACTTCTGTTTCGCGAAATCGTTTTCGGACCGGTACACAGCCGGCGGCTGGGAATATCGTTGGGAATGAATCTTCTTCCTGTCGACGGGAAGGTATGTTCTTTAGACTGCATCTATTGTGAGTGTGGTTACAACAGCGAGCGTCATGCCCACAGCGGATTGCCTTCGCGCGAGGAGGTGAGCGAGTGTCTGAAAAACCGTCTCATTGCCATGCACGGCCGAGGCGAGAAACTCGATGTCATCACCTTTGCCGGAAACGGCGAGCCGACACTGCACCCCGACTTTGCCGCCATCATCGACGATACGCTGCGCCTGCGCGACACCTATTATCCCGAGGCCAAGGTGAGTGTGCTTTCCAATGCCACGCGCATCGACCGTGCCGATGTGTTTGCGGCTCTGAACAAGGTAGACAACAACATCTTGAAACTCGATTCGTCGCTCGACAAGACGGTGCGTCTCATCAATTCGCCCGCGTCGCCCTCCTTCACGGTCGAGAAACTCATCGATGCTCTCTGCCGTTTCAACGGTAACCTTATTGTGCAGACCCTCTTCCTCCAAGGCCGCCACAACGGCACAACGGTCGACAACACCACCGAAGAGGAGCTTCGCCCCTGGCTCGATGCCGTGCGCCACATAGCCCCCAAGGAGGTGATGATATACACCATCGACCGCGAAACCCCCGAAAAGGAGCTGCGCAAGGCCCCGCCCGCCACACTCGACGCCATTGCCCGCCGTGTCGAAGCCCTGGGCATCAAGGCTCAGGTATCCTATTGAGAAATCAAGGAATTATTAATTTGAAATTTTGATGATTAAGTACGCCTATATATATACCGGGCAATAGGTTAATTTTACATCTTTTGTTGGATAGATGAGTTTGAAAACAAAGCTTTCCTTGAAGATCGTAAATATGGATTATATCATTTTCTTTTCCGTTTTCCACATAAAGTACTGTATGATTGGAATCTATAAAATATATATTTTTTGAATAGATATCTGTATTTGAAAGTGTGCTTTCAGTGGCTTTGCCTTTTATTTTTATTTCGTCTATACTGAAACTGCCTATATTGTACAATTTGCTTTCAAACATCAATTGAACAGATTCAACAGGAGCGGTTAATGTATACGAAAAAGATTCCCATTTATTGGTTTCTTTTGTGCAGTTGCCAATAGAAATCCAATCCTTATCTGCATTTTCTCTGAAATAAATGTTCAATATGTTTTTGTCATTTTTGATTGTTGACTTTCGATGTACAAAAAATGTAATTTCATTTATCAAATAATTATGGCTAACAATAGCAGGTGAGACAAGTCTGTTAATATCTGGAGCATTATTTAAAAAGTCTTTTCTTATAATGTAAGCATATTTACCATTGAGACAGACGGGTAATAAAGGATCTGTTATGGTATATTCATTTTCTGTATTTAATATTTTCCATGTATTATTTCCTTGCAGAATTTCTTCATTCCAAGAGTGTAAAACATTTACACCATCGAAATTTTCTTGCCATATAGATTCATTTTCTACGTTTGTTTCGTTTTGTAATGTTATGGATATTTTATTGTCGTCTTCTTTTTTTATAAATAAGTCTATTCCGGTATACGTTCCGTCCCAGCAAAATGCCGATGGTGTGCTATTATCGTTCCAGTTTATATTGTTTTCGGTTCCGGGGAAAGGGCAGTAGGTATCATTTATATTTCCGTAACTTTGATTGTTACTGGTAGGAATAGGATAAGTTGACTGTGAACAGACAATATAACACCCTTGGGGGTGAGATGAGTTGATGCTGTTTGTGTAAGCCATATTTTCTATATCTTTGTGTATATGATAGATAAGAAGGCCTTCTCCCGGATTGTTGATATCAAAATTTTCGCGACGGCGATTTTCGAGTAAATAATATTCATTTTTGACAGGAGTGTCAATGCGATATATTTCATTATTATTCCAATTGGAACTGTGTATGATATTTACTCCTTTTTCAAGATATTTTATTTTACACCAACCAAAATTATAAGCTTTAACATAAGGGTTGAAATTAGCTGGTGTTATACCGTCGTTGTTCCAACTGCCCGATGCCATAATATCCCATTCTCCTGTACCTTCATAGTAGCCATCCGTACTATAATTTGTATCGTAATAGTCCATGGCACCCAAAGCGTGTCCCATTTCATGGCAGTGCGGTCCGATGCGGGAAATACCTGTTCCACTGTTTCCTCTTAATTCGGGTGCGCAGGAATATTTGTTTATCATCATGTTTTGTATGGTAATGGGAGAAAAAGTCATTTCATGTGACCATATGGTGTATGAGGGGGCTCCTGCTTCTTCGCCATATCCTGCAAAGACTATGTGTATATTATCGACATATCCATCACCATTACCATCGTATTCTGATAAATTTTTTTCTTTAGCAGCCTGTTCGATAGCTTCTAAGAAAAGAGTATAAGGATTTATATCATATCCGCCAATGCCACTATTTGTCCCGTAAAAGGGCATATTGTGTTCGGCTGTGAAGGGGCCTACCAAATCGCACGTAAAATTCAGCTGGCCGTATGACGCGTAATTAAAAAAATCATGTACACTGCCTTTGGCCCCATCGGTTGCATATTCGGTTTTATTGAAAAGATCATTAAGTTCTTCATACGTTTTCGTAAAATGACAATCGGGAAATTGCATAAGAATAACGAGAGCCTTTCTATAACCCGAAACAGATTTTGATACAGCTTGTTGATGACTTGTCTTCTGAATAATTTGCGTGTGAAGAACCTCTTTAACGGGAATATTTTTCTTTAATGTAGAAAGAAATATTTTTAATTTCGATTTAGAGTCGGTTATCTTGTGGGTAGATGGAATTGCAAAACCAGATTCATCTTCTTGGGCATACACCCAAGAAGATGAATCTGGAAGTAATGTATAATTATCTTCTGTCAAAGCCCATTTCGTATATTCATCACCTTGTAGTGTGATGTAAATGGTACCGTCTTCTGTCTTTATTTTTATTTTGCGTGGATAGGCAGGTACACCATTTGCAGTAAAAGAAGCTATGAATATAAGTAAAAAGATAATTATGCGTAACATAAATCAATCTTTATAACCAGTGAAGGTCGTTATTGTTCCAAAAATATTTAAAAACGTGATTGTTAAAGATTTACCTTGTATCGAAATATTCACTTGAGAATATTCTGATTCTGAATTTGACAAGATGTATTGTCCATTGGAAGATGATACATTGAAATTTACGCTACCGTTGAATAAATCGGCATTTACTTTTACCACGCTGCTTGATATGCGAGTGATGGTTACTACATAAGCGTCTCTGATAACTTCTCCTCCACTAACTAATTTTCCCGTATAAGTACCTGAAACATATGTACCGGCATCTGTATTACCAACAGTAGAATCGGTATAAAGAGAATTTTCCTTATCTTCATCTTTGTTGCATGAAGTGAAAGTAAAAATTGAACTAAAAGTTACGGCGGCCATTAAAATAGCCAGAAGTCTGAAATTTTTCATGAGATAATTTTTTAATAAAGTTTTCTAGGTTGCAAAGATATATATTATATTTTTCTAAAAATAATTTTTATGAAAAATTTTTGTTTATAGGTATATTTATTGTTGTTCGGGTAGATGAAGGAGAAATGAGTTTGAAAGAAATAAAGTGGAATTTATGACCGATAATGTCGGACAAAGAATTATTTTTACGCCGTGAAATAAAGTTATGGGTAAAACACGGTTCTCTCTCTTTATCCCTCTTCTTTTGGTGGCCGCATTCATACAGGTGATTTTCGGTAACCCCGACCTCTCTGTTTTTGCTTTTCCGGTAAATGCGGCTATTGTTCTGCTGTTGTTTGGCGGGCTCTATGTGTTCAACAGAGAGTACGCTGCGAACCGTTTTTTAGTGGCCCTTGCGTCGGGTCGCACCGCTGTGTCGGCTATTGTACTGACCGGTATGGCGGGGCTGGTGATGCTCTTTTTCCCCTCTCTCGCATTTCAGAAGTCCTGGATTTTCGACGCCGTGCTGTTGCTCCTCGTCTCCAATCTTTTCCTGGCCCTGCTGCGGTACAGGGGACGGCACAGGTGGCGCTTTTACCTCAACCATGCCGGTTTGCTCATACTGGTAGTGGGGCTGGCTTTCGGGGCGGCCGACATGCGTGTGATGCGGGCATCCGTGAAGGTGGGCGAGAGCATCGACAAGGCCTATACCCGCGAAGGGGTTGCCCGTCCGCTCGGATATACATTGACACTGAAACATTTCGAAATAGAATATTACGATGCCGCCCGGCAGATACCGGCCGATTTCCGGGCCGAGGTTGTTGCCGACGGTGAGAGTCGCACCATCAGGGTGAATGCCCCTTGGCATAAATCCTGGAAAGAAGATATTTATCTGGCTGCCTATGACACGGCTGCGGGTGGCGGGAGCGAGTATGGTGTGCTGGAATTTGTCGTGCAGCCGTGGAAAAACGTCGCCCTTGCCGGTCTGCTGCTGTTTGTGGCAGGTTCGCTGCTGATGGTGTGGGGCGGTAAAAAGAAAAACTTGTCATGAACTGGGAACATTTTCCATACATCGCCGCCCTCTCGGTGCTCTTGTCGCTTGCGGGAGCCGTATGTGCCCTGCGCAACCCCCGGCGGTCGCCGACGGCCCTGCTCCTGTCGCTGGCCGGTGTGGGAGTGCTGGCCTTTTTCATCGGCGGGTTCTGGCTCTCGCTCGGACGGCCTCCCATGCGCACCATGGGCGAGACACGCCTCTGGTATTCGCTCTTTGTAATGATGGCGGGGCTCTTCGTCTACCGGCGGTGGAATTACCGGTGGCTGTTGTTGTTCACCACCGTACTGTCGGGCGTGTTCTGCATCATCAACGTGGTGAAGCCCGAGATACACGATGCCACGCTCGCACCAGCATTGCAGAGTGTCTACTTCATACCGCATGTGGCCGTCTACATGTTTGCCTACGGTCTGCTGGCCTGTGCCTTTCTGCTGGCTGTGGCCGGTCTTGTGCAGGGCAGGTATGGCTATTTGGAGTCGATAGACAATCTGGTGTACATTGCCACCGGGCTGCTCTTTCTCGGCATGCTCTCGGGCGCCTTGTGGGCCAAGGAGGCCTGGGGCGATTTCTGGGGCTGGGATCCCAAGGAGACGTGGGCTGCCGTTACGGCAGCCGGGTATCTGGCCTACATACACCTGCGCCTCACCCGGGTATCGGAGAGCCGCTGGCTCTATGTCGTGGTGGTGGTGAGCTTTCTCCTGCTGCAAATGTGCTGGTATGGGTATAAATACTTACCTTCGTCGGGCGAAAGCCTGCATCTCTATAATATGTAAGAGACTAAATTTCAGTATAAACCAAAAACTAAACGTACAGAAAAATGAAAACAAGTTCGAAAACCATTCTTGTTGCGATAGGAATCGTCGCAATAGGAGCGATTGTTTACCGGGCTGTCAACACGGCACCTCCCGAGTCGATGCCGGCCGATGAACGAATCGTGAAAATCTTTGAAGATGGCGGTTGTGCCGAGTGCCACACGGCCGACCCCGCGCTTCCCTTCTTCTCCAACTGGCCCATTGCCCGTAAAGTCATTACCGAAGATATTCTCAACGGATACAAAGCCTTCGATATCATACCCATGATGGAGGCCATCAAAAACGGCGAAGCCATAAACGAAGTAGACCTGGCCAAGGTGGAGAAGGCCGTAATGGACGGTACGATGCCGCTGGCCAAATATGCCGTGATACACTGGGGCTCGTCGCTCACCCGTCCGAAGACAGACATGGTGCTGGCCTGGATAAGCGACCACCGCGCAAAGTTCTATCCCAATACGCTGGCCGCTGCCGAGTTTGCCAACGAGACCATCAGACCGGTACCCGACTCGGTGGAGTATGACCCCGCCAAGGCTGCTCTCGGTGAACTTCTCTACCACGACACCCGCCTCTCGGCCGACGGTACCGTTTCCTGTGCCACCTGCCACGGTATCAATACCGGCGGTGTCGACAACCTGAAATATTCCGAAGGCATCGGCGGACAGCTCGGTGGCGTGAATGCCCCCACGGTGTTCAATGCCGTGTTCAACTTCGTACAGTTCTGGGACGGACGGGCCGCCACGCTGGCCGACCAGGCTGCCGGACCTCCCTTGAATCCCGTAGAGATGGGTTGCGCCTCGTTCGATGAAATCGTAGCCCGTCTGGCCGAAGACAAGGCTTTCGCAAAGGCCTTCAATGCCGTCTATCCCGAAGGGTTGAGCCAGGCCACCATTACCGATGCCATTGCCCAGTATGAGCGCACGCTCGTTACCCCCAACTCGCCTTTCGACCGTTATCTCAAAGGCGACAAGGAGGCTCTCACCGCCGAGCAAGTCAAAGGCTTTGAACTCTTCAAGGAGTACAACTGCGCCACCTGCCACGCCGGTGTGAACATGGGCGGATTGAGCTATGAACTGATGGGTCAGCGGGCCGACTACTTCAAAGACCGCGAGCTTCAAGAGCGCTCGGGCCTGACCGATGGCGACAACGGCCGTTGGGCTCAGACCGGTATCGAACGCGACCGTTTCCGCTTCCGCACCCCCGGCCTGCGCAACGTGGCTCTCACCTATCCCTATTACCACGACGGTAGTGTCGAGACCCTCGAAGAGGCTGTGGGCATGATGGCCAAATATCAGGTAGGCAAGGAACTGTCCGATGAGAACATCGCCACCATTTCTGCTTTCCTGCGCGCCCTCACGGGTGAGTACAAGGGCGAAACCCTTGTCAACGACAACATGAAGTAAACGTTTTTTCTCTCCTGCCGCTCTTTTCGGGCGGTGAAGTATGCAGACTTTTCAAGACGTACACTGCTCGCAAGGGCAGGCGCCTCGGAAAGTCTGCTTTTTTACGCTGTCCCCCCATCGCCTCCTGTTTGCCCCGACGGCTTGCACCACCGGCAGCAAACCGCCGTGCATCGTCGGCCGAAAATCGACAGCCGTAACTGTTTTTCCGAAAAATAGTTGCAAAAAAATCGTTGTTTTAAAATAATCCTGTATATTTGCGAAACATCAAAAAACACAATACCGCTTTCGAGCCTTATCATACACATATTATCCTTACTCAATCGTTGACATCTCCGGGTGTCGCCAATGTCTGCACGACCACATTCAGCCGCGCCGTTTTCTTTTTCATGCGCATTTAGTCGCACCGTTTTCCATAGAGTGTAGGGTGAGACAGAAAAATAACGTATTCAAAAAAATCAAATCAGTTTTTCGTAAAAAAATATTATGGGATTAATGCTCTTATACCTATTCGTGGCATTAGGTGTATCATTTACTTGTTCGGTACTCGAAGCCGTGTTGCTCTCGACGCCGATGTCGTTTATCACGATGAAAGAGCAGGAGGGAGGCGGAGCGTCGGCCCGACTGCTGAAAAAATACAAACAGAACATCGACAAGCCCATCTCGGCCATACTTTCGCTCAACACCATTGCCCACACCATCGGTGCGGCCGGTGTGGGAGCCGAGGCGGTGAAGATTTTCGGTGAGGCCTATTTCGGTATCATCTCGGCCATACTCACCATACTCATTCTCGTGCTTTCCGAGATTATACCCAAGACCATCGGCGCCTCGTACTGGCGCAGGCTGGCCCTCTTCTCGGCACAGGTGATACGGGTGTTTGTCTACATCTGCTATCCGCTCGTGCTGCTTTCGGAGTTGATAACCCGCGTATTCTCTCCCAAGGAGAAAGAGGTGTCGGTAAGCCGTGAAGAGGTATCGGCCATGCTCACGGTGGGCGAAGAAGAGGGAGTCTTCGAGTCGAAGGAAAACAAGGTGATACAGAACCTTATCCGACTCAACAACGTGAAGGTAAAAGAGGTGATGACCCCCCGCGTGGTGACGGCCGTGGCCTCGGAAGAGATGACCCTGCGCGACTTCTACAACGAGAAGTCCTACCGTTTCTATTCGCGCATACCCGTCTATGGCGACAGCAAAGACTACATCACCGGCTATGTGCTGCGGCGCACGGTGCTCGAAAACCTCACCGAAGACAAGTTCGACATGAAACTCAAAGACATACGCCGGCCCATACCCTATTTCTCCGAAAACAAGTCGGTATCGACCGTGTGGGAAAAACTTCTCGAACACAAGGAGCAGATAGCCCTCATTGTCGACGAGTACGGCTGCTTCCGCGGCATCATCACCATGGAAGATGTGGTAGAGACCATCTTCGGCCTCGAAATCATAGACGAGACCGATACCGTCGTCGATATGCAGCAGTTGGCCCGCGACCGCTGGAACGCCCGCCTGCAACGCTACAAGGAGATGTAGTGTCGTCGGTACGACAAACTGGAGAGAGGCTCTGCCACGGCGGCAGAGCCTCTCTTTCTTTTTATTTTTTAGTCGGAAATCTCGATAGCGGGGTTGCGGCGCGACAGTTCCCTTACAAAAGCGTCGAGCTCTTTGGGCGAGACGAAGAGCGGCCGTTTCGCCCCTCTCAGCCTCAGCACGACACCGCGGCGGGAGAGGGCATAGGCAGCCGCAAACGGGCAGCGCCGCACGGTGACGGCCACGCCGGTGATAGCCGTTACCGGTACACGGCAGGTGGCCAGATAGCCCGAACGCACGACAAGCGTGCCGTCGTCGAGAAAACGGTATTCGGTACCGGTGATGCGGGCAATGAGAAACACTGCTCCCAGCATGCACACCACCCATGCCACCACATACCCCACCCACAGGCAGTAGAGCATGGCAGCCGTCGCCACCGCCAGCAGCGAATAAAACGCCGTGCCGTCGATTCCCGATTTAAACGTGCGCATGGGCAGAATACTTTTGTTAAACTAATTCAATTTCTCAGATAACGAGGTTTCCTTGAAAATGTTGTTTTATTCCCGGTATAACATACCGGCATTGCGGGTTATGTTGGCTACCACGTCGCGCAGCCACGAAGGTGACTCCACCTCTATCTCATCGCCGTAGGAGAGTATTTCCTTGACAAAGTCGAAAGAGGGTCGCAGTTGGTATTCAAAAATCTTGAAATCCATCTCTTTGTCGGTCTTTATCTCTTTCTGGCTGTGATGCAGGGGCAACGAACGTATGTATTTATATTGGTTGCCATAAACGATGAGGCGTACCGTCTCTATCTTTTTGTCCGGCTCCACGATAATGCCGAAACAGGAAGAGAAAAATTCCTGGGCATCGAAGTCGTCCGGCAAAGAAAAAGTCTGTTCGGTTATATGGATAGAAGAAATGCGATCCAGCGAAAAAACCAATAAATCGTTTTGCCGGCAGCTGCGTGCCAATACATACCAGCGTTGACGGAATATTTTTAGACAGTATGGTTCTATGTCGAACGTTTTGGTCGATTTTTTCCAGAAACTTTGATACGAAATGGTTACCACTCTATTGCAGCGCATGGCTTCGATCATGGGAATAAGGTATTTTTCGCCCGAAGGTATGTTCTCCAATAGAATTCTTTTTTTGAGGAGATGATTTTCATTAATGATATTATTTACGGCGAAAGTATTCAGTAACCATTTTTTTATATCATTTTTTTCAATGTCTTCAACATTTTCGATGTAATAACAGTATCCGTTGCGTCTCTCACATTCGATGTTGATATCGAAAATATCTTCGATGGCTTTTCTGTGATTATGGAATGTGCGTATGGGTATGGTCTCTCCCTCGCTCATGTCGGAGAGTAACCATTTTTCATTGATTTCTTCGAGCGAAATTTTGCCTGCCCGATAAATGGTATTGATGAGCCAGATGTATCTGGTAAATAGATTTTTTGCCATAATGTACAAATATAGTGAAAGGCGAGAGCAGAGACAAGGAGAAAACGAAGTTTTCATCGATGACTATGCCGAGCCGCCTCCTGTATTCTGAAAATATAGTGAAAGGCGAGAGCAGAGGCAAGAGAGAAAACAAAGTTTTCATCGATGACTATGCCGAGCCGCCTCCTGTATTCTGAAAATATAGTGAAAGGCGAGAGCAGAGGCAAGAGAGAAAACAAAGTTTTCATCGATGACTATGCCGAGCCGCCTCCTGTATTCTGAAAATATAGTGAAAGGCGAGAGCAGAGACAAAGAGGAAAAGATAATTTTATATCGAGCCGCTTAGGTTCTGTAATGAAAAAATAAAACAGGCAAGCTTGCGCTTGCCTGTTTTATTTTAGCTGCGCTTGGTCCATGACCTACCTTCGGTTGTCGAATAAAACAGTCCTTTGGTCGTTTGGGCTAAAATTTCTTTTCCATTATCGATCAAATCCAGAAAATCTCCGATATTGGAGTTTGGTTGGAACCGAACGGTCCATGATCTTCCGTCCGTGAAAGAATATTCGAGTTTCCCTGCTGAAACCGGGGAGATGCGGATAAGTTCTTTTCCGCGTTTAATCATTTTGGGCATAAGTATTTGTTTTTAGAGTGGTGCCTCATGTTTACGGTCTTTGGCATTACCGGCATATATCCATATGTCATTATTCTGGGGTTGAGAGGTTATCCCGTAGTTCATGTTTGTAATAGGTCAAACTTTGGAGAAGAATGACCCGGGAAGAATTATTTTTCCGCCTACCGATAGTTTTTGAGGCAGCGCGGTGATGCATGTTTCACTCAGATCGAGGTCCCCCTTCACCGACAGGTTTTCAGGCAGGGCGGTAATGCGTGTTCCGCTCAGGTTGAGGTTTCCCTCCACCGACAGGTTTTCAGGCAGGGCGGTAATGCATGTTCTGCTCAGGTCGATACTTTCACCTACCGACAGGTTTTCAGGCAAGGAAGAGATGCGTGTTTCACTCAGGTCGAGATCCCCCTTGACAGATAAATTCTCAGGCAGAGCGGTGATGTGTGTTCCGCTCAGGTCGAGACTTTCACCTACCGATAGTTTTTGAGGCAGCGTAGCGATGTGAGTGTTACTCAGGTAGAGACTTCCACCCACAGATAAATTTTCGGGTAGAACGGTAATGTTGGAGTGGCTCAGGTCGAGATCCCCTTCTACCGATAAATTCTCAGGTAGTGCGGTGATGCGTGTTGCGCACAGGTGGATATTTCTTATCCCGGATAAATTTTCGGGCAAGGAGGAAATGCGTGTTCTACATAGGTCGAGATCACCTTCCACTGATAAATTATTGGGCAAGGAGGAGATGCGTGTTCCACACAGGTCGAGTTTACCCTTCACCGATAAATTTTCGGGCAGCGTGGTGATGTCGGAGAATTGTAGATCGAGATTCCCTTCCACCGATAAATTATTGGGCAGGGAGGTGATGCGTGTTCCGCTCAGGTCGATATTTCCACCCACTGACAGGCTTTCAGGCAGTGCGGTGATGTCGGAGTAGCTCAGGTCGATATTTCCACCCACTGATAGGCTTTCGGGCAGCGTGGTGATGTCGGATAATTGTAGATCGAGATTCCCTTCCACCGATAAATTATTGGGCAAGGAAGAGATGCGTGTTCCACACAGGTTGAGGTTACCCTTCACCGACAAATTTTCGGGCAGCGCGGTGATGTCGGAGTAGCTCAGGTCGAGATCCCCTTCCACCGATAAATTCTCGGGCAGTGCGGTGATGTGTGTGCTACTCATGTCGATACTTCCTCTCACCGACAAATTTTCGGGCAGTGCGGTGATGTCGGAGTTGCGTAGGTCGAGATCCCCTTCCACCGATAAATTTTCGGGCAGCGTGGTGATGTGTGTCCAAAATAGGTTGAGATTACCCTTTACCGAGAGGCTTTCGGGCAGAGCGGTGATGCGTGTTCCGCTCAGGTCGATATTTCCACCCACTGACAGGCTTTCAGGCAGTGCGGTGATGTCGGAGTAGC
>CALUZW010000005.1 GCA_944325415.1 uncultured Bacteroidales bacterium | reverse complement strand
TTACCATTACTTTTCAGATACTCCGTTAAATGTTTATTCATCAAACGGTTAGACGAAACCGTTCAGAATTTAAAATATTTTATATTGGAGTAATCTCTTTTGTATAAATGTTTTTACATTTGTGTCTGACATATATGTCAGATATTTATAAAATATTAATTTTCAGATGAAAAGATATAAAATAGGCTTGGATATAGGATCTACAACCGCTAAGATAGTGGTGCTTGATACGGCAGGTCGTCTGGTTTTCTCATGTTACAAACGACATCAAGCAGCTGTAAGATCAGTGGTGGAGACTTTCCTTGGCGAGTTGAGTCGACAATTTCCTGGTGCCTCATGCCAATTCTCCCTCACGGGTAGTGTGGGTATGGGAGTTGCCGAGCGCTGCGGGAATCCTTTTGTACAAGAGGTTGTGGCGGCCACCCGTTATGTGTCTGAGTTTTATCCGCAAGTGGGGTCGATTATCGACATAGGAGGCGAAGATGCCAAGGTGGTTTTTCTGCATAAAGATAAGCCGGCCGATTTGCGCATGAACGGAAATTGTGCCGGCGGAACAGGGGCTTTTATTGATCAAATGGCCTTTTTGTTGGGAATCCCCGTTGAGGCTATGAGCGATTTGGCCATGCAGGCTCATACCGTTTATCCCATCGCATCGCGGTGTGGAGTCTTCTCCAAGACCGATGTTCAGAATCTCTTGGCCAAGAATGTCGATAAGGCCGACGTTGCCGCTTCGGTGTTTCATGCCGTGGCGGTGCAAACGATGGTAACCTTGTCGCGAGGTAATGACTTGTCGCTCCCGGTACTGTTCTGTGGCGGTCCGTTGACTTTTGTCCCGGCTTTGCGTAAGGCATTTATCGATTATCTGCACCTACGACCCGAAGAGTGGGTGGTACCAGAGAACAGCCATCTTATTCCTGCATGGGGCGCGGCTTTGTCGTGCGAAGAGGCGTTATACCGTCCGCTTGATGAGTGGTTGACTTGTTGGCGCGAAAATGCACAGGAAGATACGGCGCGACCTGCGTTGCCTCCTATTTTTGCCGATAAAAAAGTGTATAACTGCTGGAAAGAAGCTAAATCGGCTTTGACGATAGAACGTGCCGAGTGGGAAGCAGGTATACAGGAGGTTTATTTGGGCGTTGATTCCGGTTCTACGACCACGAAGATAGTTTTACTGACCGACGACGATAAACTACTCTTTACCTATTATGCTCCAAACAATGGAAATCCCGTTCTCGCTGTTAAAGAAGGGTTGGCGTCGATGCAGGCTCATGCGCTTACCCATTCGACATCGCTTCATATTGCCGGGAGTTGTGTTACCGGGTATGGCGAAGAGTTGATAAAGGCAGCTTTCGGTCTTGATGTCGGTATTATAGAGACGATGGCTCATTATATGGCAGCTCGACGGTTCGACCCATCCGTGTCGTTTATTCTCGATATCGGAGGCCAGGATATGAAGGCCATATTTGTCGATAAGGGCGTGCTCACGCACATGGAGATAAACGAGGCCTGTTCGTCGGGTTGTGGTTCGTTCATCGAGACCTTTGCCCGCTCTTTGGGGTACGAGGTATCCGATTTTGCACACATGGCTGCGTTGGCAACCCGACCTTGCGATTTGGGTACACGCTGTACGGTGTTTATGAATTCAAAAGTGAAGCAAGTCCTGCGTGAAGGTGCTACGGTGGGCGATATTGCAGCCGGGCTGGCCTATTCGGTAGTAAAAAATTGTCTCTATAAGGTATTGAAGATAAATGACCTCTCTTCGATGGGCGAACACATTGTGGTGCAAGGTGGTACCATGCGTAATGATGCTGTGGTCGGAGCTTTGGAGAAATTGATCGGTAAAACTGTCTGTCTCAGCGATTGTCCCGAACTCATGGGGGCTTATGGCTGTGCCTGGTATGCCAAGTTGCATAGAAATGTTTGCCAGCTGGCAACTCCAGAATTATTAATGCAAGGTGCGGTTTATTCTACTCGTCAGTTGACTTGTCGCGGTTGTACCAACCAGTGCCGGATAACTCGTTATGATTTTTCAGGCGGACGGTCGTATTATTCGGGAAACAAGTGTGAGAAATATTTTTCAAACCGAGGTGACTCCTTTTCAAAAGGAGTCAATGCTTATGAAGAGAAGGTCCGACAACTCTTCGACCGGCCGTCGCTTGCCGAGGGCCGATTGACCGTTGGTATCCCCCGATGCTTGAATATGTATGAAGATTATCCTTTTTGGCACACACTTTTCACATCATCAGGAATTCGTGTCGCGCTTTCTTCTCCATCGAATTACGAAGCATATGAGGCATCGGCACGATGGGTGATGTCTGATAATATCTGTTTTCCAGCCAAATTGGCCCACAGTCACATTCAGGATCTTTGCCGGCAAGGGGTCGATCGTATTTTCTTCCCTTTTGTTGTATATGAACATCAAGCCGACAAAAAACGTGTTAACAGTTACAATTGTCCGGTTGTCTCGGGCTATTCCGAGGTATGCAAGAAGGTTATGCCATTGAATGTACCATTGGATACGCCGGCTATTACATTCAAAGAAGAGAAATCTCTGTTTCGGCAATGTAAGGCATATCTGTCGGCTCTTGGAGTTTCAGGAACTGTCATCAAAAAGGCTTTCCGAACTGCTTGGAAAGCTCAACATGACTATGAGGTGTCCGTAGCTTCATATATGCAACAGGTGGTCGACGAAAATCGTTCGTCGGACCGACTTGTCGTATTGCTGGCCGGACGACCTTATCATGCTGACAGTCTCATACAACACAAGATTGCAGACATGATAGCTTCTATGGGTGTGGATGTGATTACCGACGACGTGGTGCGTCTCAAAGACTCTATGCCGTCGGAGTCGCGATTTATTTCTCAATGGGCCTATCCCAATCGCATCCTTGCCGCCGCTCGTTGGGCAGCCCAGCGAGGCGTAAAGGTACAGTTTGTACAATTGACCTCTTTTGGTTGTGGCCCTGATGCCTTTTTGGTTGATGAAGTGAAAGAGCTGTTACATCGTTATGGAAAGAGTTATACGCTGTTGAAAATCGACGATGTGAGCCATATCGGTTCAATACGTTTGCGGGTGCGTTCACTTATTGAGAGTTTGAAGATGCAGGCCGGAACGGCGTCTCATCATGTGCCTTGCGTGACAACACCGCCATATACCCCGACCGACAGATTCAGAAAAATTATCGTACCCTATTTTACGCCATTTATTTCACCATTGATTCCCTCGGTTTTCCGATTGGCAGGTTACGATGTTGATGTCCTGCCCATGAGCGATGGTGTGGCGGCCGATTATGGGTTGCGCTATGCCAACAATGAGGTCTGTTACCCAGCCACGTTGATAGTCGGCGACATTATAAAAGCTTTTAAGGATGGGCATTATGACCCCTCTATGACAGCGGTGGCTATGACGCAGACGGGAGGTCAGTGTCGGGCTACGGGGTATTTGGCTTTGATAAAAAAGGCCCTCGTCGATGCCGGTTATACCGAGGTACCTGTTATTTCGGTATCATGGGGTGATGCGTTGGATAATCCTCAGCCCGGTTTCCATGTCAATTGGCTCAAATTATTACCTGTGGCTCTCGATGCCATACTGTTTTCTGATTCTGTTGCCAAGTTTTATTATGTATCGGTAGGCCGGGAGAAAACATCCGGTATTGCGGCTCAGCTCCGTGACGAATATCTCGAAAAAGCCTGTCGGGCTATCGAACAGAACAGGTCGGGTGAACTACTCCGGTTGGTAGGTGAAGCTGCCCGACGTTTTACCGAGGCGACCGATACCGAAGTGTTGCTTCCAAAGGTAGGTGTGGTCGGAGAGATTTTCCTCAAATTTCATGCTTTTGCACAAAAGAATGTCTCTTCGTGGTTGTTGGAACAGCATATCGAGGTAGTTCCACCTACGCTTACCGAGTTCTTTATGCAGACCTTTGTCAATCGGCAGGTTAACAGGGAAAATTATTTATCCCAACGGAAATTGTCCGACGCACTTTTTCAGCATTTTTATACACTGATATATCATCGTATCGATAAGTACAATCGGACAGCATCGGTCTTTCCGCTTTTTACGCCATTCCCCGATATTTTCAAATTGGCCCGTGCCGGCGAAGAAGTAGTGCCGTTGTATACCCAGTTTGGTGAAGGCTGGTTATTGCCGGCCGAGATTGTTTCCATGGCTCGTCGGGGCATTACTCATGTTATCAGTTTACAACCCTTTGGTTGTATAGCCAATCATATCGTATCAAAAGGAGTTGAAAAGAAAATAAAAGAATTGTATCCATGGATGAATTTGTTATCTTTGGACTTTGATAGCGGTGTGAGCGACGTGAATGTTATTAACCGAATGTTGTTGTTTATAAACGGAATAGAAAAATAAAATGGATAGCCCGATTTCTATGGAGGAGAGAATCGTGGAGGTTGCCAAGCAGGTTTTCCTTGAAAACGGTTACGAAATGACCAGTATGAGCGATATTGCAGCCCGGGCGGGTATTAATCGGCCTACGTTGCATTACTATTTCCGGACCAAGGAGCGTATGTTCCAAGCGGTTGCTGCACCTATACTGGATACGTTTGTTCCGCAGGTGGAGACTATCATTGCTGCCGATACTCCTTTTATGGTTAAGGTGGAACGTCTGCTTGATGCCTATATGCCGATATTTAAAGAGAATCCCAGTCTGCCTCGTTTTGTGGTAGGCGAAATGCATCGAGATATTGATAGTTTTCTGCATTTGATAGGAAAGTTTCGAACAGAATCTCTTTTCCGGCTACTTTTGGAGACACTGCTTAGCGAGATGGACAAAGGCAACATAAAGCGGGTGCCGCTACCGATAGTGATGGGTACTTTTTATGGATTACTGACATTTCCATTTTTAACAGGAAATATGCTAAACCGTCTTTTCTTTGACAATAAAGAGGCCTATAACGCATTTCTGGAAGAGTGGAAAGCAAATGTGCTTTCGCAAATGCGTTATCTGTTGCAAGGTTAGAACACAGGAGGTTGTCGGTTATTTGCCGACCCGCATTACCCAGGCATCGGCAAAGGGGGTTGCTCCGGCCAACTGCTTTTTCAGGAAAGCAAAAGCCTCTTTCCGCTGGGCGAACGAGTGGGTGTAAAGGTAGGCCCGACGACCGTCTTCGTAGAGATAAATAGGCTCGCTCACACCGTCGTTGTGGAATTTTTGCAGTTGCAGCAGTGCGTTTTCGCGGTTGGAGAGTGTCGATACGACGATAAGGTATTCGCCGTCGGATACCTGGTTGTTGACGTCGTCGGTGATGCTTGTGGGAGTAAGTGCGGCCTGGTCGGCGTCGGGCAGAGGGGCGAGTGGGGCCGATGTCAGCAGCAGGAGCAGGGCGGCAATCACAGCGGCTACGGCCCGGCTGAGGGTGCGCCGGCGAATGGTAAAGTGAATAACCCGTTCGCTCGATGTGGGGCGGGTTGCCGGTATGGCTTTCGTCCGTTCGGTCTCGCCCGAGAGTTCTTTGACCGGAAGCATCGGAAGGGTCGGAAGACCGAAGTGTTGCAGATTCAGCAGGTAATCCGACGCTGCTTCGAAGGTGAGAGTGTTGTTTTGGGTAAGCGAAAAGGTGCCGATATGTCCAAACAGAACACTGTCGCCCTCTCTTTTCAGCAAGGCACGCAACGTGTCGATATCTCGTTCTATGCATTGGGCTGCCTGTTGGTAGCTGATGTGCTGCGCCCGCATGAGCGAAGCGGCCAGTATTCCATCGTTGTAGGTGAGTGTGGGGTTGAATACGATGGAACGGGTGGGCGGGTAGAAGGTGTTTTCTTCGGGGGCATAGTGTGCCGGACGGTCTTGCATGACAAATCCTCCCAAGCCGGGAATCAACACGCAGTCGTGCTCGGTCAGCAGATATTCGATGTGTTTGGTAATCGTAAGCATATGACAAAGGTACAAAAAATATTTGTTGGAACGCGTCTGTCTTCGAAAAATAATGTGAGGCAGTGTGCGTGATTACTCCGTTTGTGCCAAGCTTACGCAGAAAAGATTCTTGTTTAAATGGTTGAAAAATAACAAACTCTTTTTTGTCGAGGAGCTGATTTTACAAATTGTCGGCTGAGTTGATTTCTACCGAAGAAAAAATATCGTACCCGTGACGGTAAAGCGCTTTTTGTGTAGTTTTGCCCCGTAGAAGTTTGTTATAGGTTCGACTTCTTAAACGGAGAATCCGACTCGTATGTATGGATAGAGAGAGTCTGAAATTCTCCGTTTTTTCGTTGTTTATTCGCACTCTCTTTTTTCTGGCACCTTCCTTTATCCCCGTTTGCGGATATTTCTATTGGGGGAGGAGGGAAGAAATCTTATGGGTTGTCGAGCTGTTCCAGTTCCTCGGGTTTGAATCCCAGCGAGACGGCTTTCTCAAAATCCTTGCGGGCCTCCTCTTTTTCAAAGCGGGCCAGTTTCAGTTTTCCCCGCATGACATAGACGAGCGGGTCTTCGGGCGAGAGCTGGCGGGCGGTTTCGATATCGTCCGAGGCTCGGGCATATTGCCGGTTGTAGAAATAGGCTTCGGCACGGTTGAGGTAAAGCGAAGCAAGGTTGGGGTTGGCCCGAAGCACTTGGGTATAGAGGTCGATGGCCTGCACGTAGTAGCCGCGGCACTTCATCAGCGCGGCCAGTCCTATGCGGGCATTGGCGCTTTTGTCGTTGAGTGCCAGCAGCCGTTCAAAGTCGCGGCGTGCTGAGGACGTATCGTTCAGTTCAAGGAAGATGAGCCCTCGGTGGTAGAGCGATTCCTCGTTTTTGTCGTCGATGAAAAGTATGCGTGAGTAGTCTTCCTTGGCTTGTTGCAGGCTGTCCATCTCGGCCCACAGGGCTGCCCGGTTATAGAGCAGGGTAAGCGACTTGGGCGACATGGCCAGGGCGTTGTTGTAGGATTGCAGGGCATCGGTGAGCCTGCCCATGTTGCGTTGCAGTGTGCCGAGATTGGAGAGCAGGAGTACGTTGCCCGGATTGCCCGGTTCGGTGCGCAGTGCTTGCAGCAGGGCATTGGCGGCTTTGTCTATTTGGCCGTTGTCGATGTAGTAAAACGACGAGTCTATGTATTCGGTATACGATTGCGCGCGTGCCGGAAGTGCCATGACCAGCAGGCTGACGGCGAACGGTATGAGAAAACGGTATTTCATGTGTCTGATACATATTTGTGGCGCAAGGTAATACAAATATTATTTTCTCGTGCAACGGCCGCGCCATTTTACATAGATTTATGATTTGGTGTGTTGCACCATCGTTTTTTTTACTCTATTTTTGTGTGCTGGAAAAGAGTCTGAAAAGAATGCGCCAGATTGTAGCCATATATGTTTTGATGCTTTCCCTGGTGCCGGTATTTTTTGCGTCGTGTAAAGACCCTCATGAGGGAGGAGTCGTTTATCCCGATGCGAGCGATACCTGCGATCGTACCGTGCTGGTATATATGTTGGGAAGTAATACCCTAGGTGGATTTGTCGAGAGTAATATCTCGGCCATGCAGAGAGCTGTGGCCAAAGGGGCTCTCAACAACGGCAATCTGCTGTTGTACATCGACCGTTATAACGCGCTGCCTACACTTGAACGGCTCTCTTTCCAGAACAAGACAGTAGAGAGAACGGTGGTCAAGACCTACGAAAACCGTAATTCGGCAACTGTCGACGTGATGTCTTCGGTTATTGAAGACATGAAAGAGCTTTATCCCGCCGCGAGTTACGGATTGATACTGTGGTCGCACGCCAATGGCTGGTATCCCGCCTACATATCGGACGAAATGGTGTCGAATGCAACTACCCGTTCGTTTGGCGACGATGAAGGAAAGGCAATGAATATCGACGATGTGGCCCGGGCCATACCCGATTCTACATTTGACTTTATCTTGTGTGACGCCTGCTATATGGGGGCCGTGGAAGTCACCTATGATTTGCGCAGAGACTGCCGTTATTATGTGGCTTCGCCCGCTGCTATCATGGGGGTAGGATTTCCTTATGAGAAGATTTTGGGCGACTTGTTTTCCTGTGAAAAGCCGATTCCTGAAAATCTGATAGAGGTCTGCAAGTCGTATATGACTTATTATCGCTCCTATTTAGATCCGTATGCAACGATATCGTTGGTCGACATGGGCGAGTTGGATATGTTGTCCCGTTCGATTGCTATGGCACTGAAACAGAGTACCGATACCCTGCGGATTTCGACCATACAGCAATTTTCCCAGGAAAAAGGGGTAAGCATTAGTTATCAGAATCTGTTTTTTGACCTCGATGATTATGTGCAGAACGTTTGCGTCGATACCGTGTCATATACGCACTTTTCCGATTGTCTTGATCGTGTTGTGCTTTATAGCGATGCAACCGACAGTTTCTTCTCCAATGTGTCGGGTAAATGGCGCACCTACCCTATAAATCGCTATTGTGGCCTGGCGGCTTACATACCGGGCGCTTGTTCCGATGAGATTATAGATACGTATTATAAAACGCTTTCGTGGTATGAGGCCGTTTATGGCGCGGTTGACGAAATGCCCGTAATTATTGCTGACTGATATGAAACTTCTGGAAATAGATTTGTCGTCGGTGCTGACCGAGGTTGTAGACACGACGCGAGTTGACCCTGTAAAGAACGTGATAAAACAATACGCCGGCATGACGGCCGATGAGATACTTTCAGAGCTGTTTTCCCACCTGCTTGCTTTTGGTCTGAAATTTGTCGGGGCTTTGATCATATTCTTCGCAGGACGCTGGTTGATGGGCCGGTTCAGCCGTTTCATCATGCGTATGCTCGACCGTCGCCACGTGGAGTTGTCGGTACAGTCGTTCTTGGGAAGTCTTATCAACATTGTTTTCATGTTGATTCTCATCGTGCTTGTTATCGGTATTTTCGGTGTCAATACAACATCGTTTGTAGCCCTGTTTGCCTCGGCCGGTGTTGCCATAGGTATGGCGTTGAGCGGTTCGTTGCAGAATTTTGCCGGCGGTCTCATGATATTGGTTTTCAAACCTTATAAGGTGGGCGATTTCATCGAGGCGCAAGCTCAGAGCGGAACGGTGAAAGAGATACAGATTTTCAATACCGTCCTTATTACGGGCGACAACCGCATGATTTTTGTACCCAACGGAAACCTCTCTAACAATATCATTGTCAACTATTCCCGTGCCGGTATCCGTCGGGTCGAATGGACTTTCGGCATCGGTTATGGCGATAGGTATGAGACGGCCAAGAAGGTCTTGTCGGGACTTCTGGATGCCGATGCCCGTATATTGCATGAACCGCCTTATTTCATCGCCCTGCATTCGCTGGGCGACAGTTCGGTCAATGTATTGGTGCGTGCCTGGGTGTCGACCGAAGATTTCTGGGATGTATATTACGACCTTAATCGAAAGGTTTACAAGGCCTTTGCCGAGAACGATGTGAATATACCCTATCCGCAGATGGATGTTCACCTGATAAAAGACTAATCTTTTTTGTATTTTTATCGATGTCGGCTCTCCTTTTTTGGAGAGAAATGACTATCTTTACAGCTGCAAAATTTTTTTGCAGTATGCGTGCTGTATATTTTCGTCAGGGGGAACAGCCCTGCGCTTTCTGTGCCGCAATGGCCATATTCCGTGAACAGGCGCATCTTTCGGCTTCCGAAGAAAATAAAACACTATATAATGGTAAGCAAATGGAACTACGTACCCCTTACCGAAGAAGAAAAGCATATAAAAAAGAGATTGGCAGAGACCCTGTCGATAAGCCCTGCCATATGCTCACTTCTAGTACAGCGAGGGGTGAAGACAGAAGAGCAAGTTAAGAAATTTTTTCGACCGCAGTTGTCCGATTTGTACAATCCGTTTCTGCTGAAAGATATGGATAAGGCCGTAGCACGCCTGAATCAGGCCATGGGAGCCAAAGAAAAAATCCTTATCTATGGCGATTACGACGTCGACGGGACAACGGCCGTGGCGCTGGTTTACAAATTCCTGAACAACTTTTATTCCAATATCGACTATTACATTCCCGACCGTTACGACGAAGGGTATGGCATATCGATAAAAGGCATAGACTATGCCGCCGATAACGGATTTACCCTTGTCATAGCTCTTGACTGCGGCATCAAAGCCGTCGAGAAGGTCGCCTATGCCAAGGAGCGTGGCGTCGAATTTATCATCTGCGACCACCATGTGCCCGACGATGAGTTGCCCCAAGCCGTAGCCGTACTCGACGCCAAGCGCGAAGACGATACCTATCCCTACCATCACCTGTCGGGGTGTGGCGTAGGCTTTAAGTTCATGCAGGGATTTGCCGCCAGCAACAACATCAGTGTCGAGCAGTTCCTGTTTCCGTTGCTCGACATGGTGGCCGTGAGCATTGCTTCGGACATTGTGCCTATTACCGACGAGAATCGTATCCTGGCCTATCATGGCCTCCGCAGGCTGAACTCCAATCCCAGCCTTGGCTTGCAGGGTATCATCAACGTCTGTGGCTTGCGTGGAAAGGAGATTACCATCAGCGACATCGTTTTCAAGATAGGTCCCCGCATCAATGCCTCGGGCCGTATGCAATCGGGTAAGGAGGCTGTTGACCTGCTTGTCTCCAAAGATGCCTCGACGGCCATGAAAAAGAGCCACGACATCAACCAGTACAACGAAGACCGCAAGGAACTCGATAAGAAAGTAACCGAAGAGGCCAGCCAGCTGCTGGAACAGCAGGCCGACTTTGACGAGCGCAAGTCGATAGTCATATACAATGCCGAGTGGCACAAGGGTATTATCGGTATCGTGGCGTCGCGCCTCACCGAGTTGTATTATCGCCCGTCGGTGGTGTTGACACTCTCCAACGGACTGGTTACCGGGTCGGCCCGTTCGGTGCAGGGCTTTGATGTGTACAAGGCTGTGGAGTCGTGTCGCGATTTGCTCGAAAACTTCGGTGGTCATACCTATGCCGCCGGTCTTTCGTTGAAAGAAGAGAATGTAGCCTCTTTTGTCGACCGGTTTGAGAATTATGTGGCCGAGAATATTCTTCTGGAACAGACCAGTCCGCAGATTGACATCGATATGGAGCTGGGATTTGAAGAAATTACCCCAGAGTTCTACGCCTGTCTGAAACAGTTCAGCCCCGTAGGTCCCGGCAACATGAAGCCGGTATTCTCGACTCAGGGCGTAGTCGATGCCGGCTCACGTCTGGTGGGTCGCAATCAGGAGCATCTCAAACTTGAAGTGCGGGATCCCCGCACCTCGATAACGTTGAACGGGATAGCCTTCGGTATGCATGAGCACTATGCCTATATCAAGAGCGGAGCGCCGTTTGACATCTGTTACACGATAGAGGAGAACAACTTCAAGGGCATTACCTCGATGCAGTTGCAGGTAAAAGATATACGGCCCGCAGCCGGAAAATAGTAACCGGTGCGGTCAAACAAAAAATGAGGGGGAGGAAAAAACAGTTTTCCTCCCCCCTCGTTCGTAGTAAGGATTACGTGGTTCAGAATGAGAGTCCCACCCGGAAACCCAGGTTGTTCAGGCCCTCAATCTTATAGATGAGCAGCCGGTTCTCGTTCGTGGCATATTCGTAGTAGAGAGCCACATGGAAACCAAACAGTCCCGGGCCCATGGGGTAGATGTTGGCGCCTATCTCGGGCGACATGAAGAAGCCCCATTTCTCGTTACTGCTGCTGTATACGTTGTAGTAGCTTATTGCCTTGACATATTGGGCACCCAGTTTAAGGCCCACATACGGAGAGAATTTCTTCTCGGGCATGAAACGGTAGCGGAAGGCTGCACCGAAAGGCAGCTGGAACAGGCTGTGCTGCTGGTCGGTTGTGAGCCGCGACGATGAAGAGAGATTGAGTGTCTGTGTGGGAATGTCCTCGTTGTTGGTGTGGAAAGCCATGAAAAGGCCTGCGCCAATGTTTGGAGTAAAGTAGTATCCCCCTTCAAAATTCATGCCCCAGCCGCTGGCCTTCTCGGCAAATCCGTTGTTGATGGGAATATTGAATTGCCAGTCGATGTTGGCATATCCGTTTTTCATCTGTTGCTGAGCTCCACCCAGGGCGGGAAAGAGCAGCGAGAGGGCGCATGCAAAAACGATGCGCAATCGATTGATGCAGATTGTTTTCATTGTTATAATCAGTTTTGAGTATTCAGGTAAGACGATTGTTCAAAAGCTTGGTTCATCGCAGCGATGGCCAGTTGCAGATTTATCCGGTTCGACGAGTAGAGAAGCCCCGACATGTAAGCATTCCAGATGATGGGTATTTTCCTAGCCTCGGAGTCGAGTTTCACCATTTCCACCAGGAGCGAGCCGGTCGTGTAGTTGTACGATACGGTGTAGGGGTAGTACCAGCTGTTCCAGTATCCGCCCCAATATCCGGGATACCAGTATCCGGGATAGTCCCACCACCAGTAGGGGCTGCTGTAATTGGTAAAGTAATAGGTGCTTTCTACATAGCTCACTTGTAATCCCACGTCGGCAAATTCTTTCTCTGCGACTTGTGTATAGCCATAAGCCGCCATTTTCTCGGCAATGGTAGTGAGCAGTTGGTCCGATTGCTCGTTGTTCCAGTACGAAGGCGTCTTGCTCGACGTGATGAGCAGGATGCTGTCGGGAAGGTAATAGGTGTTGAAGGTTTTGAAATTCTCGCTTGTGTCGTAATCGGTGTATACGAGAAAATTTCCGCTGAGTTTTGAGGTGTCCGGCTCTTTTTGGCAGGACGCTGTCAAGAGTAAGACGAGGAGGAGAGGAGTTAGTTTTTTCATTTTTCTTCCCATTTTAGGTTATTATTAAGAATCTTTTAGCCTAATAACAACCCCGAAAAGGGAAAGTTCTCTATCTCTGCCGTTATTTAATGAAATATTCGTAAAAACCCGTACCTACCCCCACCAGCGACATGACGATGATGATGATGCCGATACTTCGGTTGATGAGCCACAAACTGCGCAGATTGAACCGCGTGCGCACTTTGTCGATGATAAAGGTGATGGTAAACCACCAGATGAATGCACCGAGTATAATCGACACATATCCGAGAATGTAGTGGCCAATCCGCATCTCGGGCACGAAAAAGTTGAGACGGGCAAAGAGTCCTATCAGCAGGAAGAGTATCAGCGGGTTGGAGAGCGTGAGCAGGAATGCCGAGGCAAAGTCTTGTGTAAAAGAGCTTTTCTGGTTTAGCCGTTTGCGGATGTTTCGGGCAGGATTCTGCCGGTATAGATAAATGCCGAAGCAGCAGAGAACAAAACTGCCGGCTATCTGCAAGGGCGCTTGGTTGCTTTCGATAAAGTCTATGACTATCGATATGCCGAATCCGGTGAGCAGCGCATAGAACAGATCGGACAGTGAGGCACCCAAACCCGTGGCCAGTCCCGACATGCGGCCCTTGTTGAGGGTACGTTGTATGCACAACACCCCAATCGGACCCATGGGGGCCGATACAAGTATGCCTATCAGTAATCCGCTGATAATTATATGGATAATGAGTTCGGCTGTTGCCATGTAGTTGAAACCTTTTGAAAAGCGGGCAGTCGGGTTTACTTTTTACGATGCAAATATAGGGATTAATTCCCGAAAATAGTTTTCTTTTATTTTTTTATAAGCCGCGCCTTTTCATTACATTTGCACAGATTTAGACGTTTCTCTACGAGAACCTTTTTCCGATTATACACTCATAAAACAATAGAGAATGGTACTTTTCTTTAAAAATCCCGAGCAACAGATTATCGCTGTTGACGTTACACATGAATTGTCGACTTCGGAAGTCGAAAAACTGAGTTGGCTTTTTGGCCGGGCACAGTTGCTTGCCGAGACCCGTCTCGACGGTTGGTTTGTCGGCCCGCGCAAAGAGATGATTACCCCGTGGAGTACCAATGCCGTGGAAATCACGCAGAACATGGGCCTCGACGGAATCCTCCGCATCGAAGAGTTTTTCCCCGTGGCCGATGGCAATGCCGAGCACGACCCCATGCTGCAACGCATGTACAACGGCATCGATCAGCAGATTTTTGAAATCAACAAGCAGCCCGATCCCATTGTGTACATCGACGATATTGTGGCCTATAACGCCCAGGAGGGTCTTGCCCTGAGCGACGAAGAAGTAAAGTACCTCAACGATTTGAGCCAGAAGTTGGGCCGGAAACTCACCGACAGCGAAGTATTCGGTTTTTCGCAGGTAAACTCGGAACACTGCCGCCACAAAATTTTCAACGGGGTGTTCATCATCGACGGAGAAGAAAAAGAGAGCTCTCTCTTCAAGCTCATCAAGAAGACCTCGCAGGACAATCCCAACAATCTCGTGTCGGCCTATAAAGACAACGTTGCCTTCAACAAGGGCCCGGTAGTAGAACAGTTTGCTCCGGCCACCCAGGACAAGCCCGACTTTTTTGAAATAAAAGATATCGATACCGTTATCTCTCTCAAAGCCGAGACCCATAATTTCCCCACCACTGTTGAACCTTTCAACGGTGCTGCAACCGGTACCGGCGGTGAGATACGCGACCGTCTCGGCGGCGGAAAAGCCAGTCTCCCCATTGCCGGAACGGCTGTGTACATGACCTCTTATCCCCGCACCGAAGAGGGCCGCGAGTGGGAAAACGCCATGTCGCCCCGTAAATGGTTGTATCAGACTCCTGAACAGATACTTATCAAGGCTTCGAACGGAGCTTCCGACTTCGGTAACAAATTTGGACAGCCGCTTATCTGCGGTTCGCTCCTCACCTTTGAACACGCCGAGAATTACAAGAAATTTGCCTACGATAAGGTTATCATGCTGGCCGGCGGAGTGGGATTTGCTGCCCGTCGCGATGCATTGAAGGGAGAAGCTGCACCCGGCGAGAAAGTCGTTGTCATGGGTGGAGATAACTATCGTATCGGTATGGGTGGCGGTGCCGTGTCGTCGGTAGAGACCGGACAGTATGCCAACGCCATCGAGCTCAATGCCGTGCAACGGGCCAACCCCGAGATGCAGAAACGTGTGTCGAACGTTATTCGCGCATTGGCCGAGAGCGACAATAATCCCATCATCTCCATACACGACCACGGAGCCGGCGGCCACCTCAATGCTCTCTCGGAGCTGGTTGAGTCGACCGGTGGTAAGATAGATATGTCGCAGTTGCCTGTTGGCGACCCCACCCTTTCGGCCAAAGAAATTGTGGGTAACGAAAGCCAGGAACGCATGGGTATGCTCATTGCCGAGAAAGACATCGACCATGTGCGCCGTATTGCCGAGCGCGAGCGTGCCCCGATGTATGTTGTCGGCGAGACGACCGACGACCACCGTTTCGTTTTTGAACAGAAAGACGGTGTACGCCCCATCGACCTCGAAATGGACGATATGTTCGGAAAGGCTCCCCGCACCATCATGCGCGACACGACCATCGAAGAAACCTACGAAGATGTAACCTATAATGTAGCCGACATCTACCAGTATGTCGAGCAGGTGCTGCAACTCGAAGCCGTTGCCTGCAAAGACTGGCTCACCAACAAGGTCGACCGTTCGGTAACCGGTAAGGTGGCCCGTCAGCAATGCCAGGGCGAGATACAGTTGCCGTTGAGCGACTGTGGCGTGGTGGCACTCGACTATCGCGGAAAAGCCGGTATCGCCACGTCGATAGGTCATGCCCCGCAGGCTGCCATGATCGACCCTGCCGCCGGCTCGGTATTGTCGGTAGCTGAGGCACTGACCAATATCGTATGGGCTCCGCTGGCCGAAGGCCTCGACAGTGTCTCGTTGAGCGCCAACTGGATGTGGCCTTGCAAGAACCCCGGCGAAGATGCCCGTCTCTATCGGGCCGTTGAGGCTTGCAGCCAGTTTGCCTGTGATTTGGGCATAAACATCCCCACCGGAAAAGACAGCCTCTCGATGACTCAGAAATATGGCGACGAGAAAGTCTATTCGCCCGGTACCGTCATCATTTCGGCCGGAGCCGAAGTGAGCGACGTGAAGAAAGTCGTTTCGCCCGTACTTGTGCGCGATGCCCGCACGGCCGTTTACTACATCGACTTCTCGTTCGATGCTTTGGCCTTGGGCGGTTCGGCCTTTGCCCAGTCGCTCGGTCGGGTAGGCAAGGAGGCTCCCACCGTGCGCGACTCTGAATATTTTGCATCGGCATTCAACGCCATACAGCAACTCATCGCCGAAGACCTTATCCTGGCTGGCCACGACATTTCGGCCGGAGGTATGATTACGGCTCTGCTCGAAATGAACTTCGGCAATACCGAGGGCGGTCTCGAAGTGAAACTCGACAAGATTCCAGAGAAAGACCTCATAAAGATACTGTTCAGCGAGAACCCCGGCGTACTCATTCAGGTTAAGGACCGCAAGGCCGTTGAGAAAATTCTCGAAGAGGCCGGCGTAGGCTATGCCGTTATCGGCCACCCGTGCAGCGAGCGTCATATCCTGGTAAGCAAGGACGGCGCCGAATATCTCTTCGGCATCGATCATCTGCGCGACGTATGGTTCTCCTCGTCCTATCTTCTCGACCGCAAACAGAGTGGAGAGGAGCAGGCCAAGGCCCGTTTCCTCAACTACAAGGAGCAACCTCTGCATTACCACTTCAACAAAGAGTTTACCGGAAAGATGCAGTCGTATGGCATCTCGGCCGACCGTCGCACTCCCTCGGGTGTCAAGGCTGCCATTATCCGTGAGAAGGGTGTCAATGGCGACCGTGAAATGGCCTATTCGCTCTACCTGGCCGGTTTCGATGTGAAAGATGTTCACATGACCGACCTTATCAGCGGCCGCGAAACGCTCGAAGATGTAAACATGATTGTTTACTGCGGCGGATTCTCCAACTCCGACGTGCTTGGCTCGGCCAAGGGTTGGGCCGGCGGATTCCTCTGGAACGAAAAGGCCAAACGGGCCCTCGACAACTTCTATGCCCGCCCCGATACCCTCAGCCTGGGTATCTGCAACGGTTGCCAGCTCATGGTGGAGTTGGGACTGCTTACCCCCGACCACGAAGAGAAACCGCGTATGCTGCACAACGACTCGCACAAGTTTGAGTCGCAGTTCCTCGGTCTCACCATACCTAAGAATAACTCTGTCATGTTCGGCTCCCTGTCGGGCAGCAAGCTGGGTATCTGGGTGGCTCACGGAGAGGGAAAATTCAGCTTCCCCTATGCCCTCGACAAGTATAATGTCGTGGCCCAGTACAGCTACGATGCCTATCCGGCCAACCCCAACGGCTCGCCCAGTGCCGTGGCCGGTATCGCTTCGGCCGACGGCCGTCACCTGGCCATGATGCCTCACCTCGAACGGGCTATCTTCCCGTGGCAATGGGGCTACTATCCCCACAACCGCCGCGAAGATGAAGTATCGCCGTGGATAGAGGCTTTTGTAAATGCCCGCAAGTGGGTCGAGAAAAATAAACGATAACCTGGAACCTTAATTACAGAAATTTATGGGTGGTTTTTTCGGAACCATAAAGAAAACAAACTGTGTTGCCGATTTATATTACGGCATCGACTATAATTCCCATCTGGGAACCAAGCGCGGCGGTATGGTAACCTTTGACAAAGGTTACTTTACCCGCTCGATACACAACATCGAAAGTTCGTATTTCCGAACCAAATTTGAGGCCGACCTGCCTACGTTCTCGGGAAATTCGGGTATCGGTATCATCAGCGATACCGATGCGCAACCTATCATATTCAGCTGCCATCTCGGTAAGTTTGCCATCGTTACGGTAGCCAAGGTCAACAACCTGCCTGAGCTCGAAAAGGAGCTGCTCGACAAGGGGCATCACTTCTGCGAACACAGCAACGGCATCACCAACCAGACCGAGTTGATAGGTACCCTCATCTCCGAAGGTAAAGATTACGTCGACGGCATAGAGAACGTGCAGAACAAGCTCAAAGGCTCCTGCTCGATGCTGCTTCTCACCGAGAACGGCATTATTGCCGCCCGCGACAAGTATGGCCGCACCCCTATATTGGTGGGAAAAGGAAGCGAGGGCTATGCTGTATCGTCGGAGTCGTGCAGTTTCCCCAACCTTGGATATGAAACCTGCTACAACGTAGGCCCCGGCGAGGTGGTGATGGTCACGGCCGACGGGTTCACCCAGCTGCGCAAGCCCAACAAGAAGATGCAGATATGCTCGTTCCTGTGGGTTTACTACGGCTATCCCGTGTGTGAATACGAGGGTAAGAATGTCGACCATGTGCGCTTTGAGTGTGGTTGCGAGATGGGCGAGAAAGACGATGTTGAGGCCGATTTCGTTTCGGCCATTCCCGACTCGGGTATCGGTATGGCACTGGGTTATGCCGAGGGCAAGAAGATACCCTACAAGCGGGGCATTGTGAAGTATACCCCCACATGGCCGCGCAGTTTCACCCCGCCCACGCAGGAGTTGCGCGAGCTGGTGGCCAAGATGAAGCTGATACCCAACCCCGACCTCATCAACGGCAAGCGTGTTGTCTTCTGCGACGATTCCATCGTGCGCGGTACGCAGTTGCGCGATAATGTGTGCGACCTTTTCCGTTGCGGAGCCAAGGAGGTGCATATGCGCATCAGCTGTCCGCCCCTTATCTACCCGTGCCGCTTTGTCAACTTCACGGCATCGAAGTCGGAACTCGAACTGATAACCCGCCGCATCATTCAACAGTTTGAAGGCGACCATACCAAAAATCTTGAAGCCTATGCCCAAACCGGTTCGCCCGAGTATGAGCGCATGGTCGAGGAGATACGCCGACAACTGAAAATTACATCGTTGAAGTTCAACCCCCTCGAAACACTGGTCAAGGCCATCGGCCTGCCCAAGGAGTGCATCTGCACCCACTGTTTCGACGGTACAAGTTATGAGTAATCGAATCATTGTAAGAAGAGGGGGTAGCAAAATTTTGCTGCCCCCTCTTCTTGTATGTGCCGTAAATTTTCCCTATATTTGTAGAATATAGGATTCGGCTCGGCATAGCCAATATGGAAACTTTGTTTCCCTTTTTGTCTCTGCGCTCACCTTTCACTATATTTGTAGAATATAGGATTCGGTCCTGCATGGTCAAATTCGGAATCTTGTCCCTGTTTGCTTTTGCTGTCGCCTTCTCCTCTGTTTGTGGAGAGCGTCCCCGGTCTGTGGGGCTCCGTCGTAAGTAGTTTTGATATTAACCGATTTTATATAGTATTCCATGAAAAGTATCTATTCGATGTTTCGTTCACTGAGTGTGGTTGCCGTTATGGTTTCAGGCTGTCTGCTCTTTCCGGTAGAAGGAGAGGCTTCGACGGTGGCTTCGCCTTATGTGCTGACTCAGATATCGCCTTATGAGAAACAGAAAATACAGGGCTATCTCGACAAGGCCTGGAAATATTATCTGAAAAAGGATTACGACAATGCCCTGCTCTGGTGGCGCAAGGCGGCCAAGCATAACGTCGCTGCCGCTCAATATAACATCGGTCTTTGTTATGAGCGGGGTACCGGTGTGAAGGCTGATATGAAGAAGGCCGTCGAATGGTACCAGAAAGCTGCCGATCAGAATATGCCCGGAGCCCAGTACAACTTGGGCTATTGTTATGCCGAGGGTAAGGGGGTAAAACAAGATTATGAGAAAGCTTTTGAGTGGTGGCGTGCAGCTGCCGGCCTGGGTCTGCCCGAGGCACAGTACAGTGTTGGGTGGTGTTATTTCGAAGGCCGGGGTGTGAAGCAGGACTATGAAGAGGCCCTCAAATGGTACCGGCTGGCAGCCGAAAAAGGAAACAGCGACGCGATAGCGGCTCTTTCAGAGTTGGGCGAGGAGATATGATTCTCTTTGGTAAATAAATAGAACGGTCATGTTATCCAAGTTGTTGAAACGTCCGCTGGGGTTAGGCGTATTGTTTTTTATCGCTATGATGCTCTCTGCTGGGGTACTGTCTGCCCAGGTAGAATTGGTAAATGTAACAAGCGAAGCACTCTTTGCCTATCCACCCAAGTCGTCACTGCGGGCAGCACGCTGGTTGCGTAAGGCCGATAAGTTCAAGACCGAAGGAAATGCTGAGAAAGCAGTGTTGTATTATACCAAGGCGGCCGAGAAAAACGATGCCCGCGGGCAGTTCCTTCTGAGTCTGTGTTATAGCAGTGGATATGGAGTAGATGCCGATGGGGAGAAGGCTATGCATTGGCTTTCTCTTTCGGCGCAACAAGGCTATGCATTGGCACAGAACCTTATGGGAGTGCTGTATACCTATAAGGAAAATGCCGATTACAAGAAAGCGTTGGCCTATTACAAAAAAGCCGCTCTCCAAGGATACAGTGAAGCCCAGTACAATGTGGGCTGGTGTTATTTCAACGGCTACGGTGTAGAGGCCGACCAGGAAGAGGCCATGCGTTGGATAAGAATGGCGGCCGAGCAGGAATATGCTTTGGCCCTGGACGCCATGTGGCAGGGTTATTATTTCGGTACGAAAGGCTTACCTCATGATTATAAGCAGGCTGCCGATTGGATGGAAAAAGCGATAGCCAAGGGAGAGCAGATGCCGCAGTTCTATCTGGCAACGTTGTATCTCGAAGGCAAGGGTGTAGAAGCCGATACGGTAAAGGCGTTGTCGCTCTTTACGCAATCGGCCGAGGAGGGATATATGTGGTCGCAAAACAAGTTGGGTGGTCTTTATGAGGTGGGCATCGGTGTGCCTGCCGACAGTGCCGCTGCTTATGCCTGGTATAAAAAGGCGGCTGAACAGGGCCTTGCCGATGCGCAAAATAATGTGGGCCGTTGTTACCGTATAGGCATCGGGGTGGAAGAGAACCCGGCTTTGGCCGTGGAGTGGTATCAGCAAGCCTCTAAGAATGGTAATGTATATGCCATGAGCAACTTGGGGTGGTGCTATGAATATGGTTATGGTATCGACAAAAATCACGCATGTGCCTTACAATATTATAAGGAGGCTGTCGAGCATCATTATACCGAAGCATATCTTGGCCTGGGCCGACTTTATTGGAAAGGGATTGGCGTGAAGCGGAATTATACCGAAGCTGGCATTTGCCTTCATCGGGCCGCAGGTGCGGGAGTGACGGCCGCTTATGAAGAACTGGGCCGTTTTTATGAGAGCGACAGTACCGGATTCCGTAACGACAAGGAATCTTTCGACTGGTATATGTTGGCGGCGGACAAGGGCTCGTCTTATGCCACTTGGCGATTGGGCCGTTTCTATCAATTGGGCCGTGGTGTGGAACAGGACTATGGCAAGGCCATTGAATATCTGAGCCGGGCGAGCCATGCGAATAAAACGGCGCTGGTGAATTTGGGCGACTGTTATAAAGCGACCGAAGCCTACGACCGGGCTTTCGACTGCTATAAGGAGGCCTATGAGCGGGGGAGGAAAAATGCAGCCTGTCGCATAGCGGTACTGTATGAGCAAGGATTGGGGGTGGCTGTCGATAATGACGAGGCCATGAAGTGGTACACGCTTGGGGCAGAGGCGGGAGACCGCTACGCCCAATATCTTTTGGGGCGGCGTTACCTCATGGGTGACATTGTGCCGGCCGATACCTCACTGGCGATAAAATGGCTTTCCCGTTCGGGTGAAAATGGCTATGCGTCGGCTTGGTGCCAATTAGGGGTGTCCTATACGACCGGAAAATATCTGCCGCGTAACTACCAAAAAGCTTTTGCATATTATTATCGGGCTGCCCAAATGGGCGACGATTATTCATTCTATGCGTTAGCCGACTGTTATAGACGGGGGCGTGGATGTGAAAAGAACGATACTTTGGCTTTCCAATGGTATGGCCGTGCGATGGAACAGGGGTACATCCATGCCGCCAAGAATTTGGGCGACTGTTATTATTATGGTAGAGGTGTTGAGAAAAATATCGACAAAGCCATAAAATTCTATCGAATGGCAGCCGAAAAAGGAAATCGCGGTGCGATAGCAGCTCTTTCCAGGTTGGGCGTGGAGATATGATTCTCCACTCGGCTCTTGATAAATAGATATGCCTCTTTCTCCGAAAAAGGTCTACCCTAATGGTGGTTGTGGTTCAGGTTCTTTCCTTTTGCCGGTGGCAGGAGGCGTAGGGTTGTCTCTCCTCTTTTTTATGGAAGAGACGGGGTCGAGCCGTTCTGAGGAGAACGGTTTTTTGACAGGTTGGCCCTTATGCGGCTTAGACTCACGGGGGTAATGCCCAGATAGGAGGCGAGATGTTCCAGTGAAATGCGGGAGAAAAGGTGTGGCTGTTTTTTCAGCAGTTCTTCGTAGCGCTCCGACGCTGTGGTGAACAGCAGTGGGATAAATCGTTCTTCCGTTTGCAGAAATTCCGTCTCGGCAAATTTCCGGCCCCAGTTGGCTATATGTATGTCTTGCAGGAAAAGAGTTTCCAGCACGCTGCGTTCGAGCATATAGACAACGCAATCTTCCATACATTCGACGGTTTCGTATCCGGGCATATTGTCAACATAGCTTCTCAGCGAAACGACCGTCGACCCTTCCGCTCCTATCCAGAAAGTTATCTTTCGCCCATCGACCGAGATATAGGCTCTCACGATACCTTGCGTTACAAAAAAAAGATGACTCTCGATGCTCCCAGCCTCGATGAGCCGGCTGCCTTTGGGGCGGGACTGTTTCGAGGTGTGCGAAAGCAATTTTTGTATCGAAGTCTCCGGCAGTGGATAAATATTGTTGATGAAATCTTTTATCTCCATGCTGTTTCTCGTCTGGCATGCTGCAAAAGTATATAAAATATGTGGAATCGTTTTCTTTCTTATCATTTGATAAATAGCTTTTTATCAAATGATAAGTATTTTTCCTCTCCCGTCGGGCTATATTTGTGCCTGTTAAACAAAGTATATAAGTGATGAATTGGATTGTATTGATTGTTGCCGGACTTTTTGAGTCGGGATTTGCATTCTGTCTCGGAAAAATGAGAGGTGAGGCCGGCCTTACCTATTATCTTTGGGGTACCGGATTTGTTTTCTGTTTAGCTGTCAGTATGTTGCTTCTGACCAAGGCCGTGCAGACATTGCCCATAGGTACGGCCTACCCCGTGTGGACCGGTATCGGAGCTGTGGGTACGGTGGTTCTGGGTATTCTGTTTTTTCATGAACCTGTAACAGTGGCTCGCCTCTTCTTCACGACCACCCTCATCGTGTCGATTGTTGGCTTGAAAATGGTATGAAAGCACTTCTTTATCTGCTATTTTATAGATAGAGATGTTGATATTGTGTCATTATGACATAATAATATCTTTTGTCTGTTCTTTTTTTCTTTTTTTAATACATTGTTTTTCGTGTTCTGTGGTTTTGTTTTTGGCAAAATGTCAAAAAAATAATTCCTGTTTTTCTTGCATGTCTCATAGAATTTTGTATTTTTGTTGTATGAAAATAACCCCTTAAAATCTATGGCTATGAACATTCAGGCAATCATGAATAACCTTTCGGCCAAGCACCCCGGCGAATCGGAGTATTTGCAGGCCGTACACGAAGTTTTGCTTTCGATAGAAGATATTTACAACCAGCACCCCGAGTTCGAGAAAGCCAAGCTCATAGAGCGCATGGTCGAGCCCGACCGCATCTTTACCTTCAAGGTGCCTTGGGTCGACGACAAGGGCGAGGTGCAGGTAAACCTGGGTTACCGTGTGCAGTTCAACAACGCCATTGGCCCGTACAAGGGTGGAATACGTTTCCATGCCTCGGTCAATCTCTCCATCTTGAAATTCCTTGGCTTTGAGCAGACATTCAAGAATGCTCTTACCACCTTGCCTATGGGTGGCGGCAAAGGCGGTTCCGATTTCAGTCCGCGCGGTAAGTCTGATGCCGAAATCATGCGTTTCTGCCAGGCCTTCATGCTGGAATTGTGGCGTCATCTCGGGCCCGATACCGATGTGCCGGCCGGCGATATCGGTGTAGGTGGCCGTGAAGTGGGCTATATGTTTGGAATGTATAAAAAGTTGGCACAGGAACATACCGGAACATTCACCGGCAAAGGCATCGAATTTGGCGGTTCGCTCATTCGTCCCGAAGCAACCGGATTTGGCGGCCTCTATTTCGTAAAACAGATGTTGGAAACCAAGGGCCTTTCTCTGCAAGGAAAGACCATAGCTGTCAGCGGATTCGGAAATGTGGCTTGGGGTGCTGTGACCAAGGCCACCCAGCTTGGTGCCAAAGTGGTTACCTTGTCGGGTCCCGACGGGTATGTTTACGACCCCGATGGCGTGAGCGGTGAAAAAATCGACTATATGCTCGAACTGCGTGCCTCGGGCAATGATATTGTCGCACCCTATGCCGAGAAGTATGGTGTACAGTTCTTCCCCGACCGTCGTCCGTGGGAGCAGAAGGTCGACATTGCACTGCCTTGCGCTACGCAGAACGAACTCGATGCCGACGATGCCCGTCGCCTTATCGACAACGGTGTGATATGTGTGGGCGAGATTTCCAACATGGGATGTCGTCCCGAAGCCATCGATCTTTTCATTCAGAACCATATCATGTATGGTCCCGGCAAGGCTGTCAATGCAGGCGGTGTGGCCACTTCGGGTCTTGAAATGACGCAGAATGCCATGCACATCAGTTGGAGTGCCGAAGAGGTTGATCGTCGTCTGCACGACATCATGCGCGATATTCACACCCAATGTGTAAAATATGGAACCGACCCCGATGGCTATATCAACTATATGAAGGGGGCCAATATTGCCGGCTTCATGAAAGTGGCCAAAGCTATGCTGGCACAAGGTGTCTTGTAATTGCCGTAGGATAGCAAACGATAAGCAAGTCCCGCAGGAAGAAACATCTTCCTGCGGGACTTTTTTGTGAAAGAAAATGGCGTGTCGATGTCGAAGAGGCGATGGCGGTAACTTGGGGGACGGATTTATTCGCCTTGTGAAGAGGCAATGTTGTAATTTGTCGTAATCCAGTTTATCAATTCGCTCAATAAGGGTATGAGACTATCTCCTTTCTCGGTCAGCTCGTATTCTACCCTTGGCGGAATTTCGGGAAAGACCTGCCGGCTTATCAGGCTGTCTTTTTCGAGAGCCCGCAGGGTGACGGTCAGCATCCGTTGTGAAATATCGCCCAGGCTTCGTTGTATGTCCGAGAATCGCATTTTACCATTGGCATTCAATGAGATGAGTACCAGTACCGACCATTTGTTCCCGATGTGCGAAAGAATATCGCGCACGGGACATACTCCTGTGTGATAAAAAGTTTTCATATTTTTAACAATCTCTATTGCTCTTGTTTTCAATAATGGTTACTGTTTTGTAACTATCTGATTATGATGTTACTTCTTGGACGATTGGGCACCTTTTCCAATCTTTGCTGTACAAAGATAAGAAACGTATTAAAAGTAACTATTGTCTCACTAAAAGAAAAAATACTATGGCAAAGAAAGTTGCAGTTTTAGCCGTGAATCCGGTGAACGGTATGGGGTTGTTTACCTATTTGGAAACCTTTTATGAAAATAAGATTGAGTTCAGGGTGTTTGCCGTATCCGATACGACGGCGATTCATACCAATTCGGGCGTTGCATTGAAGGCCGATGATGTCGTCTTTTCACTCAAAGGGCATGCCGACGATTTTGATGCGCTGGTATTTTCCTGCGGCGATGCTATTCCGGTATTTCAGGCGCATGCCTCGGAGGCATATAATCTGGCGATGATAGATGTCATTCGGGAATTTGCCGCCAAGGGAAAGCTGATAATCGGGCATTGTGCGGCCGCATTGATATTTGAAAAAGCCGAAATTACTGTCGGGAAAAAAGTTGCCGTACACCCCATGGCCAAAGTTGCCATACAGCAGGGCCAAGCCACCGACGCTCCTTATGAGGTTGATGGCCACCTGTACACGGCGCAGAATGAACATTCTGTCGAGGCCATGATGCCGGCATTGCTCGATGTTTTACGATGATTGCCGATAAGGGACAGGACGGGGAGAAACGAGTGCGCTCGTTTCTCCTTTTTTATAAATTTAAAGCGGGGGTGACGGTCGTCGGTCGTGTGCCGTGTGATAGAATAGGAGCGGGGCTTCCATTTTTTGAGCGATGTATTGCAATTTTGCGGCAAAAATTCTATATTTGTAAAATGAATCATTCGGTTTTGAGAATCCGAACATAATAAAACCTAATAACCTATGAGTCTAAAAATTGTGGTGCTTGCCAAGCAGGTACCAGATACCCGCAATGTAGGGAAAGATGCCATGAAAGCCGACGGAACGGTAAACCGTGCCGCCCTCCCCGCCATCTTCAATCCCGAAGACCTGAATGCGCTGGAACAGGCCCTTCAGCTCAAAGAGAAATACCCCGGAACCGTTGTGAAACTCCTCACCATGGGACCTCCCCGTGCTGCCGACATCATTCGCGAAGGTCTCTATCGCGAAGCCGATGGCGGCGTGCTGCTCACCGACCGTGCCTTTGCCGGTGCCGATACGTTGGCCACGTCGTATGCTCTGGCTTGTGCCGTGCGTAAGATGGGCGATTTCGACCTGGTTATCGGCGGACGTCAGGCCATCGATGGCGATACCGCGCAAGTGGGTCCGCAGGTGGCTGAGAAGCTGGGTATACCCCAGATTACCTATGCCGAGGAGATACTGAGTGCCGAAGGTGGCAAAGTCGTAGTGAAACGTCGTCTTGAACGGGGTGTTGAAACCGTTGAGGCACCTTTCCCTGCCGTGATTACGGTAAACGGTTCGGCCGACGAATGTCGTCCGCGTAATGCCAAGGCTTTGCAGAAGTACAAACACGCCAAGACCCCCAGCGAACGGCAGAACGACGACTCTTCCTATTTCTGCTCGTTGTGCGAAGAGCGTCCCTACCTCAACCTCACCGAGTGGGGCGTGGCCGATGTCGATGCCGACCTCTCGCAAGTGGGACTGGCCGGTTCGCCTACCAAGGTAAAACAGATTGAGAACATCGTCTTCCAGGCCAAGGAGAGCAAGACACTCACTGCCTCTGATGCCGATATCGAGGAGTTGATTAAGGAACTCATTGTGAATCATACCATCGGATAGTAACCTGTCGCGGCCGGCTCTGCTGTTACCGTGGAGCGGCCTCGCAAAACACACAAACGACATGAACAACTTATTTGTATATTGCGAAATAGAAGACGGAGTTATTGCCGACGTCAGCCTCGAACTGCTCACCAAGGGGCGTTCCCTGGCCAATCAACTCCACTGCAAACTCGAAGCGCTCGTCATCGGACATCAGCTCGACGAGGTAGCTGCCCAAGTATTCCCCTATGGCGTCGATACCCTTTATCTGGCTGACGACGCCCGTCTCTACCCCTATACCTCGCAGCCCCATGCTTCGGTGCTCATCAATCTTTTCCGTGAGCAGAAACCCCAGGTGTGCCTCATGGGTGCCACCTGCATAGGTCGCGACCTCGGTCCCCGCGTATCGTCGGCCCTGCACAGCGGTCTTACGGCCGACTGTACTTCGCTCGAAATCGGAACATTTGAAGACAAGAAAGAGGCGAAAACCTACGAAAACCTGCTCTATCAGATACGTCCCGCTTTCGGCGGAAATATCGTGGCAACGATTGTCAATCCCGAGTGCCGTCCTCAAATGGCCACCGTGCGCGAGGGTGTGATGAAGAAAGAGGTTCTTGACCCTGCCCATAAAGGCGAAATCGTGAAACTCGATGTCTCGAAATATGTCTCCGATACCGACTTCGTCGTTTCGGTTATCGACCGTCAGATGGAGAAATCGAAAATCAATATCAAGTCGGCGCCCATCATCGTAGCCGGCGGTTATGGCGTAGGCTCGAAAGAGAACTTCAAACTGCTCTTCGACCTGGCCGATGCTATCGGCGCTCAGGTAGGTGCCTCTCGTGCCGCTGTCGATGCCGGCTTTACCGACCACGACCGGCAGATTGGGCAGACCGGTGTTACCGTCCACCCCAAGCTCTATATTGCCTGCGGTATATCGGGGCAGATACAGCACATCGCCGGTATGCAGGACAGTTCGATTATCATATCGGTCAACAGCGACCCCAATGCGCCCATCAATACCATTGCCGACTATGTCATTACCGGAACCGTCGAGGAGGTATTGCCCAAAATGATAAAGTATTACAAGAAAAACAGCAAATAACCGAGGATTATGGCCAATTTTTATACCGATAACAGTGATTTGAAACATCACTTGACCCACCCGCTCATGCAGCGGATTGTGGCTCTGAAAGAACGCGAATATGCTGATGCCCGGAAATACGACTATGCTCCCGTCGATTATGAAGACGCCATGGACAGTTACGAGAAGGTACTCGAAATTGCCGGCGAAATCTGTGGCGATATCGTTGCCCCCAATGCCGAGAGCGTCGACCACGAAGGGCCCCATGTGGTCGATGGTCATGTCGTGTACGCCGCCGGTACGGCCCGTAACCTCGACGCCCTGGTAAAAGCCGGTCTCATGGGAATCTCCCTGCCCCGCCGCTACGGAGGACTCAATTTCTCGCTCGTTCCCTATATCATGGCTGCCGACATGGTGAGCCGCGCCGATGCCGGATTTGTCAATATATGGGGCTTGCAGGATTGTGCCGAGACCATATATGAGTTTGCCAGTGAAGACCAGAAACAGCGCTACTTGCCTCGCGTATGCGCCGGCGAGACCATGGCGATGGACCTCACCGAGCCCGATGCCGGTTCCGACCTGCAATCGGTCATGCTCAAAGCTACATACAGCGAAGCCGACGGTTGCTGGTACCTCAACGGTGTGAAACGCTTCATCACCAATGGCGACGGACACATCTCTCTGGTACTTGCCCGTTCCGAAGAAGGCACGAAAGACGGCCGTGGCCTGTCGATGTTTATCTACGACAAAAACGATGGCGGAGTTACCGTGCGCCGCATCGAGAACAAGATGGGTATCAAAGGCTCTCCTACCTGTGAGTTGGTGTTCCGCAATGCCAAGGCCGAGCTCTGTGGCGACCGCAAGATGGGTCTTATCAAGTATGTAATGGCATTAATGAACGGTGCCCGTCTCGGCATTGCCGCCCAGTCGGTGGGTGTTTCCGAGGCAGCCTATCGCGAAGCTCTCGCTTATGCCCGCGAACGTCGCCAGTTTGGTAAAGCCATCATCGAGTTCCCCGCCGTGTCGGAGATGCTTTCGCTCATGAAGGCCAAACTCGATGCATCGCGTTCGCTGCTTTACGAGACCACCCGTTTTGTCGATATGTACAAGACGCTCGAAGATATCTCCAAAGAGCGTAAACTAGAAAAGGAGGAGCGCGACGAGATGAAGCGTTACCAGAAGCAGGCCGATGCCTTTACCCCCATGGCCAAAGGTATGGGCAGCGAATTCTGTAACCAGAATGCCTACGACTGTGTGCAGATACATGGCGGCTCGGGCTTTATGAAAGACTATGCCTGCGAACGCATCTACCGCGATGCCCGCATCACCTCGATATATGAGGGAACCACTCAGTTGCAGGTGGTGGCAGCCATACGCCACGTCACCACCGGTACCTATCTCCACATGATGCACTACTATGAGGAGCAGGAGGTATCGGGCGACTTGCAACCGCTGCGTGCCCGCCTTAAAGAGCTCACCGCTCTTTACGAAGAGGCTGTCGAGAAGGTTTCCGCTACGAAAGACAACGACTATATCGACTTCCATGCCCGTCGCATGGTCGAGATGGCCGGACACATCATCATGGCCCATCTGCTCATACTCGATACCGAACGCAACGAGTCGTTCCGCACATCGACCGAGGTCTATACCCGTTATGCCGAAGCCGAAGTGCGCAAGAATGCCGCCTTTATTCAGTCGTTCGATATCAACGACATGACCTACTACCGCCGCGACTAAACATGTTTCTTTGTTGTGGGTGGAATCCTTTTTACCCGCGAGTTAAATGCATAAAAACTCTGACAACCAGCTTGTCGGAGTTTTTTTTTACTAAATCTTCTTAATCTGAAATATATGTGAGGATCTATGGACTTGCAGTTTCAATTATTCATTTGAAATGTAAAGTGATTATTTGCTGCGAGTGTAGCCATTATTGGGAGAGAGTGTATCGTGTTTCTGTGTTTTTAGAGTTGCTTTTGAAGGATAGCTCTTCAAACTATTAATTTATTCAGATTAATGTGTTTTGTAGAAAAAAATAGTTTATTGTCAGTTTGTATATTAAATATAAATAGGTATTTTTGTTGCGTATTTTCAGTAAATATTTTAAATGTATGCAATGGGCGATGCCGAAAACCCGTTTAAGAGTAGGCGTATAAAAAAATGTAATTATGGAAAAACATGTAAAAAAAAAGTGCGTGGCAAAACTTTTTGGGAGTCTGTTTGTGTTGCTTGTTCTATCGTTTGTGCAATTTAGCTGTTCTTCGACCAAACCTATGACAAAAAAAATTGATAGGTATGCGTCACAAGTAGGAGAGATAAAAAATTTCCAATATTATGTATCAACTAATATTGTTTTATCAAGAACCGAAGACCCTGACATAATTGGTAAAGTATCTGAAAAAGGTTCCATAAAAATCACGGAAAATAAAGATATTATACAAATAACTACTAGTACAATGGGGGCACTTCTGAAAACAGAAGAAAAGGACGGTTATAAAATTTATCATATAGCATTTGAAGTTGATAATGATAACTGTCTCCGTTTTAAACAAATGAAGCCTGGGGACGAGCAACGCATTTATCTTATGTACGATGATCCCGAGCAACATGCAGTTGTTTATGGTAATTCAGTATATATTGTAGAGTGGAAAGGTGTAGAAAGTTTGAAAGGCAGTAAATTCAAGGCCAAGAAAGATAATATGCTAGGTAAAATGAAAGGATTCTTCAAAGGCGTAAAAGAGGATAAAGAAGATGATCCCTATTTGCTGGTAAAAATGAAAACCAAAATCAAAGAAAAAGAAAACTACCGTAAAGCTTCTGGTCGTAAAGTCGAAGTAAAATAACTGTATCAGGTATGTATGAGAAATAGGAAAACTCATAACTTTCATACAGCGTTATAGACCGATCTCCATAATATAAAATGCGCGGTTGTCCTAATGGGCAACCGCGCTTGATCTATAGAAAGTCTTTTATTTTTTGAGGGCGGCGATGCTCTCTTCGAGCGACTTGATTTTGCTCTCGGCATCGGCCTGTTTCTTTCGCTCCATCTCCACCACTTTGGCGGGGGCGTTGTTGACGAAGCGTTCGTTGCCCAGCTTGGCCAGCACCGAACGCAAGAAACCTTGCTGGTAGTTCAACTCCTCTTCGAGTTTCTTTATCTCGGCTTCCACGTCGATGTTGTTGCCCAGCGGTACGGCATACTCGGTGGTTCCTACCATGAACGAAGCGGCGGTGGCAGCTTTTGCCGTCACTGTCTCTATGGCCGAGAGGTTGCCCAGTTTGGTGATGATGGCATCGCAGCGGTTATCGTGCGAGCCGACAGCTTGCAGGGTCAGCGGTTCCTTGTTGGGAATGTTTTTCTGCAACCGTACCGTGCGCACACCGGCGATGATTTCTTTGGCTCTCTCGATGGCGGCAAGCAGGTCGCTGTCGATGGTACCCGCAGCGGGGATTTGTTCTATCATGATGCTTTCGCCCTCTTTGCGGTCATAGAGGTGTTGCCACAACTCTTCGGTAATGAAGGGCATGAAGGGGTGGAGCAGTTTGAGCAGTGCGTCGAAGAATCCGAGGGTAGCGTCGTAGCTCTTGCGGTCGATGGGTTGCTGGTAGCCCGGTTTTATCATTTCGAGATACCACGAGGAGAACTCGTCCCAGAAGAGTTTGTACACTGCCATCAGGGCTTCGGAGATACGGTATTTGGTGAAGAGATCGGCCATTTCGGCGTTGACCCGGTTGAGCATGGAGGCAAACCATTCGGTAGCGATGCGGGCCGACTCGGGCTGCGGCAGGTTGTCGTCGACCGTCCAGCCTTTGACCAGGCGGAAGGCGTTCCATATCTTGTTGTTGAAATTGCGGCCTTGCTCACACAGGGCATCGTCGAAGAGTATGTCGTTTCCGGCCGGTGCCGAGAGCATCATGCCCATGCGCACACCGTCGGCTCCGTATCGGTCGATGAGTTCGATGGGGTCGGGCGAGTTGCCGAGCGACTTTGACATCTTGCGGCCTATCTTGTCGCGCACGATACCTGTGAAATAGACGTTCTTGAAGGGCATCTGGCCTTCGTATTCGTAGCCGGCCATAATCATGCGGGCCACCCAGAAGAAGATGATGTCGGGACCGGTAACGAGGTCGGTCGTGGGGTAGTAGTAGCGTATCTCTTCGTTGCCGGGGTTGTTGATGCCGTCGAAGAGGGAGATGGGCCACAACCACGATGAGAACCACGTGTCGAGGCAGTCCTCGTCCTGACGCAGGTCGTCGAGCGTGAGGGCGGCGTTGCCACTCTTCTCGCGGGCCAGTTTCAGAGCCTCTTCGGCAGTTTCGGCTACGACATAACCGCCTTCGGGCAGGAAGTAGGCCGGTATGCGGTGTCCCCACCACAGTTGGCGCGAGATACACCAGTCTTTGATGTTCTCCATCCAGTGACGGTAGGTATTTTTGTATTTGGCGGGGTAGAACTTGATGTCGTCGTCCATAACCGGTTTGAGGGCGATTTGGGCGAGGTGTTCCATTTTGAGGAACCATTGCATCGAAAGTTTGGGCTCGATAACGACGTTGGTACGTTCGGAGTATCCCACCTTGTTGTTATAGTCTTCGACCTTTTCGAGCAGACCGGCCTTTTCAAGGTCTACGGCAATTTGCCGGCGCACGTCGAAGCGGTCTTGGCCTACATACATGCCGCCGGCTTCGCTGATGGTGCCGTTGTCGTTGAAAATATCGATGACCGGCAGGTTGTATTTCTCGCCCAGCATATAGTCGTTGACATCGTGGGCGGGGGTTACTTTCAGACAGCCGGTACCGAATTCGATGTCGACATAGTCGTCCATGATGATGGGCACGGAGCGGCCTACCAGAGGTACGATGACCCGTTTGCCTTTGAGGTAGCCGTAGCGCGGGTCGTTGGGGTTGACACACACGGCCGTATCGCCCAGTATGGTTTCGGGACGGGTGGTGGCCACGATGATGTATTTGTCGGCCTCACCCTCTATCATGTAGCGGAGGTAGTAGAACTTGCTGTGTTCTTCTTTATAGATAACCTCTTCGTCGGAGAGGGCGGTGAGCGCCTTCGGGTCCCAGTTTACCATGCGCACGCCGCGGTAGATGAGTCCCTTGTTGAAAAGGTCGACAAATACCTTGATGACGCTGCGGCTGCGGGTCTCGTCCATGGTGAAGGAGGTGCGGTCCCAGTCGCATGAGGCACCCAGGCGGCGCAGCTGTTTCAGAATGATGCCGCCGTGCGTCTCGGTCCAGTCCCAGGCGTGTTTGAGAAATTCCTCACGGGAGAGGTCGCTCTTCTTGATACCTTGCGAAGCCAACTTGTTCACCACCTTGGCCTCGGTGGCAATCGATGCGTGGTCGGTGCCCGGTACCCAGCAGGCATTCTTGCCGGTCATGCGGGCGCGGCGCACGAGAATGTCCTGTATGGTGTTGTTGAGCATGTGTCCCATGTGCAGTACACCTGTAACATTGGGTGGCGGGATAACAATCGTATAGGGTTCGCGACCATCGGGTTTCGACTTGAAATAGCCGTTTTTCAGCCAGTATTCATACCACTTGCCTTCGACATCGGCCGGGTTGTACTTCGTTGCAATATCCATTGTCTTGCGTTTCTTAAAAATTTGTTTGCAAAGATAATGCAAGGAGCCGGCAATGCCAAACTATCGTTGGTGCCTTTGCCGGAGACTTCTGATTATCCGGTTGCAAAAGTAGTTAAAAAACAGCAAATCCGAAACCGAAACGACCATACGATTTTGAAACTTTCAGGCTTTTTGTATGGCTGTCGGCTGTACATTTTTTTTAGGACAGACGCTTCTGTACAGAAATGTTGCAAAGTCGTGTATTTTTTGACCGATGTTTGGCCACTCTGTTTTTATAGGGTACATTTGTATACAAACATGAAAAACGATCAGATATGAAGATGAAACACATTTGCTTGTCTCTGCTTCTTTGTGGTACGGCCTGGGTTCAGGCTGTGGCCGATAATGCCATGAAGTTGTGGTATGAGCAGCCGGCCCGCCTCTGGGTCGAGGCCTTGCCTTTGGGAAACGGCCGGTTGGGTGCCATGGTATTTGGCGACCCCGTACATGAACAGTTCCAGCTGAACGAGGAGACGATTTGGGGTGGTTCACCCTACAACAACACCAACCCCAAGGCCAAGGAGGCTCTCGGTGAGATACGCCGCCTCATCTTTGCCGGCGAGAACATGAAGGCTCAGGAGTTGTGCGGCCCTGCCATCTGCTCACCCTCGGGTGCCAACGGTATGCCTTATCAGACTGTCGGTTCGTTGCATCTCGATTTTGAGGGTGTCGACGGCTACTCCGATTATTACCGCGAACTCGATATTGCCCGTGCCGTGGCTACGACACGTTTCAAGGCCGGCGGGGTAACCTATTGCCGTGAGGCATTTACTTCGTTTGCCGACCAGTTGTTCATTGTCCGGCTCACGGCATCGGCAAAAGGAAAGATTTCCTTCTCGGCACACTATTCCACTCCTTATAAAGAGTGTACCCGCACGGTCGAGGGACGCAATATTCTGCGACTCGACGCCCGGGCCAACGACCACGAAGGCATCGAGGGAAAAGTGCGTTTCACGACCTTGACCCGTATCGACCGTAAGGGCGGCCGTTGCGAGATGGTGGGCGACACGCTGTTGCGTGTCGCCGGAGCCGATGAGGTAACACTCTATGTTTCGGTGGGGACCAATTTTGTCAACTACAAAGATGTCTCGGGCAATGCCGAGAAGAAGGCCTATTCATATCTCAAAAATGCCGGTCGGAAGTACGACAAGGCCATACAGAATCACACGGCCTTGTATCGCAACTATTTCGACCGCGTGTCGCTCGACCTGGGCGAGAATGCGCAGGCTGCCAAGCCTACCGACGTGCGGGTGCGGGAGTTTGAAAAGAATTTCGACCCCCAACTGGCTGCGCTATATTTTCAGTTTGGCCGTTACCTGCTGATAAGCAGCTCGCAGCCCGGTGGACAGGCCGCCAACCTGCAAGGTATTTGGAACTATAAGTTGCGGGCTCCCTGGGACGGAAAATATACCACCGACATCAATGTCGAGATGAATTACTGGCCGGCCGAGGTGACCAATCTGGCCGAGATGCACGAACCTTTCCTCGACCTTGTGCGGCGGGTTGCCGAGCAGGGCCGGCAGTCGGCTGCCATGTATGGCTGTCGCGGCTGGACGCTCCATCACAATACCGATATATGGGCATCGACCGGTGCGGTCGACGGCCCCCGTTATGGCGTGTGGCCCACGTGCAATGCCTGGTTCTGCCAGCATCTGTGGGACCGCTATCTCTTCTCGGGCGACAGCTCTTACCTGAGTGAGGTCTATCCCCTGATGAAAAGTGCCTGTGAGTTTTATATCGACTTCCTAGTGCGGGAACCCCGCAACAACTGGCTGGTGGTGGCCCCCTCATATTCACCCGAAAATGCACCGTCGGTCAACGGCAAACGTTCGTTTGTCATTGTAGCCGGTGCTACGATGGACAATCAGATGGTATACGACCTTTTCTCCAATACCATCGACGCCGCGAAGGCGATGGGTGAGGAGAGTCTCTTTGTCGATACGCTGCGCACGGTAGTTTCGCAGTTGGCCCCCATGCAGGTGGGCCGTTGGGGACAGTTGCAGGAGTGGCTCGACGACTGGGACAATCCGCGCGACCGGCACCGCCATGTATCGCATCTGTGGGGACTCTACCCGGGTAGACAGATTACCTACAATACCCCGGTACTCATGGAGGCAGCCAAGAAAACGCTTTATGGCCGTGGCGACCACTCGACCGGCTGGTCGATGGGGTGGAAGGTCTGCTTCTGGGCCCGCTTGCTCGATGGCAATCACGCCTATAAACTCATTACCGAGCAGATACGTCCTACGACCGACGAGAGCGGACAGAACGGCGGTACTTATCCCAATCTGTTCGATGCCCACCCGCCTTTCCAAATCGATGGAAACTTCGGTTGCACGGCCGGTATTGCCGAGATGCTGGTGCAGAGCCATGCCGGAGCGGTGCATCTCTTGCCTGCCTTGCCCGATGTGTGGCGCACAGGTACGGTAAAGGGGCTGCGCTGTCGGGGCGGTTTTACTCTCGAAGAGATGTCGTGGAGCAACGGTACGCTCGACAAGGCACACATCCGTTCCACCATCGGCGGCACGTTGCGTGTGCGTTCGGCTGTACCCTTGGCCTGCAACGGCATTGCGCTGAAAGCCCTCCAATCGACGGACGAGGCACCGGGTCTCTTGCTTGAACCCCAGTTGGTGCGCCGTCCGCTCATTTCGCCCGAAGCTCCCATCAATACGGTGGTGCCGGCCACACCCGTCTACTATTACGACATCACTACGGTGCCCGGCGAACTGTATGTGTTGAGTGCGGTCGAATAGATGAAATTGAGTGTAATTCGATGGACGAATGACCTTAACATTTTGCAGATGTTGGGTGAATAGCTCCCGAATATATGGCGGGCCGCTTCTCAAAAAGCGGCCCGCCTGTTTTCTGTTTTCCCTCAAAAACTTTACATTTGTCCGAAAATTGCTTTTGAATGATGCGTTCCATCTTATTTCTGATACCTTTTCTTATCACTTTTGCATCTGTTCTTCCGGCTCAGGAGAGACCCAAGCGGGAATTCCGTGGAGCTTGGATACAGATCGTCTATCAGCCCCAGTATGCCGAAATGGATTCGGCCCGGATGTGTGCCTATTTTGATACGTTGCTCGATACCTTGCAGCATACGGGCATCAATGCGCTGCTTTTCCAGATAAGGCCCGAGTCCGATGCCTTCTACCGTTCCGAAATAGAGCCGTGGAGCCGTTTCCTTACCGGCGAGCAGGGTCGTGCGCCCGAGAACGGCTGGGATCCTATGGCGGCCCTCATCGAGAAATGCCACAGTCGCAATATCGAGTTTCACGCCTGGATCAATCCCTATCGGGCGCAGTGCAACACGGCCGTCGCTCTCGACTCGTCGCACATCTATTACCGGCACCCCGAGTGGTTTGTCGAGTACGGACGCCAGTTGCTGTTCGACCCCGGAATGCCCGGTTCGCGGGCCTTTATCGGGAGGGTCGTCGACGACATCGTGGCCCGTTACGACATCGACGCCATACACATGGACGACTATTTCTATCCCTATCCCATCGACGGGGTACCATTTCCCGATACCACCAGCTATGCCCTGTATGGCAACGGCCTCCCGCTCGACGAGTGGCGGCGCAGCAATGTCGACACGCTTATCGCTCAACTTTCCCGCGACATCAAGCGGCGCAAACCCTGGGTGCGGTTCGGAATCAGTCCGTTTGGCATATACCGCAACAATACCACCTCGCCCGACGGCAGTGTGACCTGCGGCCTGCAAAACTACGACGACCTCTATGCCGATGTGCTGTTGTGGGCACGCAACGGCTGGATTGACTATCTCATTCCGCAGCTTTACTGGGAGGTAGGCCACAAGGCCGCCTGTTACGAAGAACTGGTCCGATGGTGGAACCGGAGTGTCCCCGGCAGTTGTCATCTTTACATCGGACAGGACGTCTGCCGTTCGCTCGATGCCGCCGGAGTCTCACCGCTCCGTTCGCAGCTGGGGTATAAGATGGTTCTTTCGCGTTATCTCGGCCGCATCTCGGGTGTATGTTTCTGGTCGGGTTATCCGCTTGTCGACAATTACAAAGGGGCTGCCGACGAGTTGCGGCGCGACTATTTCTCGGCACCGGCGCTTATCCCTGCCTATACCTACATCGACGACAAGGCGCCCAAGGCTGTGAAAAAATTGCACACCCGTTGGTGTCCCGATGGTTTTTATCTCGAATGGAAAGCCGACAAGACGCGCGATGTGATGCAGCAGGCGGCCTACTATTGCGTATATCGGTTCGACGATGAAGATGCGGTCGATCTCGACAATACCCGGGCATTGGTCGCTACGGTGCGGGATACCCGTTACCGCTTGCCTTTCCGCGACGGGTCGAGCCGGTGTGTTTATGTGGTAACGGCCGTCGACCGTCAGCACAACGAGAGTGAACCTCAAATGCAGAAAGTGAAATTATAGATACAAATTCAATCATTATGCCTCTCAAATTATTTTTGACACTAGCCCTCTGTCTGGCGTTGAGCCCGATAGCGGCGGGTGAGCGAGATGCCCATTCTCGCGGCGAAGAAAAGAAAATCGTGAATGACATCTTTTGGGATACCGTCGACGGTCGTCCCATATACAGCCAGGGCGGGGGTATTTTCCGTTACCCCGATGCCGAGACCGGCGAGATGCATTATTATTGGTACGGAGTGCGTTATGCCGAGGCCGCACGTTATCGCGAAGACCCGTCGGTTACCTGGCCGCGCTGTACGTTCGAGGCGGTAACCTGTTACCGGTCTGACAATCTGGTCGACTGGACCTTCGTGGGCGACGTTCTCACCCGAGAGGAGGTCGACAAATACGGCCGAGCTGGCTGGGTAGGACGCATGGGCGTGGCTTATCTGCCCGAGTGGAACAAGTATGTGCTGCTGGTGCAGCACGATAACGGGGTGCTGTTTGCTCTCTCCGACAAGCCCGACGGCCATTTTACCTGGCATCGCCGCATTACGATGGAGAAGATTATCGGTACGCCCAATACCGGCGACCAGACGGTTTTTGTCGATGAAGATACCGGCAAGTCCTATCTTATCTACTCCTACGGTCGCGGACGCAACCGCATCTATGTGTCGGAGATAGGAGTGCGCGACGGTCGGGTCGACCTGCTCGATTGCACACAGGTATTCAAAGGTGCCGGTCGTGAAGGCAACTGCCTTTTCAAGTATAAGGGTCGTTATTACATGTGTGCCTCGAATCTTTACGGGTGGGACTCTTCATTTGCCTACTACCTGGTAGCCGACGACATACGTGGCCCGTATGAACCTGTAAACGATATGCAGATTATGTCCGGTTGTGCCGATGACTATGCGCATATTACCCAGACGGGATTTTTCTATACGCTGCGCGGTACGCATCAGGAGACGGCGCTTTATTGCGGCGACCGCTGGGCCGATTTTGCCGGGAACGGTTTGGGGTATAACCAGTGGTGTCCTCTCTCGTTCGATGGTAAGGAACCTTACTTCAACTCTCTGAATGCCTGGTATCTCAATGCCGAGACAGGTGAGTGGCGGGTGGCCGAGGAGAATAATTATGTGAAGAACGGCAGTTTCGAGGCCGACCGCCGGCCTATTCCTTGTCCGGCCAAGCCGGTGCAGGATTTTCTGCTGGGGTGGACTACCGAGGTGGTGAAGGGAAATGCCGTGAAGGTGGGCGACGACGACTCTCCCCGCCTGAATTATGAGAATACGGCCGATGACCGTAAAACGGTAATTGGTGAGAAGTCGCTGTACATGAGCGATAAGGTCGATTTTGAACGGCGCGTTTTCCAGACGATAGCTTCGACTCCCTATGTGTCGCTGCCCGACGGGGTCTATACGCTCGAAGCGCGGTTGAAGCATAGCGACGGATTCGACCGCTTTGAAATGTATGCCGAGAGTGGCGACCGCCGTTATGCCTGTCGCATCAAGGGGGAGTCGGCAGCGTGGAAAAAGATAACCATAAAGCGGGTGAAGGTGAAAGACGGAAAGGTGGAGATAGGTTTCTATGCCAATGCCCGTGCCGGAGCCTGGGCCTGTATCGACGATGTTGTTTTGTCTAAGCGTCGTTGAGTGCAGGATATACGATATGAAAACGGGGCGGAATGAATTTCATTCCGCCCCGTTTTTTGTGTATGTGGGTGAACCGTTTAAAGTTCCTCTTTTTCTTTCGTCGGATTTTTGTAGTAGATTTTTCCTTCGAGATATTCCTGGGTGGCGATAAGGGTAGGTTTGGGCAGTTTCTCGTAGTAGCGGGAAATCTCGATTTGTTCCCGATTTTCAAAAACCTCTTCGAGATTGTCGTTGTACGAAGCAAACTCTTGCAACTTCTTCTCCAAGTCGTTTTTCATCTCTACGCTTATCTGATTGGCACGTTTGCCGATAATGCGTAACGTTTCGTAGACGTTGCCCGTGTCGCTCGACAGAGCGATGATGTCGCGGGTTACGGTATTGGTCGGTGCGTTGGTTTTTTTGTAGTCCATTTTTTATTTCGGTTTGTTTTTATTCTGCGTTGTCGATATACTTGCTGGCCTTGTTGAAGATATTGTCGGCCTCTTTCTTGAATTTTCCGTTGGGAAATTCATTGATGTAGGCATAGTACTCGTCTATCGTATTTCTGTATCGGTCGCCTTTCTTCTCGCGGATACTCTCTTCGGCTTCCTGGAAACGTGCCCGCAAGATGAGCATGAGAAACTCCTCTTTCTTTTGGGTATAGGGATATGACTTCAAGGCGTTCTGAGCCGTAATGACGGCCGATTCGAAATAGTTCCGTCCCAAATAGTTCCCTATGTTGAAGTAGGTCGTGGCATTCAATAACTCTTTCTCGGCCAGTTTCTCTTGCAGGTTGACAATCATCTCTTCGGCCTCTTTCACCTTTTCGCCCCGGGGGTAGTAGTCGAGATACATCTGCAACTCTTCGATGCCTTTGTAGGTAATCGACTGGTCGAGCCGGGGATCGGGAGAGTCGTTGTAATAACTCAGTCCCGAATAGTAGCGGGCCCGTTCGGTATATTCACCTTTGGGATAGCTGCGGTAGTAGGTGGCAAAATAGTCGCCTGCCGTGTCGTAGTTTTTGGCCATGAAGTGGCTGAGGGCCAGTAGATAGAGCGACTCTTCGCCTTTGTCGGTGCCTTTGAATACGGCTACCAAATCTTCCAGTAAGGTATAGGCGCGGTTGTATTTCCCGTTGTCAAAGCACTTTTTGGCGTATTGGTATCGGGCGTCCAAGTCGGTACTTTTCTGTATCTTGTAATATTCGCCGCACGAGCAGCAAATCAACAGAAGGAGGAACAAATAAACCGCTTTCTTTTTCATACGGGTACAAATATCGGTGCAAAGTTAGGTAAAGCAAGAGAATTATGAAAGTAAAAAAGAGAAATTTAACGGATAATCTCACTCTTTTTAGATATGAGACTCTTTTTGCTCCACATTTTAATTCTTCTTGTGATGCTGTGTAAAGATGGGACTTTTTTTTACCTTTGCTGCTATTAAATTTTTCTGACGATGCCCTTTAAAATCGTTTCTCCTTATGCCCCCACCGGCGACCAGCCCGAAGCCATTGCCGAGCTTTCGCGCGGTGTTGTCGAGGGAGTGCCGGCCCAGACCCTTCTCGGTGTTACCGGGTCGGGAAAGACCTTCACGATGGCTAATGTGATAGAGCGGGTGCAGAAACCGACACTCATACTCAGCCACAACAAGACCTTGGCCGCTCAGCTTTACAGCGAATTCAAAAATTTCTTTCCCGATAACGCCGTCGAGTATTTTGTTTCGTATTACGACTATTATCAGCCCGAAGCCTATATCCCGACGACCGACACCTATATCGAGAAAGATTTGGCTATCAACGAAGAGATAGACCGGTTGCGCCTCTCGGCCACTTCATCGCTTTTGTCGGGACGGAAAGATATCATTGTCGTTTCGTCGGTATCGTGCCTTTACGGTATCGGTAACCCTGAGGATTTCCACAGCAACATGATTGAGGTGAAGGTGGGCGACCGTATGGAGCGTAACGATTTTCTGCGGCGACTGGTCGACGGGCTTTATTCGCGTAACGAGGTCGACCTGCACCGTGGCAATTTCCGGGTAAAGGGCGATACGGTCGATGTCTATCCGGCCTATCAGGACGAGATAGTGCGGGTAACGTTTTGGGGCGACGAAATTGATTCCATAGAGAGCGTCGACCCCTCTACCGGTCATACGATTTCGCGCTTTGACTGCTATAATATTTATCCGGCCAATATATTTGTGACGACCAAGGAGCGCATCAACCGGGCCGTCGACGAAATAACGCTCGACTTGGGAAAGCAGGTAGAGTTTTTCAAGTCTATCGGCAAGGAACTCGAAGCCAAGCGCATCTACGAACGGGTTACCTATGACCTTGAAATGATAAAGGAGGTGGGCTACTGTTCGGGCATAGAGAACTATTCCCGCTATTTCGACGGTCGTCTGCCGGGTACGAGGCCCTTCTGCCTGCTCGATTATTTCCCGAAGGATTTTCTGGTGATTATCGACGAGAGCCATGTTACCGTGCCACAGATACGCGCCATGTATGGGGGCGACAATTCCCGTAAGGTCAATCTGGTGGAATACGGCTTCCGTCTGCCGGCAGCTATCGATAACCGCCCGCTGACCTTTGCCGAGTTTGAGGCTCTTGTGCCGCAGGTCATCTATGTGAGTGCCACGCCGGCCGACTATGAGCTGATGCGTAGCGAGGGTGTGGTTGTAGAGCAGGTCATACGTCCCACGGGGTTGCTCGACCCCGTTATCGAGGTGCGACCCAGTCTCAACCAGATCGACGACCTGCTCGAAGAGATTCAGCAGCGCATCGAACGCAACGAGCGGGTACTGGTTACGACACTGACCAAGCGCATGGCCGAAGAGCTGAATGCCTACCTGCTCCGTCTGGACATTCATTGTAACTATATCCATTCCGATGTCGACACACTCGACCGCATACAGATTATCGACGACCTGCGCAAGGGGGTGTATGATGTACTTATCGGGGTGAACCTGCTGCGTGAGGGGCTCGACCTGCCCGAGGTTTCTCTGGTGGCAATACTCGATGCCGACAAGGAGGGTTTCCTGCGGTCGCACCGTTCGCTTACCCAGACGGCCGGTCGGGCGGCCCGTAATCTCAACGGTCGTGTCATCATGTATGCCGACCGCATTACCGAGAGTATGCAGCAGACCATCGACGAGACCAACCGCCGGCGTGAGAAACAGTTGGCCTACAACGAGGCTCACCACATTACACCGCAGGCCATACGCAAAGCCTATAATACGGCACTGGTCCGTAGCGAGGAGTCGGCCGAGGCGGCTGCTTCACCGGCCCCGAAAGGCAAGCCCTCTACGCAACCCACCTACGCCGAGGAATTCGATACGATGCACGTATCTTTGGCGGCCGACCCCGTTGTTCCCTATATGAGCAAGGAGCAGTTGAAAAAGAATATGGAGAATGTCCGCCGCCAGATGGTGGCAGCCGCCAAAAACATGGAGTTTATCGAGGCGGCCCGCCTGCGCGACGAACTGTTGAAACTCGAAGACCTTTATAATCAGAAATAGATATGCAAGCACCCCTTACCGATAAGCACTCCTGGTTGCCCACTACCCGCAAGGAACTGGAACAGCGCGGCTGGGAATGGGTCGATGTGATTCTCTTCTCGGGCGACGCCTATGTCGATCACCCCTCGTTCGGCGTGGCGGTTATCGGCCGTGTGCTGGAAGCCGAGGGGCTGCGTGTGGCCATTGTGCCTCAGCCCAACTGGCGCGACGACCTGCGTGATTTCAAGAAGTTGGGCCGTCCACGTCTCTTTTTCGGCGTATCGGCCGGAGCCATGGATTCGATGGTCAACCATTACACCGCCAACAAGCGGTTACGTTCCGACGATGCCTATACGCCCGACGGTCGTGCCGGCATGCGTCCCGACTATCCGACCATCGTCTATACCCGCATACTCAAACAGCTTTATCCCGACGTTCCTGTGGTGATAGGGGGTATTGAGGCTTCTCTGCGTCGCGTTACCCATTACGACTATTGGCAGGACGCTTTGCGGCCGAGTATTCTTATCGAGAGCGGTGCCGATATTCTCTCGTATGGCATGGGCGAGCAGACGATGTGTACGATAGCCCGCCGTTTGCAGGCCGGCGAACCTCTCGCTGCCCTGCACGACATTCCCCAGACGGTTGTTGCCCTCGATGCTTCGGAACTGCCCGACGAAAAGGAGTCGGACCACCATTGTATTCTTGCTTCGCACGAGGAGTGCCTGCGCAGAAAGAAGGTGCAGGCCCGCAATTTCCGCCTGGTCGAGGAGGAGTCCAACCGCTATACGGCCCGTCTGCTGTGGCAGCGCTGCGGCGACAAGGCCCTGAAAATAAATCCGCCCTTCCCGCCGCTTACCGGCGAAGAGCTCGATGCCATATATGACCTGCCATACACCCGATTGCCTCACCCGCGCTACAAAGACAAGACCATACCGGCTTTTGAGATGATAAAGTTTTCGGTAACCTTGCACCGGGGCTGTTTCGGCGGTTGTGCTTTTTGTACCATCTCGGCCCATCAGGGCAAATACATATCGTCGCGCTCCGAAGCCTCGGTCTTGCGCGAAGTCGACCGTATTATTGCCATGCCCGGCTTCAAGGGCTACATCAGCGACCTGGGAGGCCCGTCGGCCAACATGTACCGCATGACGGGCAAGAAACCGCAGGCGTGCCGGGTGTGCAAGCGCCCCTCGTGCCTGTGGCCTTCGGTGTGCCCCAATATGCAGGTTGACCACCGTCCGCTGTTGCATCTCTACCGGGCGGTCGATGCCAAGGCCGGGATAAAACGCTCTTTTATAGGCAGTGGCGTACGCTACGACCTGCTGCTGCACCGCAACGACGACGAAGCTCTCAATGCGGCTTCGCGGGAGTACACCCGTGAGTTGATAACCCGTCATGTGTCGGGCCGTCTCAAAGTGGCCCCCGAACACACCTCTTCGCGGGTACTTTACTGTATGCGCAAACCCGGTTTTGGTTTCTTTGAGCAGTTCCGCACGATTTTCGAACGCATCAACCGGGAGGAGGGGCTGAACCAGCAGCTGATACCCTATTTCATTTCGAGCCACCCTGCCTGCGAAGCAGCCGACATGGCCGAGCTGGCGGCTATTACCAAGAGTCTGCACTTCCATCTCGAACAGGTGCAGGACTTTACTCCTACGCCCATGACCCTGGCCACCGAGATGTATTATACGGGGTATGACCCCCATACGGGAGAGCGGGTCTATACAGCACACACCGCCGAAGAGAAACTGGCGCAACGGCAGTTCTTTTTCTGGTACAAGCCCGAGGCCCGACGGGGTATTGAGCAGGCGTTGCGTCGCATGGGACGGGAAGATTTGCTGGTAAAACTCTATGGCCCGGGAGCCGCTGCCCGCTGCCGCGATGTCTCTGAGCGGGAAGCCGGGCGAAAGACGAAGGTTTCGTCGTATAATCCCAATTTCAATGCAGCCAAGCGCCGGGAGGCGATGAAGTTGAAAAACCGCAAGAAATAGGCCCGACGAATAGTTATGCCCTTCGTCTCCGGTTGATATGACGAAGGAAAAGACGGTCGTGCAAGGAGTGGGGCAAAGGCTTCGTGACTAAACCTGTGAAGCCGGTGCGCTGTTCGACCTGAATTGCCGGAAAAAGAGCAATGCTGCGCAAGAGAGCCCTACGGGGTAGCCCCACCACACGCCCGGGGCTCCACCGTTGCACACAAAGGCAAAGAGGTATGAGGCCGGCAGGCTCACGACGAAATAGCTGACAAAGGCTATCCACACCATGGGCTTCACCACACCGAGTCCGCGCAGTGCGCCGGCGAGCGAAATCTGCATGCCGTCGCCCAGTTGGTACACCATCATGGGAATGATGATGGCCGATACGAGCAGAGCCACCTCGGACGAGTCGGTAAAGATGTACCCGATGTACTGGCGGGTAAAGAACATGACCGAAGTAACGACCAGAATAAGAGCAAGTACGATGTGGATACCCGCTGTGACGATGGGCCTTATTTCGTGCGCGCGGTTGCTGCCGCGAGCGTTACTCACCCCGATGGTGATGGCGGCACCGATACCCGAATAGAGCAGGAATCCGATGGTAGAGAAGGTTACGGCGGCCTGGTGTGCGGCGAGAGCCGTGCTGCCTATCCAGCCGATGAAGATGACGCTCAGGCTGAACGAGCCCGTCTCCATGCCCAGTTGCAGAGCCACGGGGATACCCATGGTGAGTATAGGCCGGTAGAGGCGTCTGTCGGCAGGGAGGCGGAAAAAGCCCGAGCGGAAACGGCGGTAACGCTTCCGGTACAGAAATATGCCCCACCCGGCTGCGATGGTGAATATGCGGGCGATGAGAGTCGACACACCGGCTCCGAAAAGACCCCATTCGGGAAAGCCGGCATATCCGTAGATAAGAAGGGCATTGCCTATGATGTTCAGCAGGTTGCTGGCAAGCAATATGAACATGGGGGTGAGCGTGTCGGTCGTCCCGTCGGCAAAATGCTTGAATGCGTTGAAGAGCAGTACCGGAATCAGCCCCACGAGATGAAGCAGGTAGTAGGGGCGCATCAGCGGCAGCAGTTCCGCCGGGAGACCCAAGCGGTCGAGAAAGAAGTATAGCGTGCCCATAATGCCGATGAGTATGACGGCCAGTATGGCGTTGGCGTATAGCCCGTAACGGAAAGTCTGTCCGGCACGGAGCAATTCGTTGCGGCCCGTCTGTTCGCCGATAAGAGGGGTGATGCCCATGGCAAAACCGGTGGCAAACATGAGTGGCAGCATGAAGATGTTGTTCACAAAGGAGGCTGCCGACAGCTCTTCGGTGGTGTGATGTCCCACCATGATATTGTCGACAAAGCCGGTGAGAATGATACCCAGTTGTCCCACCATGATAGGAACCCCCATGACCAGCAACGAGCGGTAGTGCGGAGCGTATCTTCTGAAAATTGATGCCATATAGAACTATTCCGAAAAAACGGGGGCAAAGATAGTGAAAGCCGAGAGCAGAGGCAAGGCGAAAGCGAAGATTTCGCCGTTGACTATGCCGAGGCGCCTCCTCTCTTCTGAAAAGATAGCGAAAGCCGGGAGCAGAGGCGGGGGAGAAAGCGAAGATTTCGCCGTTGACTTTTTCGGGCCGCTTCCTGTCATCTGGAAAAAGAATGAAAGCCGAAGATAAATCGAACAATATTCCCGCTGAAAACGCCAGAAAACGTGTGCCAAAATAGTTGAATATGGGCATTTCTTTATGAATTTGTCGTATTTTTGTACCGGTTCAAAAATTACAGAAAATGAGATTTCCTCGGAAAATAGGATTCCTGATGCTCGGAATTCTGCTGTCGGCCTCGCTGTCGGCCCAAGAGTTTTTGTGGAGTGTCGATGTCGACATGACGTTCGACAACAGAGAGTATGGAAAGAGTAAATACAACTGGCCGCAGACGATATTCGGAGGATATATCAATCCGCTGGTAGGGCTCGGCTGGCGGGGAAACTCGATACAGGTGGGAGTGAGTGCCTTGCGCAATTTTGGCGCGCCTACCTGTGATATGGACGTCAACTTCCTGTTTTTCTACAATTACCGCGACAGTCGCTTCAATGTATCGGCCGGTATCATACCCCGCCGGCAGGTAAAGGGCGGGAGCGAAGCCTTCTTCTGCGACTCCATCAAGTTTTTCGACAATACCATCGACGGACTGCTCTTGCAGTATATACCCGACGACAAGAACTATATCGAGGTCTTTTGCGATTGGGACGGACATCAGACCGCAACGACCCGCGAGCGTTTCATCGTTTATACCTCGGGTCGCTACTATCCGCTCTCGTGGCTTTACGGTGAATATGAGTTGATGATGCACCACCACGCCGGTACCAGTGTCGATGGCGGCGTGGTCGACAACATTTGGCTCTATCCGCGGGTAGGAGTCGACCTGGGTGGCCGTTTATGGTTCGACAAGCTCAAATTGAGTGCCGGCTGGTTGCAGGCCGTGCAGAACGACCGTACCTACGTAGGCCACTACGTCAAGCCCCACGGCGTGCAGGTCGAAGCCCGTGTCGAGAAGTTCAAGTTGGGACTCTACAATACCCTGTATATGGGAGGTTGTCTCATGCCCTATTACGAGAGCTATGCGTCGAGTCTCTATACCGGCTCGGCCTTTTACCGCACGCGCGACGATGTTTACAACCGTCTCGAAGCCTATTGGCACCCGTTCCAGAACGAAAAGTTCGACCTCAAAGTATCGTCGGTGCATCATTACGACGGTGTGAAGTGGTGTTCGCAACAGCTCATCACCTTCCGGGTCATTATCGACAACGATATGTTCAAAAAAGATAGCCCTGTGCGCAAGCAGCTGCGTTGGCGCAAGAAAAAATAATTTCCCCTCTCGGTTGGAGTTTTCTTTTGTGAGAAAAAGAATATAAATTATAGATGGATAAATTTAGCGATAAGGTTATAGAAGAATTAGGCTTTTATGTCTATTCATTGATAGACCCTCGAAATAATAAGATATTTTATATCGGGAAGGGTTGTGGAAATAGAGTGTTTCAACATTGTAAGGCGGCTCTTCAAGAAGATGATGAGTCTTTAAAATTGAATTTGATTCGTGATATTATTGCCTCCGGAGTGAAAATTGAATATTACATACTTCGTCATAAATTGTCTGAAAAAGAGGCTTTTCAAATAGAATCCGTTCTTATAGATCTTCTTACATATCCCAAATTTAATACCGAACAGGTATTGGCTAACATACAAGGTGGACATCATCAGTGGGACGAAGGTATTAAAACCGTAGAGGAAATAAGTGCTATTTACGATTGCGAAAAGATTGCGATAAATCATCCAAAAGAATGTTTGTTATTGGTTAGTTTGAATAGAAGTTTTGATGATGCAAAAGCTCATGGCGTTTATAAGAGGATAAATATTTATGAAAAAACGCGTAAATATTGGTCTATTGCAAGGTCTCGTGCATGTAAAATAGCATATGTGTTAGGGGTATATCGTGGCGTAGTAAGGTCGGTTATCAAAGTTGAAAGTTATGAGTGGACTTTCTATGATGATGAAAAAAAGGTCCGTTTCAATAAAGAAAGATGCTGTTTTCATGGAACCTTAGTTACAGATTCACCATATCTCAATAAAGATGTGAGTGATTATCCATTTGGAAGTGGGGGAGCCATTAGATATATTTCGATAGGAACTAATGAGTTTGAATATTAAATATGGAAAAAGTTTTTGTTGTAAGGTGGTATGGCCCATTTCAGGTAGAACAAGTTAGAAAATGGGAAATTTCTCAAAAGACGACGTTTAATTTGTATTTGATAAGTGGAAAGAAGAAAAACTTAAAAAACCAGATTCATTATTATATTGGTAAGGCAGAAAGAAAATTGTTGACGGATAGATTAAACGATAAAAATCATCATATTAATGAGTTTTCATATATTAATGAAATTTGGATAGGAACAATAGTTAATAAAAGAGCTATACACCAAGATGTCATACTTGTAGAAAAGATGCTTACCTCGTATTTTGCTGCCGAAGGTGAACTATTAAATGTCATAAATAAAACTTTACCGGATAAGAATGTGTATCTTATAAATGAATGGATACATTTTAAGCGTAATTCAGAATGTTTGCGACTCCCTAAAAAGTCCATAGGAAATATGATGCCCGATGTTATAGTTTACAAGAAAGAGGATTGTTCTAATGAATACAAATTATTTATTTCAAATAAATTGAAAATTACAGAGTAATAAATTTATCGCTCTTCTTTCGTTTTTTAGCGGCTGTTGTAATAATATTAAATGTCAATTCCCCGATTTTATTTTGAAGACAAACCGGGAATTTTTCGTAAGATTGTGTAAGCAAGTGCAACTCCTTTTCTCTCTTTTTAGGAAGAGCGATGGGAGTTGTCTCATATATTTGCCTTATATTTGCACCCGTATATGAAGCGGTTTTTGGTATTTTCTCTTTTAGCGTGGTCGGTGATATGTGGATATGCCGCCAAGAAGCAGGTGATAGGAGAGCCCTATGCATGGCGGCTTTCCCAGCCTTTGGGGACACCCTATCGGGTGCCGATGGACACGCTTATCGATGATTTCTACACTACCGACCTGCCGATTACCTATTCTACGGCCTATTCCTACACTGGAAATCTGGGCGGCGCTTCGATGTCGAAAGTCTTTTTCGACCGTCCCGATATGCCGCAGTTCATCTTCAAGCAACCCTACGATTACCTCATCTATACCCCTGAGAACTATACCTTTTACAATACCCGTATACCCATGACGCTGGCGTCGTATCTGTTTGGTGGCGGGAAGCAGACCAAGCAGGAAGACCTCAAAGCCGAGTTCTCGGGCAATGTCAACAAGCGGCTGGCCATTGCCGCCGGCATACAGTATGTCTATTCGAGAGGTAACTACGACCACCAGGGCAACAAAGACCTCTCGTGGCAGGTGGCCGGCTCCTACATAGGCGACCGTTACCAGATGCACGCCTTTGCCAACACCTACAATTTTGTGTCGCAGGAGAACGGTGGTATATCCGACACTCGCTTCATTCTCGACCCCGACGAGGTGGCTTCGGGGCAGGGTGGATTTGATTCACAGACGATACCCGTCTATCTCTACAATGCCTTCAACCGCGTGCGGGGGCAGAACTATTATCTGACCCAACGTTATAACCTCGGCTTTTACAAGACCCAGCAGGTCGACGATACGACAACGGTCGATGTATTTACTCCCGTAACCAGTTTTATACACACGGTCGAGTACAACAGCAACATGCGGAGGTTTGTCAACCAGTCGGCCAGCGAAGATACCACCTTCTTTGACAATACCTATTTCCGCAAGGACGGTACCAACGACTCGACCGAATACTGGTCGTTGAAGAATACGCTGGGCATATCCTTGCTCGAAGGGTTTAACAAGTATGCCAAGATGGGTATGTCGGCCTATATGACCCATGAGGTACGACGCTTTACGCTGATGAGCGATCTCATTCCCGCCGCCATGCGGACGGCACCCGACATTCCGATGCTGGATACCGGCGGTGCCCTGTTCAGTGTAAAGGAGTCGCCACAGATTTTTACCGAGAATGTCTTGTGGGTAGGTGGTGTACTCTCCAAGCAGCAGGGTGAGTTGCTCACTTATACGGTCGACGGTAAGGTGGGCCTTCTTGGCGTCGATGCCGGAGCTACCGATATCGAAGGCGAGATACAGACCCGTTTCCACATACGCAAGACGACGGTGCAGTTGCGGGCTTACGGCTTTTTCAAGAACCTGACGCCGGCATTTTATTACCGCCATTATGTGTCGAACCACTTTATTTGGGATAACGATTTCGGTAAAACACGCAAATTCAGGGTGGGAGGAGAGTTCTCTCTCCCCTCGACCGGTACGGTTATCAATGTCGGTGTGGAAAATGTGCAGAACTATGTCTATTTCGACAACAGCTGCATGCCCCGGCAGGACAGTCGCATTTTGCAGGTATTCAGTGCCGCGGTGAAACAGAAGGTAAAGTGGGGCATTTTCAATCTCGACCTCGAAGCCGTGTATCAGAAGTCGAGCGATTCAAAGGTCATTCCGCTGCCCGACCTGAGTGCTTATGCACAGATGTATCTCGACTTTAAGATTGCCAAGGTGTTGCAGGTGCAATTCGGTGTCGACTGCAAATACCACACCTCCTATTATGCCGAGGCCTACCAGCCGGCCACTCTCTCGTTTCATACCCAAGATGAGGTCAAGGTGGGAAACTATCCGCTCATGAATGTCTATGCCAACATGAAGATGAAGATGGTGCGTTTCTATGTCATGTACACACACTTCAATCAGGGGCTGTTCGGCGGGAACAACTATTTTATCATGCCCAACTATCCCTACAACCCGGCCGTGTTGCAGTTTGGCCTGTGTGTCAACTTCTCCAATTAATCAACGGTAATCTTTGAGAATCACCTGCAACCGCTGGCGGGCAAAGAATATGCGGCTCTTGACCGTGCCCAGCGGCAAATCCATTTTTTCGGCAATCTCCTGATATTTGAATCCGGCCACATGCATCGAGAAGGGAATCTTGTATTCGTCGGGAAATTTGTTGATGACCTTCGATATTTCCTTTACCGCGAGAGAGCCTTCGGGGGTATCGAATCCCGATTCCTGCGGGAGGTTGAGGTGATATAAATCTTCGGTCTGGTCGATGATGGTCTGGTTGCGCACCCCCTTGCGGTAGTTGTTTATGAAAATGTTGCGCATGATGGTGAACACCCACCCCTTGAAATTGATGTTGTCGATATACTTGTCGCAGTTGTCGAGCGCTTTCAGCGTCGTGTCTTGCAGCAGGTCTTCGGCTTCGTCGTGGTCGCAGGTGAGCATGTAGGCAAAGTTCAGCAGGTTGTCTTGCAGTTGCAGGAGCTTCTTTTCAAACAGTCGTGTTTCCATTGATAAATAAATTAGCTTGATTGATAAAAGTTTTTTTATTCCTGTGGCGGAATATGTTGCAAATATAAAATGAGTGTTTCCGAATGAAAAATATTTTAGTATAAAAATCGGGGTTTAATCTGTTAAATAACATATCCTTAGGAGAATTAATTTCGGAGGCCTGTTAGTATAAAAAATGTCTCATTGTAAAAAACTCTTTCCGAAAAATAAGCGTCGGGAGGTGTTATTTCGATAAAAAAATGTAACTTCGTCTCATATCACCGATAATATGAAAAAGATATTACTGATTCTCTGCGCCTGGATTGCATGCTGGTCTGTGGGACTGGGTGCCGGGGCGGCAGTCCCGGAAAAGGCCGACTTCTACCGTATCGACATCGACAAGGAGATAGGCCCCACTACCTGGCGTTATTTGCAGAACGGTCATGCCGAGGCCTTGCGCACGTCGGCAAAGGCCGTCATATTGCGACTGAATACGTATGGGGGCACGGTGGTACACGCCGACTCGATGCGAACACTCATACTCAACAGTCCGCTCCCTTTCTACGCCTTTATCGATAATAATGCGGCCTCGGCCGGTGCCCTCATAGCCATAGCCTGCGACAGCATCTATATGCGCGAGGGGGCAAGTATCGGAGCGGCCACAGTGGTCGATCCTACGGGGGCTGCCATGCCCGACAAGTATCAGTCGTACATGCGGGCCACGATACGGGCCACGGCCGAGTCGCACGGTTGCGACACGCTGCGTGAGGCCGACGGTTCCACCCGCCTTCAATGGCACCGCGACCCGCTGATTGCCGAGGCCATGGTCGACGAGCGTATCGTTGTGCCCGGGCTGTGCGACTCGACAAAGGTTCTCACCTTGACTGCCCGTGAAGCGCTTCAATGGGGCTATTGCGAGGCGATTGTCGGGAGTGTCGACGACATTATCGCATCACGGCTCGGCTGCACGAGCTATACGGTGGAGCAGTATGAGTCGACCTTCTACGACAACTTGGTGGGTTTCTTGCAGAACCCCGTGGTGCAGGGTATCCTCATCATTCTTATACTGGGAGGCATCTATTTCGAGATGCAGACACCCGGCGTGGGGCTCCCGCTGGCCGTAGCCATCGTGGCGGCCGTGCTATATTTCGCCCCGCTGTATCTGGTGGGCCTGGCCGCATCGTGGGAGATTCTGGTATTCCTGCTGGGTATTATCCTGCTGGCACTCGAACTTTTTGTCATACCCGGTTTCGGTATTGCCGGCATCTTGGGGCTTGTATGCTTTTTCGGCGGTCTTTTGCTGGCCCTGCTCAACAATGCCGATTTTGATTTCTTTTGGGTATCGACCGACAGTATTACGGACGGTTTGCTTGTGATTCTGGGCGGACTGCTCGGCGCCGTCCTCCTGTCGCTGTATCTGATGAGGCGCATCGGTCGTCGGGGATTGTTCTACCGGGTGGCCCTCCATGCCGAACAGAACATCGAAGACGGGTATGTTGCCGTGTCGGGCCGCTTGGCGGCCATGGTGGGTCGCGAAGGGCGTGCCGTTACCGTCATGAGACCGTCGGGTAAGGTGCGCATCGACGGTGAAGATTACGATGCTATTTCCTATCACAATACTTATCTCGACGAAGGAACCCCGATAAAGGTGGTGAAAGTGGAGAATATGCAACTCTATGTTGTCCCGCAAAATCTTGAAGAAAAATGAAATTCATAGCTATTATTCCGGCTCGTTATGCCTCGACCCGTTTCCCCGGCAAACCACTTGTCGACATGCGGGGAAAAACAATGATTCAACGTGTGTATGAACAGGTGTCGTCGTGCCTCTCTTCGGTCTATGTAGCCACCGACGACGACCGCATATATCGGGCGGTCGAGGCCTTTGGCGGGCGCGCCGTGATGACCTCGGCCGAGCACCGCTCGGGAACCGACCGTTGTCGGGAGGCCTACGAACGCATAGGCGGCGGAGAAGATGTCGTCATCAATATTCAGGGCGACGAGCCCTTTATCCAGCCCCGCCAGATAGAAGATATCATGGCCTGCTTCGACGATGCCGACACGCAGATTGCCACGCTGGTGAAGCCCTTTACCGAGGCCGACGGAGAAGCCGCCTTGTTCAATCCCAATTCGCCCAAGGTGGTACTCAACAGTCGCAACGAGGCGATGTATTTCAGCCGCTCGGTTATTCCCTATCTGCGTGGCTGCGATGCCGGCCAATGGTTGAGCCACCATACTTTCTACAAGCACATCGGCATGTATGCCTATCGGGCCGATGTCCTGGCCGAGATCACCCGTCTGCCCCAGTCGTCGCTCGAAAAGGCCGAGTCGCTCGAACAGTTGCGCTGGCTGCAAAACGGCTATCGCATCAAAGTGGGTATCACCACACAGGAGACCATCGGCATCGATACGCCCGACGACCTCGAACGGGCCTTGCTTTTTCTTGATTCACTTGCCAAAAAATAAAAAAACATATGCTCGACAGAACCACTCCGCCTCCGGTAAGGGAGGTCGAAACACTGACCTTCCCCGAAGTTGAGTCCAGTTTCTTACCCAACGGTATACCGTTGTATGTCATCGACCGGGGAGAGCAGGAACTCTCGCGGGTCGATATTCTTTTTTCGGCCGGGAAGGTCGACGAGACACACCCCTTGACCGCCCGGCACACCGTTGCCATGTTGCGGGAGGGAGCCGCCGGGCTCTCTTCGGCCGAGATTGCCGAGAAACTCGACTATTACGGGGCTGCCTTGCAGACACTGGCTACACAGCGCAATACCTATATTACGATCTATGTGGCCAACCGTTATTTCTTCGAGGTGCTTCCCATTCTGTTTAAACTGGTGGCTTGTCCCGATTTCCCCGAAACAGAGTTTGCCTCTCTGAAAGAGCGCAACCGGCAGGCCTTGCTGGTCGACCTGATGAAGGTCAACGTACTGGCCTCCCGCACCCTTTCAGAACAGCTCTTCGGCGCGGACAACCCTTATGGAAAGCAGGAACAGCCGGCGGATTACGATACCCTTACGACCGGTCATCTGCGTGCTTTCCACCGCGACTGTTACACGGCGCGCCGCTGCCGCATCGTACTCTCGGGCCGCATCACACCCGAAATGAAGGCTGCCGTGGCCGATACTTTTTCAGCACTCGCTCCCGGTATAGAGCATTGCCAGGGTGCATATCCCATTCAGATTCCGGCCGGCGAGCATTACCGGTTTGTACCCAAGGAGGGCGCGTTGCAGTCGGGCATCAATGCCGGCTGTTTCGTCGTGGGGCGCAATCACCCCGACCATCTTGTGCTGCGGGTACTCAATACGCTGCTGGGCGGCTATTTCGGCAGCCGGCTCATGTCGAACATTCGCGAAGACAAAGGATATACCTATGGCATACAGTCGTCGATTGTCGCTTATCCCGATGTGGCCTATCTGGTGGTACAGACCCAGGCGGCGACACGCTATGTGCGACCTCTTATCGACGAACTTTTCAACGAAATAGACCGTTTGCGCGACACGCGTGTCGGCGATGAAGAGTTGCACATGGTGCGCAGTTATATGACCGGCGAGATGCTGCGACTCTTCGATTCGCCCTTCTCCGTGGCCGAGGTGTTTGTAACGCTCTTGGCCAATGGTCTCGACTTTTCCTATTACAGCCGTCGGTTCGAGGCCATACGTGCGGTGACGTCGGAGCAGTTGCAGGAGGTGGCGTGCCGCTGCCTCAACCGGGCAAACTTCTGTGTAGCGGTAGCCGGTCAGGAAAAGTAGATTGCACCTTTTCCTTTAAAAACAGATATGGGGGCGTTTGCAGCTATATTTTGAAAAATCTTATAATAACCGAAGTCGTTGGCGACTTCTTTTAAAAAAGAGATGATTATGAAAAAGAGATTGACGATTGCGCTGGTAGCGCACGATAACCGTAAGGCCGACTTGGTAGAGTGGGCGGTTTTTAATTCCGACGAACTGTCGAAACACCATCTGGTATGTACCGGAACGACGGGCTCTCTCGTAAAAGAGGCTTTTGAGGAAAAAGGGGTTACGGCCGATATTACCTGCATGCATTCTGGTCCGCTGGGAGGCGATGCCGAAATTGCTGCGCTGGTGGTACAGCACAAAATCAATCTGGCCATCTTTCTCATCGACGACCTCAATCCCCAGCCCCACGAGGCCGACATACAGATGTTGCTGCGTCAGTGTCGCGTACACAATGTGCCTATTGCCTGCAACCGGTACAGTGCCGACCTGATGATTACCAGTACGTTGTGGGATAACGAAGACTATGTGCCCTCGACGCCCAAGTATATCTCTTTCGACCGGGAGGCAGTGATGGCCCGCCTCTCTCATGAAAAATAGGCTGTTGTTATCGAAACAGCCTTTTGAGCCAAGGTAGTTTCCCGGCCGAGGGTACAAACTTGATGCCGGGATTCCATCTTGTGCGGTTTACCAGAAGCGCACGTTTGTGGCTGAACGTGAGAAAACTCTCGTGCCCGTGATAACTGCCCATGCCGCTGTATCCTACACCGCCGAAGGGGAGGTGTGGGTTGGCGATATGTGATACAACATCGTTTATGCAGGCTCCGCCCGATGAGGTGTGTTTCAGCACCTTGTCGATTTCTTTTTGTTTCTGCCCGAAATAATATAGCGCGAGAGGTTTCTCCCGGCTGTTGACAAAGTCGATAACCTCGTCGAGTGTCGTGTAGGGGAGAATGGGCAGTATGGGGCCGAAAATCTCTTCTTGCATGATGCGCATCTCGGGGGTGATGTGCGAGATGAGTGTGGGGGCTATGTAGAGGTCGTCGACGTCGTATGTACCGCCGTGTTCGATGTCTCCTTGTTTGGTGAGCCGTATGAGTTCGTAAAATCGTTTCTCGTTGACAATGCGGGGATAGTCAGGGTTGGTCTGAGGGTTTTCACCGTATTGTCGCACAATCTCTTGCCGTAGCAGAGCGGTGAAAGGTTCCACCACGTCGCGGTGTACAAGCAGATAGTCGGGGGCGATACACGTTTGGCCGCAGTTCAGGAACTTGCCCCATACGATGCGTCTTGCCGCCGTGGCCAGGTGGGCGTCGCGGTGTACGATACAAGGGCTTTTCCCTCCCAGTTCCAGGGTTACCGGAGTCAGGTGCCGTGCAGCAGCCTCGGCAACTTTTTTCCCGTAGGCGGGACCTCCCGTGAAGAAAATATAATTCCATTTCATTTCGAGCAGCCGGTCGGTACCTCTGTTGTCGGTATCGACCCACAAGACGTGGCGGCAGTCAAACGCTTCGTCGACAATCTTCCGGCATATTTCGTTGGTGTGCGGGGCGTAGGGCGACCCTTTCAACGTAACGCAGTTCCCCGCTGCGACAGCTCCGATGAGAGGGGCAAAGAGTAGTTGGAACGGGTAGTTCCAGGGAGCGAGAATCAGTACGTTGCCGTAGGCCTGATAGGTGATGCGGCTTGTCGTTCCCGTGAGGAGGAAAGGGGTGCGTACCCGCTTGGGTGTTGCCCATTTTTTCAGTTGGGCAATGGCTTGTCGCAGTTCGCTGCGCACAAATCCGATTTCGGTGAGGTAACTCTCGTATGCCGATTTGCGCAGGTCGGCTTCAAGGGCCTGTGCAATATCGGTTTCATAATGAATGATGGTCTTTTGCAGACGTTTGAGAGCCTTTTTACGGTATTTGAGCGAGAGGGGATTCTGTTTCCCTAAAAAGAGCCGTTGGGCTTCGATGCGTTCCGTGTCGAGCATTTCGAGATAATTGTCGGGTTAAGGTTAAATCGGGGGCAAAGGTAGGGCTTTTCTTGAATAAGCCAAACCTGTGGTTGTGAAACGATATTTTTTAACGTAGACCCTCTTATAACGTATCCCCAAGCCGAAAGGTTGTCTGTTATTTTGTCGCGGTGACCAAACCAAAGCCCCAGCCTGATGGTTATATCGTCAGACATAAATAATACAGGTCTGATGAAAAAACAATGCTCTTGGCGATACCTTTTCTTAGTCGTGGTCATGGTGTCGGGAGGTATTCTTCCGGGTATGGCCCAGCGTACAGCGGGTGAAAAACACCTTTCCCGTCCGTTGCCCGAGCAGTGGGCCGGCGACAGCCTGTTTGTGCAGCAACTGCCTGTTACCGGCCGCTGGTGGCTGAATCTTGACGATACGTTGCTCGATTCCCTCATTACGGTGGCATTTGCCAACAGCCCCGACCTGAAAACGCTTTTTTACCGTGTGCAGTCGGCTCAGGCAGCCCTGTGCATGAAACAAAGTGCCTATTATCCTTCGCTGCAAGCCAATTTCGGCTGGAACAAAAATCAGACCAGTGGCCGGGTTTCCGACGCGGGAACGCAGGCGCGTGAACACTTCTTTTCCGGAGCTCTGACCACAACCTGGGAGATAGATCTCTTCGGAGCCACCACTATGCAGATGCGTTCGCAGAAGGCGCAATATCGCATATCGATTGAAACCTATAATGCCGCGCTGGTATCGTTGGCAGCACAGGTGGCTTCGGCCTACGCCCAGTTGCGTGTATTGCAGCAGCAGGAGATAGTGGCCCGCCGTAACATCAATTCACAGAAATCGATTCTCGAAATGACCGAGGTGCGATACGAAACGGGATTGGCTTCGCAACTCGATGTGGCACAGGCCCGGTCGGTCTATTTCAGTACACTGGCCACTGTACCCTCCATCGAAGCCGGCATTGTCGTGCAGGTCAATATCCTGGCATTGCTGGTGGGGACCCACCCCGAGGCTCTGGTTCCTGTACTCGAAAAGGAGAGGCCCATACCCGATTTCCGGGCGATAGTGCCCGTAGGGGTGCCGGCCAATCTGTTGCGGCAACGTCCCGACATACGCGCCGCCGAGCAGTCGGTCGTAGCGGCGGCTGCTCTGGTAGGTGCCTCGCGGGCCGATTATCTGCCACGTCTCACACTGACCGGCTCGATAGGTTTTGCTTCGCAGCAGATGAATGAGTTTTTCGACCACCGCAGCCTTACCTACTCCATTGCCCCCTCGCTCACCTGGACTCTTTTTCAAGGTCGTCAGTATACCCAGGCTACGCGACAGGCTCGGGCCGAGTGGCAGGCCAGCATCGAGCAGTACAATCTGGCCGTGTTGACAGCCGTACAGGAGGTCGACAACGCCATGGCCTATTATAAGGGGGCGGTCAAGCAGTTGGGGGTACTCTACGATTTGGTGGAGCAGGGCAAGATAACCCTTACACTCTCTCTCGACCTCTACAAGCGGGGGCTTTCTACGTTTCAGAATGTACTCGACGCGCAACGCTCCCTGCTCGACTATCAGAACGGGTTGGTGTCGGCTCAGGGTATAGCTCTTACCTCGGTTATCGACCTTTACCGGGCATTGGGTGGAGGTTGGGACAACACCTCCTCGGAGTAGTTGGATTGAACAGCAAAACAAATACGAAGCATGAAGAAGTATCGAAGTTTATGTATCGCTCTTCTGGTAGCCGGCCTCGCTTTGCCGGCCTGCCGGGAGCAACCGCCGGCCTCTCCCGTTACGGTACCCGCTGTTACGGTGGCCTATCCGCAACAGCAGGCGGTAACTTTGTACAAGGAGTATCCCGGTTACATATCGGCCTGGAATGCCGTCGATGTCGTGGCCCGTGTGTCGGGTTACTTGTTGGAGAGCCTTCCTGCGGCCGGGTCGGTGGTACACAAGGGCGACCTGCTCTATGTCATAGAGCCCACCCAGTACGAAGATGCCGTGAAACAGGCAGAGGCGGGTGTGCTCGATGCCCGTGCCACACTCGACTATGCGCAGAACAATTATATCCGCATGAAAGAGGCGCGCAGCAGTAATGCCGTGAGTGAGATAGACCTGATACAGGCCCGCTCCAATATGCAGATAGCCGAGGCGGCGCTCTCGAATGCCGAAGCGGCGCTGAACACGGCGCAGACCAATCTGAGCTACTGCTACATACACGCACCTTACTCCGGTCATATCTCCCTGACGGCCTATTCCGAAGGCGGATACATTGCGGGGCAGTCTTCGCCGGCCCGCATGTCGACCATCTATCAGGATTCGGCCGTGTATGCCTACTTCTCGATAGAAGATGCGCAATACCTGAAAATCGTTGAAAATCTGCGGCGTACACAACCCACGGCCGAGGATCGCCGTGTGATGGTTTATACACGGGAGAACGCGGTGCCTTATCCTGGCACGGTCGATTATCTGGCGCCCAACATCAATCTCTCTACCGGAACGATTGCGTTGCGGGCGGCGGTCAGGAATCCGCGTGGCGAACTGAAAGACGGCCTTTACGTAACGGTCCGCATCAAGTCGGACTATAAGGCGAATGCCCTTTTGGTACCGAGCTTTTCGATTGGTACCGACCAGCTCGGAAAGTATCTCTATGTTGTCGGGGCCGACGACAAGATTATGTACCGGCATATCGAGACCTCCGGTACGGTCGATGATACCCTGACCATTGTGGAGAGCGGGTTGCGTCCCGATGAGCGGTTTGTAACCAAGGCGTTGTTGAAAGTGCGCGATGGCATGGCCGTGCGCCCGGTGCTTGCACCGTAATTTTTAATAGACAAGATATGTTTTCAAGATTCTTTATCGACCGTCCTGTTTTTGCCACGGTACTGGCCCTGCTCATGGTGTTGGCCGGGATTGTATCGCTCGAAGTGCTTCCCGTGGCGCAATTTCCCGACATCACTCCGCCCACGGTACAGGTATCGGCCGTGTATCCGGGTGCGAGCGCCGCAACGGTGGCCCAGTCGGTGGGTACGGTTATCGAGGAGCAGGTAAACGGGGTCGACGGCATGATATACATGAGTTCGGCCTCCTCGTCGTCGGGCAGCTACACCTTGACGGTAACCTTTGAAGTGGGTACCGACATCGACATGGCCACTGTGCTGGTGCAGAACCGTGTGGCGATAGCCGAAGGCAATCTGCCCGAGGCCGTGGTGGAGCAGGGTATTACTACGCGCAAGCAGTCGACCGACATTGTGCTGTTGCTTGCCCTGGAATCCGATTCGGCTCTGTACAACGGGCTTTATCTCTCCAACTATGCACAGCTCCACTTTACCGATGCATTGTCGCGTCTGCCCGGTGTGGGCAGTGTGAAGGTGTTCGGTGCCGGAAGTTACAGCATGCGTGTATGGCTCAACCCCGAACTGATGCGCATACGTGGCGTTACACCCTCTGATGTCTTTGCGGCCATACAGGCACAGAATGTCGAGGTGTCGGCCGGGACGGTCGGCAGTCAGCCGCTTGAAGAGCCGGTCGACTTCCAGTTTACCCTCACGGCGCGGGGACTGCTCACGACGGCCGAAGATTTCGGCAACCTGGTCGTCAAGGTGCTGCCGGGCGGAAATTATCTGCGCCTGCGCGACATTGCCCGGATAGACCTTGGCAGCCAGACCTATAATGTGGCCTCGACCCAGAACGGCCGGCAGTCGGCATCGATGGCCATATATCAGTCGCCGGGCTCCAATGCGTTGAGCGTATCAAAACTTGTCAGAGCCGAGATGGAGAGGCTGGCCGGAGATCTGCCGTCGGGTGTGCGTTACGAGGTTGTTCTCGACACGACCGATTTTGTATCGGCATCGGTCGACGAGGTGCTGAAAACCTTTCTCGAAACGACCCTCCTGGTCATACTGGTTATTCTGCTCTTCCTGCAAAACGGAAGGGCTGTCATCATACCTTCGCTCACCATTCCGGTTTCGCTGATAGCCACCTTTGCCGTCATGCACCTGTTTGGCTTTTCCATCAATATGCTCACCCTCTTCGGTCTTGTGTTGGCCATTGCTATTGTGGTCGACGACGCCATCGTGGTGGTGGAGAACACGGCCCGTCTGCTCGATACCGGCCGGTATTCGGCCCGCGAGGCGGTTGTCCGGGCCATGGGCGAGATTACCGGCCCCGTTATCGGTGTCGTACTGGTGCTGATGGCGGTGTTTATTCCCACGGCTTTTGTGGCCGGCGTTACCGGCGAACTATACAAACAGTTTGCCCTTACCATTGCGGCCGCCACGTTTTTCAGCGGACTCAATTCGCTGACGCTGACTCCCGCCCTCTGCGCGCTCTTTTTGCGGCCTTCGGCTCCCGGCCGGAATTTTGTCTACCGGGCCTTTGACAAGATGTATAATCGTCTGGTGTCGGTCTACGGGGCTGTGGCTGCCTGGCTCATACGGCGACCGGTGTCGGCAGCCCTGCTGTTTCTTCTCTTCTCGGCAGTTGCGTTGATGCTTTTCTGGCGGTGGCCCACGTCGTTTATTCCCGAAGAAGACCAAGGCTATTTTGTGGTGTCGGTGCAGTTGCCACCGGCGTCGAGCCTGCAACGTACCGAGGCGGTATCGGTGCGGGTAGGAGAGCTTTTGGCTGCTTATCCCGAGGTTGTTGCCTATACTGCCATCAACGGATTTTCTATGATTGCGGGTGGAGAAAACTCCAATACGGCTACTTTTTTCGTTATCTTGGAGAACTGGAATCTCCGTAAGGGAAAGGGCAAAAGCGTGTTCGATATTATTGCAGACTTTAACCGTCGTGTGCAGTCGGTCGAGGAGGCGGTTGTCTATGCCGTGAATCCACCCGCCATTCCCGGACTGGGTGTGAGCGGCGGTCTGGCGTTGGAGTTGCAAGACCGGAATAACCTGGGAACGACCGAACTCGAAAATGCGGTCGATGCCCTGCTGGTGGCGACGACCGGAGTTCCGCAGTTGGCCTCGATGAACAGTGCCTTCCAGGGAAATTCGCCCCAATACTTTCTCAACATCGACCGCGACAAGGCCAAGATGCAGGGGTTGAAGATAGACGATATTTTCACGACCCTGTCGCTCTATCTCGGGTCGGCCTATGTCAACGACTTTGTCGACTTCGGGCGTGTTTATCAGGTGAAAATCGGGGCTGATGCCGACAGCCGTGCCCGCATCGATGATGTGTTGCGACTCAGTGTGCGCAATAAGTCGGGCGACATGGTGCCCTTTTCGTCGTTTACGACGATAGAAGAACGGTTGGGCCTGTCGACCGTGTCGCGTTACAATATGTACTCGGCCGCCGCCATTACGGCGGTTACCGCACAGGGGTACAGTTCGCAACAGGGTATTGCTGCCGTCGAACAGCTTGTCGACCGGGTGTTGGGCAACAATTTCGGCTATGAATGGACGGGTACTACTTATCAGGAGACACAGGCCGGTGCGTCGATAAGCCTTATTTTTCTGTTGGCCCTGCTGGTGGTGTGGCTGGTACTCTCGGCTCAGTATGAGAGTTGGACCAGCCCCGTGGCCGTCTTGCTGGGGCTTCCGTTTGCCCTTCTCGGGGTGGTTGCCGGTTGTTTCCTTATGAACCTTTCGGTGAGTATATATACGCAGATAGGTGTTGTCCTGCTCATCGCATTGTCGGCCAAGAATGCCATACTCATTGTGGAGTTTGCCCGCGATTACAGGGCGCAGGGCGAGTCGATAGAGCAGGCGGCCCTCGAAGCCGGACGGGTGCGCCTGCGGCCTATACTCATGACCTCGATGGCCTTCGTGCTGGGAGTGATGCCCCTCGTTTTCGCTACCGGCGCCGGTGCCGAGAGCCGCATCGCATTGGGGACGGCCGTCGTCTTCGGTATGGCGGTAAACATGATATTGGGTACACTGTTTATACCCTATTTTTATTGTCTGATGCAGCGCCTCGAAGAGTTCCTGTTCCCGAAGAAAACACAGTTTCGGCCCAAAGGGAATATTCATTCATTGGAGTAACACTATTCTGTCGTATGCTGCTTTTAGTGTGAAATGAATAGTAACAAGAAAGGCTGAGCATTGTGCTCAGCCTTTCTTGTGTGTTGAATGTCCAAGGATTTATTCGTTGTAGGAGGGTAGCGGCGAGTAGTCGCGCGAGTAGCGGAGCATCTGCTCGGCATAGCCCTCGTTGTACGATACGGTGATGTCGGTGATGTTACCCTCGTTGTCGTAGACGGGGGTATAGACGGGGTTGACAAAGCCTTTGTAGGGTTTGATGCCCAGGTGGGTGTAACGGTCGAGTACTTCGGCGTGCAGTTCGGGATCGACTTTCACACCGTAGGTCTCGACGAGATTTTTCCCGGCTTCATAGTCGCCGGTCGATTTGATGCGTTGTACCTCGGCCAGCAGTTCGCCGATGAGTGTGCGCATCTTTTCGTAGTCGTTGACCACAACGTAGGTCTTGCCGTCGCGTTTTTTCAGTTCGAGTACCTTGTCGTCGGCACCTTTCTCCATAATCCAGCGGGCAATGAGCTGGCGGTTGCGCATGTGCGATTCCTCGATGTTCTTTCCGGGAACGATGCGGGTGAGCTGTGTCATCAGGCCGTTCATCATGTAGCGGTAATATTCAGCTTTATAGGCTTCGGCATCGGGAACGAGACCCACCTCGATGAGTTTCTTGTCGGCCAGGAAGTAGAGGGCGAAGAGGTCGGCACGGGTCTCTTCGAGTGTCGAGCTGTATGAGCGCATGGCGTCGGGGTCGGTGCCGGGAAGCAGTTTGCCCGAGCCGTGTCCGAGACATTCGTGCAGGTCGGTGTGGAGGTTATCGACCAGGAAACCATATTTTTCGACCAGTTTCCGCTCGGTGTCGCTCCACATGAATTCCTGGTTGAAGCCGTTGCCCTGTGCAGCTTTGTCGTAGGCCGACGTAATGTTTTCGATGGTTACCGATTTTGAACCGTGCAGGTGGCGTATCCAGTCGGCGTTGGGAAGGTTGATGCCGATGGGTGTCGACGGGTAGCAGTCGCCGGCGAGAATGGCGGCGGTGATGACTTTGGCCGATACACCTTTGACCTCTTCTTTCTTGAAGGCCGTGTCGGTGGGAGAGTTGTCTTCAAACCACTGGGCGTTGGCACTGATGATTTCGGTGCGGTGCGAGGCTTCAAGGTCTTTGAAGTTGACAATCGATTCCCAGCTGCCTTTCAGTCCGATGGGGTCGCCGTAGACTTCGATAAATCCGTTGACGAAGTCGATGCGCGAGTCGAGGTCGGTAACCCACTGTATCGAGTATTGGTCAAACGTTTTGAGGTCGCCCGTGCGGTAGTAGTCGATGAGCAGGTTGATAACCTGACGCTGCTTGTCGTTCTCGGCTACCGTGGCGGCTTTTTCGAGCCAGTAGACGATTCTTTCGATGGCGGCACCGTAATGGCCGCCTATGCGGTTTACCTCTTCATAGATTTTTCCGTTGCGTTTTACCAGCCGGCTGTTGAGACCGTAAGAGGGAGGCATGGTGTCGCCGGGGGTCTTCATGGCGCCGTAGAAGGCTTCGGCCTCGGCTTGTGTTACTCCGTCGTAGTAGTTGCTGGCCGAGGTGGCGATGAGATCTTCGCCGGCGGTGAGGTTCACTCGCTTGGCCAGGGTGTCGGGGTTGAAGATGACGGGGCAGATGTTTGCCAGCAGTTCATCTATGGTTCCACCCTCTTGGAGGGGCAGGCTCTCGGCCGGCAGGGAGCGCACGGCCTCTTCGAAGAAGGCCTGGCTGAATTCGGGGGTGAACTTGTCGGTCGAGTAGTGGTGGTGAATACCGTTGGCAAACCACACCTGTTTCAGGTATTTCTCCAAGGCCTTGAAATCGGCACTCTCTTTGTCGCCTGCGTATTGGGTGTAGACGGCTTCGAGCGTGCGGCGTATGGGGAGGTTCCATTTGCCGTTCTGGTCGAAGAGTATGTCGCGTCCTTGCAGAGCGGCTTCGGTGAGGTAGTAGATAAGCTCTTTCTGCCGGAGGGAGAGGGTTTCAAATCCCGGTACCCGGTAGCGGAGTATTTCGAGGTCGGCAAACTGCTCGACCGAGTAGTTGAAATTCTCGGCGGGCGCGTCGGCACTGTTTTTGTCGGCGCAGGCCGACAGTAGAGTGGCTGCTGTTATCATAGTGAAGAAGGTTTTTTTCATTGTTCTCTCTTTTATTGTTTAGGGTTGTGATGAATGTTTATTCGACATAGAGTACCAGACCTTTGAGGTATTCGCCCTCGGGGTGGTAGATGTTTATGGGGTGGTCGGCCGGCTGGGTGAGCTGGTGCAGGATGCGCACCTGTCGGCGGGCTTGTGCGGCAGCGCTGAATACCGCCAGTCGGAAGTCGTTTTTGCTTACCACCTGCGAGCAGGAGAAGGTAAAGAGCAGACCGCCTGGCTGTATCTTTTCAAAAGCCAGGGCATTGAGTTTGCGGTATCCCTGCAAGGCGTTGTGCAGCACGTTTTTATGCTTGGCAAAGGCCGGCGGGTCGAGCACGATGAGGTTGTACTGGTCGCCCATCTGTTCGAGAAACTTGAAAGCGTCTTCGGCAAATGCCTTGTGGCGTTCGTCGCCGGGGAAGTTCAGCTCTACGTTCTTGTTGGTCAGGTCAATGGCTTTCGACGAGCTGTCGACCGAGTGTACCAGTCGGGCACCCCCTCGCATGGCGGCAAACGAGAATCCGCCGGTGTAGCAGAACATATTCAGCACGTTGCGGCCGTGGGCGTAGCGTTCGAGCAGGGCACGGTTTTCACGCTGGTCGACAAAGAATCCCGTCTTCTGTCCTTTCAGCCAGTCGACATGAAATTTCAGCCCCCGTTCCGTAGCGATGTTTCCGCAGTCGTTGCCGATGAGGTATTCGTTGGTGGCGTCGAGTTGTGCCTTGTAGGGAAGGGTGGTTTCGGACTTGTAGAAGACGCTTTGGAGAGACTCTCCCATGACCTCTTGCAGGGCCTGGGCCAGCAGATGCCGGGCGTAGTGCATGCCTGGTGAGTGGGCCTGCATTACGGCGGTCTTGTCGTAGATATCGATAATCAGGCCCGGCAGGTAGTCGCCCTCGCCGTGTACGAGACGGTAGGTGTTGTTGTATTCCTTGTCGATGAGACCCACGCTTTGACGAACGTCGTAGGCGGCCCGCAGGCGTTTCTTGAAAAATGCGAGGTCGATTTCTTCGCGTTCAAAGGTGAGTACTCTCACCATGATGCTGCCTATCTGATAGTGACCGAGGGCAATGAACTGCCCGTGGTTGTCGCATACCTCCACCACGTCGCCCTCTTCGGGTTGGGCCGTCATGCTGTGTATGGCGCCCGAGAAGACCCAAGGGTGGAAGCGTCGCAGCGACTCCTCTTTGCCGGGTTTGAGTTTTATCTGTATGTATTTCATAATTATGCGAAATTAGAAGAAGAATCGTATCACATCGTTGAGGTTGGCGTAAATGAGCAGGGCAAACAGCAGTACCATACCGGTAATCTGGGCATACTCCATGAATTTCTCATTCGGCTTGCGGCGGGCAATGACCTCGTAAAGCAGGAAGAGTACATGGCCACCATCGAGAGCGGGAATAGGCAGTATGTTCATGAAGGCCAGAATGATGGAGAGGAATGCTGTCATTTCCCAGAAGGCTTCCCAGTTCCATACCGAGGGGAAGATGCTGCCTATGGTTCCAAATCCGCCGAGACTGTTGGCGCCCTCTTTGGTGAAGACATATTTGAAGTCGCCTACATAGCCGGCCAGTGTAGCAAAACCTTTCTTGATGCCTTTGGGTATCGACTCGAAAAATCCGTAGTAGCGGGTCTCGGTGGGATAGAACGTTGTAGCCGGTACCAGCGTGATGCCTATCTGACCTTCGGCATTGACGGCAACCGGGAGGGTCATTTCGGCACCGTTGCGGATAAAGGATACCTCGGCCGAGCCCCCTTTATGGGCACCGATGGCGGCCGTGAAGTCGGTATAGTCGGGGGTGGCGGCTCCGTTCACGGCGATGATGCTGTCGCCCTCCTGCATTCCGGCATCGGCAGCTCCGTAGCCGGCTACGGCACTTTGCACTACAACCGGCATGCGGCAACTGGCAAAGCGCTGGTTGGCGCCGATGAGTTGCAGCATGAGGTCGTCGGGGAGAGTGAGTTTTACTACCTCGCCGTTGCGCATCACCTCTACTTCATGGGCTTCGGCCAAGGCACGAATTGTCTCGCCCGAGAAGTCATAGAGTGCCTGTCCGTCGGCAGTCAGCGGTATGTCTCCGTCGCGGAAGCCGGCGTTCTGTGCCACCTCGCTATATACGAGGCCGTTGCCGATGTTTTTTATGGGGAGTATCGTGTCGCCCCATACAAAGGCTATCATGGCGTAGATGATGAGGGCGAGCAGGAAGTTGTTGATGACGCCGGCCGTCATGATGAGCAGCCGTTGCCAGGCCGGCTTGGAACGGAATTCCCACGGTTTTTCGGGTTGGGCCATCTGTTCCTTGTCCATCGACTCGTCTATCATTCCGGCTATTTTTACATAGCCGCCCAGCGGCAGCCAGCCTATACCGTATTCGGTATCGCTGTTTTTGGGTTTGTATTTGAACAGTGAGAACCAAGGGTCGAAGAAGAGATAGAATTTCTCGACTCTTACTTTGAAGAGGCGGGAGAAAAAGAAGTGTCCCAATTCGTGTATGAATACCAGAATCGAGAGGCTGAGCATGAGTTGTGCGGCTTTTATCAGAAAAGTTTCCATAAGTCGGCTGTGGTGTATAGAAAAACAGTTTTTAGCGTTAAATCCATTCGCGGGTAAGGCATCGGGTCTCGTGGTCGGTCGCCACATAATCGTCGTAGGTGGGCGATGCGACAAAGGCTACCTGCTCCATGGCCCGGGCAATGAGCCGGGGCATGTCGGTAAAGGCGATGCGGTCGTGCAGGAAGGCGTCGACCACGATTTCGTTGGCGGCATTCATGATGCAGGGCATGTTTCCACCCCGACGCATGGCGTCGTAGGCATACCCCAGCAGCGGGAAGCGTTCGGTATCGGGCCGTTCAAAGGTGAGGGTCATGTAATCTTCCATCCGGGGCTTGGGGTCGGCGCTGGGCAGACGGTGTGGATAGGAGAAGGCATATTGTATGGGCAGTTTCATGTTGGGAAGCCCCAGTTGGGCTTTGATGGCTCCGTCCTGGAACTGTACCATGGAGTGTACAATCGACTGGGGGTGTACGACGACCTCTATCTGTTCGGGGGCGACGTTGAAAAGCCATTGTGCCTCGATGACTTCAAAACCCTTGTTCATCATCGATGCCGAGTCGATGGTGATTTTGGCACCCATTTTCCAGTTGGGGTGTTTGAGGGCTTCGTTTTTGGTAACGTGTCGCAATGCTTCGGCCGAGAGGGTGCGGAACGGTCCGCCCGATGCCGTGAGTATGATTTTGTCGATGGCGTTGTTGTTTTCTCCGGCCAGACATTGGAAAATGGCCGAGTGTTCCGAATCGACGGGAATGATGGGTACCCGGTGTTCATAGGCCAGGCGGGTAATCAGCTCACCGGCCACAACGAGAGTCTCCTTGTTGGCCAGGGCAATGGCTTTACCGGCCTTGATGGCGCGTATGGTGGGGTAGAGGCCGGCATATCCCATCATGGCGGTGAGTACCATGTCGATGGGTTGAGCCTCTACAATCTGGGCAATGGCTTCACTGCCGGCATAGGTCTTTATGGGTTTGTCGCTCAGGGCCTCTTTCAGTTTGGGATAGAGGCTTTCATCGGCAATGACCACAGCCTCGGGCGAGAAGCGGCGGGCTTGCTCTATCAGCAGGTCGACGTTGCGATGGGCGGTGAGTGCATATATTTCAAACAAGTCGGCGTGCTCGGCTACCACTTGCAGGGCTTGTGTGCCTATCGAGCCGGTCGACCCCAGTATGGCTAATTGTCGTTTTGTCCCCATATAAGCGTGTACGGTCAAAAGTGGATATATTCCGAAGGGTTGAGAGGAACGCCCTGATGCCAGAGCTGAAACTCGACATAGGGGCGTATCTTCCCTTCGATGAGGTTGCCCGATATGGCGATGTTTTCTCCCTCGACAACTTTCTGCCCGACCGATTTCAGCAGCCGGTCGTTGCAGCGGTATATCGATATGTAATTGTTGTTGTGTTGAATTTCGATGACATATCCCTCTTCGGCGCTGAAATAGGTGGCAATGACTGTCCCGTCGAGGACGGCGGCTACCGGCGACTGGCGCGAAGGTGTGATGCGTATGCCGAAGATTTGGCGTTCGGGGTTGAATGTTTGTGTTACCCGACCTTTGACCGGAGGATAGAATATCAGGTTATCGGCTACGTTCTGGTTGAAGACGTCAAGGGTGTATTTTCCCTCTTCGGCATATTTGCGCATGAATGAGTTGGTCGTGCTCGATGCCGGCAGTAGTGAATCGATGGAGTAGGTGTGAAGAGCCTGCTCGCTGTTGATGTCGATGGAGTCGAGAGGGATATTGCCCGAGAAGATGTTGGAGAGATTGTCCAGATAGGCCTTCTGTATGCTTACCATGCGGGAAAGTGAGTCGACGGCAAGGGCGTTGTCGACGATTTGCCGGCGCATTTCGGGACTTATGTATCCCGGCAGGGTGCGGCGCAGCGGAGTGCGTGTTATGAGGTAGGTTGTCAGGCCTCCGATAAGGACAACGGCAACGAATATCGACAGGATAACCGTCAGCCGCGAGATACGCAGCATCACAACCTGCTCCAACGTGTGTTCGTTGAAGATGGTGAGTTTATAGGAGAACCGGAGCTTTTTCCACACCGATTTCAGTTTGTTGCTGGTTTGCATACTTTGTCTCTTACGGTATTACGCGTGCATTGCGCGAGGAAGAACTATCCTAATTTGCAAAGTTAATAATTATTCGCTATCCCTTGCCGCTCTCTTCCCATTTTTATAAAAGTTTTGATTTTTCTGCAATTGACTTGTTCTTTTGTTTCCAAATATGAAGGTTGCCGAACATAATGCCTACCCTTTCTGTTATATAGGTGCTGTGAACGCAGACGCCCTTTTCTCGTTTCCCGGGAGGAAGGCGTGTCTTTTGGTTTGTCCGGGAACGATAAAAATTTTTGATAAATCGTATGGAAACAAAAAAACGTTTATGGGGCGCGGTGGCACTGTTTGCCGCGGCCGGATTCTTGTCGGTACCGAATCTGTCGGCTCAGACTCTTGTCGTCGAGGAAGAGATTGTCGAGGTGCAGCCGTTGCCCGGTACGCAGTATTACAGCAGCAAAGGGGCGAGAAGCAACTGGTTTATGTCGGTGGGTGTCGGCACACAGACCTACGTCAAGTCACTCCACCGTGGTAAGCAACAGTTTACGCTGGCTCTCGATGTGGCTGCCGGTAAATGGCTTTCGCCCTATCTGGCTCTGCGTCTCGACTTTATGGGGGGAAGTGTCAAGAAGATGTGGCCCCGCGTGGGAGAGCCGCAGACGGCCCGTTATGTGGCTCTCTACGGAGACTTGATGTGGGATCTGACCAATGCACTGGGCGGGTACGACCCCATGCGTATCGTTTCGTTCCGCCCCTTTGCCGGTGTGGGTGCCATGTATACCTTCAAAAACGAGATGGCCGGGCGTGATACCTATCTTTTCCCCGTATCGGCCGGTATCAATATCAACTTCCGCCTGTGCCACTATGCCGACTTCTTTATTGAGGGACGTGCCAACATGATGAGCAACAACTTTTCGGAGCAGTACTGGGCCAGCCGTCGCATCGAGACGATTGTCTCGGCAATTGCCGGTATCACGGTCAATTTCGGCAAGGAACGTTTCTGCTCATACAATCCTTATGCCGAACAGGCTCTTGTGTCGTCTATGAACGAGCGTATCAATGACCTGCGCGAGGAACTCGAAGAGTGCGAAAGCCGACCCTTGCCTCCTCCCGAGAAGGTTATTATCTACAAGACGGCTCCGGCACCAGCCGATACGACGCCCAAATGCGGTGGCAAGCTCATGTCGGTTGTACGCTTCTCGATAAACAGTGCGCAGATTGCTCCGGTAGAGATGGTCAACATCTATAACGTGGCTCAATACATGAAAGCAAATAAAAACTGTAAACTTGTCGTTACGGGCTATGCCGACGAAAAGACCGGTACGCCGGCCTATAACAAACAGTTGAGTCAGAAACGGGCCCAGGCCGTTATGGATACCCTCATCAAGCAGTACAACATACCGGCCAGCCGCATCGAGATGGTGGCCGGCGGCAGTGCCTGTCAGCCCTATCCGCAGGACAACAGCTGGAACCGCATTGTCCTCTTCTCGACCAAATAGCTGTTGTCTTTCGGGTCCGAGCCATCTGCTCCCGCCTACGCGACTGGGCAGATGCCGGTCCTGCGGACGGTTACAAAATGACAAAAGCCGTACACACCTTGCGTGTGTACGGCTTTTGCTCATTGCATAGAGAGAGTTATTTTCCCTGGGCGATGTAATCGGTAATCCATCGGCCCACTTCGGAACATTTATAGGCTTTCCCTTCGCCGCAGATGTCTTCGGTAACGACGCCGGCTTCGAGCGAAGCGGCAACGGCGCGCCGTATGGCAGCACCCTCTTCCATGAGACCGAAAGCATATTCAAACATGAGTGCGGCCGAGAGAATGGTGGCAACCGGGTTGGCGATGTCTTTTCCGGCAGCCTGCGGGTAGGAGCCGTGTATGGGCTCGAAGACCGAGGTGTGCAGTCCTACCGAGGCCGAGGGGAGCATACCCAGCGAGCCGGTGATGACCGAGGCTTCGTCGGTGAGTATGTCGCCAAACATGTTTTCGGTAACGATGACATCGAAGCGGCTCGGGAACTGTACGAGCTGCATGGCTGCATTGTCGACAAACATATATTCGGTGGTGATGTCGGCGTTTTCTTTGGCGATTTCCTGAGCCACTTCTCTCCACAAGCGCGAGGTGCAGAGTACGTTGGCCTTGTCGACCACGGTTACTTTTTGACGGCGCTGGCGAGCATATTTGTAGGCCAGACGCACGATACGCTCTACCTCTTCGCGGCTGTATACGCAGGTGTCATAGGCTACGTTGCCGTCTTCGCTGCGTCCTTGCGGGCGGCCGAAGTAGAGACCTCCGGTAAGTTCGCGAATACACATCAGGTCGGTGCCTTCGACGATGTCGCGGCGCAGCGGCGACTTGTGCAGCAGCGAGGCAAAGGTGGTTACGGGACGTATGTTGGCATAGAGACCCAGTTGCTTGCGCATTCCCAACAGACCCTGTTCGGGACGAACCTTGGCGGTGGGGTTGTTGTCGTATTTGGGGTCGCCGATGGCTCCGAACAGTACGGCATCAGACTCCATGCACAACCGATGGGTCTCTTCGGGATAGGGGTTTCCGCAGCGGTCGATGGCGCAGGCACCCACCCATGCGTGCTGATGAGTCAGTTCATGTCCGAAACGTTTGCACACGGCTTCGGTTACTTGCAGGGCTTGTCCCACGATTTCGGGACCTATGCCGTCGCCCGGCAGTACGGCGATTTTCAGTTTCATATACGAGAGTTTTTGTTGTTTTATAGATTTTCGATTTGATTCAGCATTTTCACCGTGGCCTGTATGGCGGCTTCGGTCTGGTCGGCATCGAGGCCCCGGGTTTTGAAGGTATGGCCGTGGTAGTTCCAGGTAATGACGGTCTGTACAAAAGCGTCGGTGCGGCCACCGGGGGGAATGTCGACCGTGTAGTTGGCGAGCATCGGAAATTCCCGGCCCAGCTGTTGCTTGTAGATGGTGCGCACGGCTTTCACAAAGGCGTCGTACTGTCCGTCGCCCGTAGCCGTCTGTTCATACTGCTTACCGTGTATCTCTATCTTCACCACGGCTACCGGGTGCAACCCCTGCGCCAGGGCCAGCGAGTAATTGAGCAGCCTTATCTTCTGGTCCTTGGTGTCGTGTTTCAGCACGTCGGAGATGATGTAGGGCAGGTCTTCCTGGGTAACCTGCTCTTTTTTGTCGCCGAGGGCGATGATGCGGTCGGTTACCTTGCGCATCGACTCCTCGTCGAGTTCTATGCCGAGTGCTTCGAGGTTTTTCCGTATGTTGGCTTTGCCCGACGTTTTGCCCAGGGCATATTCGCGGGTGCGGCCGAAGCGTTCGGGCAGCAGGTCGTTGTAGTAGAGGTTGCTTTTGCTGTCGCCGTCGGCGTGTACGCCGGCACATTGGGTGAAGACATACTCACCGATGACCGGCTTGTTGGCCGGAATGCGCACGCCCGAGTACGACTCAACCACGCGGCTCACCTGGTTTATTTTCTTTTCGTCGATGCCTGTCTGGCATTTGAGCTGGTCGTGTATGACGGCCAGTACGCTCGAAAGCGGAGCATTGCCGGCCCGTTCGCCAAGTCCGTTGATGGTACAGTGTATGCCCTGTATGCCGGCCTTTACGGCCGAGTAGACATTGGCAATGGCCAGGTCGTAGTCGTTGTGCCCGTGAAAGTCGAACCGGCAGTCGGGATAGCGCTCTTTCATGGCGGCACAGAATTCGAAACACTGATAGGGATTGAGTATGCCCAGCGTATCGGGCAACATGAAGTGTTCTATTTCTTCGCCGTGGAGGGCATCCATCAGTTGGTAGACATACTCGGGCGAGTGTATCATGCCGTTTGACCAGTCTTCGAGGTAGATGTTTACCCGCAGGCCGTTCTCACGGGCGAGGGATATTTCGGCACGGATGTCGGCTATATGCTCTTCGGGGCTTTTTTTCAACTGTTCGCGGCAGTGGCGCAGCGAGCCTTTGCACAGGAGGTTGATGATGCTTCCGCCGGCTTTTTTTATCCAGCGGGTGGAGATGCCCCGGTCGATGAATCCGAGAATCTCTATCCGGTCGAGAAAGCCCTGCTTCTCGGCCCAGGCACATACCTGGCTCACCGACTGAAACTCCCCTTCGGAGACACGGGCCGAGGCTATCTCTATGCGGTCGACGTGCAACTCCGAGAGCAGCAGGCGGGCGATGCTCAGTTTCTCCTGCGGGGCAAACGAGACACCCGATGTCTGCTCACCGTCGCGCAGGGTGGTATCTAATATCTCTATGCGCATGGCCTCAACGGTTATGGTTCTGTTCCCACGACTCGGTTTCGGCTTTCTGGCTCAGCAGGTAGTCGATGTCGTCGAGGCCGTTCATGAGGCAGTGTTTCTTGTAGGCGTTGATTTCAAAATGTTCGCTCCGTCCTGTGGCTTTGTTGGTGATGGTCTGCTCGGGCAGATTCACCTCGACCTCGGCTTTGGGGTTGGCAAAGATGGTGTCGAACAGCTCTTTCAGGAACGACTCGCTCACTACGACAGGGAGTACGAAGTTGTTGAGTTCGTTGTTCTTGTGTATGTCGGCAAAGAAACTCGATACCACTACGCGGAAGCCGTAGTCGGCAATGGCCCAGGCGGCGTGTTCACGGCTTGAGCCCGAACCGAAATTCTTCCCGGCGACCAGTATTTCGCCGCTGTATGTGGGGTCGTTGAGTACGAAATCTTTATTGACAGAGCCGTCGGGGTTGTAGCGCCAGTCGCGGAACAGGTTCTCTCCGAATCCTTCGCGGGTGGTTGCTTTGAGAAAACGGGCCGGAATGATTTGGTCGGTATCTACGTTTTCGAGGGGGAGAGGTATGCAGGTGCTTGTCAGTATGTTGAATTTCTGTTTCATAATCGTTTGCATTTGTCGTTTACATCAGCGTTCTGGGGTCGGTGATTACACCGGTTACGGCGGCAGCAGCGGCTACCAGCGGGCTGGCCAGCAGGGTGCGGGAGCCGGGGCCCTGACGGCCTTCGAAGTTGCGGTTGCTGGTCGATACGGCATATTTCCCGGCCGGCACCTTGTCGTCGTTCATGGCCAGACAGGCCGAGCAACCCGGTTGGCGTATCTCGAATCCGGCCTCGTGCAGTATCTTGTCGATACCCTCTTCGCGTATCTGTGCGTCGACCATCCAGGAGCCCGGTACCAGCCAGGCTACGATGTGGTCGGCCTTTTTACGGCCTTTGACCAGCGAGGCAAAGGCCCGGAAGTCTTCGATGCGGCCGTTGGTGCAGGCGCCGAGGAATACATAGTCTACCGCTTTTCCCAGCAGCGACTCTCCCGGCTCGAAGCCCATGTATTGCAACGATTTCATGAAAGAGCCCTTTTCTACCTCGCTCATGCCGTCGGTGGTCGGTATGTGGGCGGTGATGGCGATACCCATGCCGGGGTTGGTTCCGTAGGTAATCATCGGTTCTATGTCGGCGGCATCGTAGCGCAGTTCCTTGTCGAAAGTGGCATCGTCGTCGCTTTTGAGCGTTTTCCAGTAGGCCACCGCCTTGTCCCAGTCTTCGCCCTTGGGTGCATGTTCGCGGCCCTTGATGTAGGCAAAGGTGGTCTCGTCGGGGGCTATCATGCCGCCGCGGGCACCCATTTCGATACTCAGGTTGCACAGGGTGAGGCGGCCTTCCATCGAGAGGCTGCGCACGGCTTCGCCGGCATATTCGATAAAGTACCCGGTGGCACCGCTGGTGGTGATTTTCGACATGAGATACAGGGCCATGTCCTTGGCCGTGACGCCTTTACCCAGGGTGCCGTCTATGGTGATGCGCATGGTCTTGGGGCGCGATTGCAGGATACACTGTGTGGCCAGTACCATTTCGACTTCGCTGGTGCCGATGCCGAATGCGATGGCGCCCATCGCTCCGTGGGTCGAGGTGTGGGAGTCGCCGCACACGATGGTCATGCCGGGCAGGGTGAGTCCGCGTTCGGGCCCTACGACATGAATGATACCGTTTCGGGGATTGAGCATGCCGAAGTGGGTGAGCCCGAACTCCTCGGCGTTACGGGCCAGCGTGTCGACCTGTTTGCGCGACACGGGGTCTTCGATGGGCTTGTCCTGGTCATGGGTGGGGGTGTTGTGGTCGGGCATGCAGAATATCTGTCCCGGACGGAAACATTTCAGTCCGCGTGCACGCAGTCCGTCGAAAGCCTGGGGGCTGGTTACTTCATGGCAGTAGAGCCGGTCGATGTAGAGTTGGGTAGGTCCGTCTTCGATTTTCTGTACGACGTGAGCGTCCCATATTTTGTCGAAAAGTGTATTCATAACCTATATTGTTTGAAAGAGAAACAAATATTAATGTACAAATTTGTTGATGGCGTCGATGAAGGCCTCGACCGATGCTGCCACGATATCGGTATTGGCGGCGAATCCGTTGTAGTGAACGCCGTCGTGAGCTACGGCCATGTGTACCTTGCCCACGTCGTCGCTGCCTTTGGTGATGGCCTGGATAAGGAACTCCTGAATGGTCATCTGTCGGTGAATAATCTGTTTTACGGCCTTGATGGCAGCGTCGACAGGACCGTTGCCCGTGGCTGCCGCCTCGAAGCGCTCGCCGGCAATGAGCAGACCGACGCTGGCCACCGAGCGTACGCCGACTCCCGATGTTACTTGCAGATAGTCGAGCGTGATGCGGGCATTTTCCGAGCGCGCCTTACCCACGAGCATGAGCAGATCGTCGTCGTTGATGTCTTTTTTGCGGTCGGCCAGTTTCAGGAAATCTTCATACGCCTTGTCGAGCCCCTTCTTGTCGAGTTCCACGCCCAAAATGTGCAGACGGTGTTTCAGTGCGGCGCGGCCGCTGCGGGCGGTGAGTACAATCGAGTTTTCGTCGATGCCTACGTCGCGCGGGTCGATGATTTCGTAGTTCTCGCGGTTTTTGAGCACCCCGTCCTGATGTATGCCCGACGAGTGGGCAAAGGCGTTGCGCCCTACGATGGCCTTGTTGGGTTGTACCGGCATACTCATGAGGCTCGATACCAGTCGGCTGGTGCTGTAAATCTTTTGCGTGTTGATGTTGGTTTCGATGTCGAGCTCCTTGTGGCTTTTGAATATCATGGCCACCTCTTCGAGCGAGGTGTTGCCGGCGCGTTCGCCGATACCGTTGATGGTTACCTCGGCCTGACGTGCCCCGTTGAGAATACCCGATATGGTGTTGGCCGTGGCCATGCCCAAGTCGTTGTGGCAGTGGGTGGCGATGATGGCCTTGTCGATGCCTTTGACATTCTCTTTGAGGAACCGTATCTTGCGGCCGAATTCCTCGGGCAGACAGTAACCCGTCGTGTCGGGAATGTTCACCACCGTAGCACCGGCTTTGATGACAGCCTCGACAACACGGGCCAGGTATTCATTGTCGGTGCGGCCTGCGTCTTCGGCGTAGAACTCTACGTCTTCGACATATTTCTTGGCATATTTTACAGCAGCGACGGCCCGTTCGATAATCTCCTCTCGGGTGGAGTTGAATTTGTATTTGATGTGGTAGTCCGAGGTGCCGATACCTGTGTGTATCCGTTTGTGCTTGGCATACTGCAAAGCCTCGGCAGCCACCTTTATGTCGTTTTCATTGGCGCGGGTCAAGGCGCAGATGGTGGGCCACGTTACCGCCTTGGAGATGGTTACGACCGAGTTGAAGTCGCCCGGGCTCGATACAGGAAATCCTGCCTCGATAATGTCTACGCCCAGCGCTTCGAGCGCCCTGGCCACCTCTATTTTCTCAACGGTGTTGAGCTGACAACCCGGCACTTGTTCGCCGTCGCGCAGGGTTGTATCGAAAATGTATAATTTCTCAGACATGGTAATATGTTGTTTTCGTTTGTTCTCAAAAAAAAACCTTTCTGCACAAGGACGTGTGAGAAAGGTTTCTATATGGGTTCATTTCTACATTTTAGCGCACCGGCTCACCGTCCATCGAAGTTTTCGGTAGAATAATAATTCGTAGGTTGTCAAGTCGGAAGTCGCGCATGAGTAGCAGTCGATTTTTGTATTTCGGCTGCAAATGTAGCGATTATTTTTGATTTTGCAAATAGAATGAAATATTTTTTGAGTTTGCTTTTACGAATTATTATCTGTGGAAGATTGCATAATATTAAATCATAAAGAATCGCCCTAAAAATCGTTTTGTATATATTCCCGTCCCGAAGTCAGATTCTCTCTTGTAATTGTGGCGTAAAAAGTTGGGATTTTTCGGTTTTGTTTTATAACTTTCCGGCATTCATGAGGAACACCTAAAAATATGATGTATGGGAAAACGTGTGATTTTGGCGGCGATGCTCTTATTCGCCACATTGGGAGTTGTTAGGGGGCAAGAGTATATCGACGATGGGTGGTATTACCTTCTCTATGATGATTTCGGAGAAAGAACCGCTGTTCTCGAAACAAGCACCCGACCGGTAGAAGATCGAGACTTGCAGATACCCGAGTATATCGAAGCATATGGAGAATCTTATCGGGTGGTAGAAATTGGCGATGATGTTTTCGCGTGGAATACCTCGATACGAACGGTAACATTGCCTCCGAGTTTGCAGACGATAGGGAAAAGAGTTTTTCAGGGTTGCGATTCGTTGGTATCGATAAATCTCGAGAATGTCAAGAAGATAGGTGCCGATGCGTTCAATAGTTGTGATCTTTTGAAGTCGGTCGATCTCTCTTCTTTGTTTTTTATCGATGAACATACGTTTAGCTCGTGTTACGCTTTGGAATCGGTGAAGATTTCCGAGAAGACTACATCTATAGGTTACGATGCTTTTTGGTACTGTGAACGGCTTTTTTCGGTCGTCATACCCGACGGGGTAGAGAGCATAGGCGATAATGCTTTTGAGAACTGTGGATTGAGAAAGTTGACTTTGGGGAAGAATGTAAAAACAATCGGCGATAATGCTTTTGCTTCTTGCTCCGATTTGATGGAAATTCATTCATTGGCCGTAGAGCCACCGGCTTATCTACGGGGGAGTCCCGACGGAGTGCTTTTCAGTGGAAAATCTAACACTTATGGTATTCTATATGTGCCCGAGGGTTCGGTCGACGCTTATCGGCAGGCCGATGAGTGGGGAAATTTTGTTTCAATCCGCGATTCGGTATATCCCGATTATGTGGAGATACCGATCACATCGATCACCCTAGACCCCGATACCCTTATTATCATTCGAGATATGCCGAATAAGTATTATGCCAATTGGACGATAACACCAGAGAATGCCTCTTATCCTCAGTTGTCGTATGAGGTAGAAAATCAAGGAAAATTCGATATCAGTTTTTTTGAATCGGGTTCTACTACAGGTCAAATATCTGCCAGTGGTTGGGCATATGCATTCGACCCCGAGGGCCCTATCGGTTCCGATACGGCTGTAATCAGGCTGAGTACCACCGATGGCAGCAACCTGTCGGCGACATGCACTGTGATATACATCGCCCAGCAGGCAACATACTTCTCTTTGGGACAGGATTCTGTAACCATAGAGTGTGGTAGCTCTTTTGCGGATACATGTGAGCTCCTGCCGCAGTATGCCTCGTATGTGCGGAACATCGAGTGGACATCGAGTGATGAGTCGGTGGCGTGGGTAACGATGACTCATTGGTCGAACAGGAGATATGGCTTCTTTGGCGAAGGACCGGGAACGGCCATTATTACGGCAAGGACTACCGACGGCAGCAACTTGTGCGATACTTGTGTGGTAACGGTATTGCCGTCGACGACGGGAGTAGAGGCTGTCGAGAGTGCCGCCGTACAGGTATATGCCAGCGGCGGGCGTATTGTGGTCGACGGGTCGGCACCGGGAGAACCGATTGTCGTGTGCCGGATCGACGGGGTCGTCGTGCAGGAGAGTGTCTCTACGGGGAAACGCATGGAAATATCCCTTCCCTTCGGTGGAATGTATATCGTCAATGTGAACGGAACCGTCCGCAAGGTGGTATTGTAGCTTCCCTGCTTATCATATAAACGACGAAGGGCCGCTCCCGAGGAGCGGCCCTTCGTTATGAACAATCAAAATGTTATCCCAAATAGGTTTTGAGCAACTTGCTGCGCGAGCTTTGACGCAGGCGGCGAATGGCTTTTTCCTTGATTTGACGTACGCGTTCACGGGTCAAACCGAATTTGTCGCCGATTTCTTCCAGCGTCATTTCCTGACAGCCTATGCCGAAGAACATCTTGATGATGTCGCTTTCGCGTTCGGTGAGAGTGGCCAGCGCACGGTCTATTTCTTTGGCGAGCGACTCGTTTATGAGCGAGCGGTCGGCGATGGGGGAGTCGTCATTGACCAGGACGTCGAGCAGGCTGTTGTCTTCGCCTTCGACAAAAGGCGCGTCGACCGAGATGTGCCGGCCCGATACTTTCATCGTGTCGGAGATTTTGTCGACGGGAATGTCCAGCTCTTTGGCCAATTCTTCGGGCGAGGGGCGGCGTTCGTTCTCTTGTTCAAATTTGGAGAATGCTTTGCTGATTTTGTTGAGCGAACCGACTTGGTTCAAAGGCAAGCGAACGATACGCGACTGCTCGGCCAATGCTTGAAGAATGGACTGACGAATCCACCATACGGCATAAGAAATAAATTTGAATCCGCGGGTTTCATCGAACTTCTCGGCGGCTTTTATCAGTCCCAAATTGCCTTCGTTGATAAGGTCGGGCAGGCTGAGCCCCTGGTTTTGGTACTGTTTGGCTACCGAGACGACAAAACGCAGATTGGCGCGTGTGAGCTTTTCCAAAGCGGCACGGTCGCCTTTCTTGATGCGCTGGGCGAGCTCTACCTCTTCTTCTACCGAAATCAAGTCCTCACGACCTATTTCCTGCAAGTATTTGTCAAGAGATGCGCTCTCCCTGTTGGTGATTGATTTTGTGATTTTTAATTGTCTCATTCCGCAGAATAAATTTGGGGACGCAAATATAATATATTTCTCTCATATAATGTTCCCCGTTGTCATATTTTTTAATAAAAAACTTGTCATATAGATAACTGCCGGAGGCTCATTTTATTGTGTGCCTCCGGCAGCTTCTTTTTCAGGTGGTTTAGTCGACGAGGGGAACGGCGTAGTAGGCGGCCCGTCCGTTGGGATACAAACCTTTGATAAACATTACTTTGTCTCGTGTGTCGCCACGCATGAGAGCCTGGAACACGGCTTCGACATTTTTCACGTTCATGATTCTCTCACCGTTGATGTCGAGTATTACAAATCCGTCGCGTATGCCGGCCTTCTTGAACTGACCCTCTTTGACTTTGGTCACTTCTACACCGCCGCGTATGCGCAGTTTGTTTCTCAGCTCGTCGCTAGCCTCTTTGAGGGTGGCACCCAGCATGTCGATGTTCGAGGCTTTGGTTACCTCGGTGTTGCCGTCGCTGTTTTTGAGTACGGAGTCGGCCTGCTTCTTGTCTTTACCGCGGAAGAATTCGATCTTTATCTTGTCGCCGGGACGGTAGCGGGCTATCTGTTCTTGCAGAATGGCCACGGTGGGGGTGGCTACGCCGTTGATGGCCACAATCACGTCGCCGGTTTCAAGGCCGGCTTCCATGGCGGCACTACGCTCGCTCACCTCGGCTACATATACCCCTTTGCGCAGTTCGATATTCTTTTCCTTGGCCAGTTGGTCGTTCATCTCCATGATGGAGACGCCGAGCATGGCCCGTTGCACGGTGCCGTATTGTTTCAGGTCGGTAATGACCTTGCTCACGATGCTGGTGGGTATGGCAAAGGAGTAACCGGCATAGTTGCCCGTCTCGGAGTAGATGGCCGTGTTGATGCCTACCAGTTCGCCGGCGGTGTTTACCAGGGCGCCGCCACTGTTGCCGGGATTGACGGCAGCATCGGTCTGGATAAACGATTCAATGCCCATGCGATTGCTCGGGGCAATCATGCCGAGGTTACGCGACTTAGCACTCACGATTCCTGCCGTGACGGTGGAGTTGAGCTGGAACGGGTTGCCCACGGCCAGTACCCACTCGCCTACCTGCAACTTGTCGGAGTCGCCAAAGCGCACGATGGGCAGTTTCTCGGCGTCGATTTTCAGCAGGGCCAGGTCGGTAATCGGGTCGCTGCCTATGAGTGTGGCCTCGAACGAGCGTTTGTCGTTGAGGGTAACCTCTATCTTGTCGGCCTGTTCGATGACGTGATTGTTGGTAACGATATATCCGTCTTCCGAAATGATGACGCCCGAGCCCATGCCTACGCGTGGTTGCGGGGTGTAGTCGCGGCGTCCCTGTCCGAAGAAATATTTGAAGAATTCCTCTTCCATGCTGCACGATGGACGTTGCTGCTGCATGGTGGTCGACTTGATACTTACTACGGCATTTACCGTGCTGGCGGCAGCCTGGGTGAAGTCTGTTTCTACGGCCGGCCGTGAGACGACGGGTGTGAAGGTGGTGGGGGTGGCGTAGGCAGTGGTGACGCTTTCGCCGTTGAGCGATATGGGCTCACTCTTCTCCTGCATGGCCGAGAACAAGGCGATGCTTACGCCCGAACTTACTCCGGCCACTGCAACGAGGGCCAGTAACGTTTTCTTGAAAGATGTCATGTCGGTATTGGTTTTATTTGTTAATACTGTTCTTGTTTTAAGATTTCGATGCGTTAAATTTAATACAATATACGTGCCGATGTTTCGCTTTATTGTAAGACTTAGCGATTTTTAATATAGCCACTTGGGGGCTTAACAGCCCTTAACCGAGGGCGATTTCAAAGTGCGCCATTTTGTCATCGGCGGCAGATTGCCGGCCGGTAAACGGGCAGTTTGGCAGTGAGCGCCGTTTTTTATCGGATATTTTACGAAAGATATTGGCAAAACGAGCGAAATGTTCTATCTTTGCCTTTTAGCAGCAGGACAGTCTGTCGCTCGCGGCAACGTGAGAGGAAAGTCCGGGCAACACAGAGCACCATATTTCTTAACGGGAAGCTGTCCGCGAGGGCAGAGTAGCGTAACAGAAAATAACCGCTGCTTCGGCAGTAAGGGTGAAAAGGTGAGGTAAGAGCTTACCGGTCTTTGTGGCGACACAGAGAGCCGTACGTCTTATGGGTTGCAAGGTTATGTACACCGGCGTTATGAGGGCTGCTCGTCCCATGCCGGGGGGTAAACCGCTCGATCTTTGCGGCAACGCAAAGGCTAGATAAATGACAGACACTTTCTCTCGGGAAAGTACAGAACCCGGCTTATCGTCCTGCTGTTTTTTTATTATAAAATAAAATCGCCATGGCCGTAACAAAACAAAAGAAGTGGCGCATTATTTTCCTTCGCACCTATCGTTTTATCATCTACGATATGTGGCGTATTACCGGAAATGAAGTTTCGGTCAACCGCCATCGTCTCATCAACCTCGTAAAGACCATTTACCTTTCGGTACAGCGTTTCCTGGCCGACGACCTGCAATCCAAGGCTGCGGCGCTCACATTCAGTACACTGCTGGCGGTGGTGCCGGCACTGGCACTGGTTTTTGCCGTGGCCAAAGGGTTTGGCTTCCAGGCCATCGTGCAGAGTCAGCTGTTCGACTATTTCCCGGCGCAGCGCGAGGCACTCGAACAGGCCATGACCTTTGTCGACTCTTACCTCTCTCACACCAAAGACGGAATCTTTGTGGGGGTGGGTATCATCTTCCTCATCTGGTCGGTGGTGAGCCTGCTGAATAGTGTAGAGACAACGTTCAACGACATCTGGCAGGTGTCCAAGCAGCGGTCGATATACCGCAAAATCGTCGATTATATCGCCATCATGGTGCTGCTGCCGGTGCTGATGATTGTGGCCGCAGGTTTATCGATATTCGTGACTTCGGGCATCGATACCCGCCCCATGCTGGCATTTCTGAGTCCCGTGCTGCGTGTGGCACTGGCGGTGAGTCCCTATCTGCTCACCTGTATCGTCTTTACGGCGTTGTATATGCTGGTGCCCAACACGCGTGTCAAGTTCTGGAATGCGCTGGTATCGGGAGTGATATGCGGCCTGTCGTTCCAACTGTTGCAGATTATATATATCAACGGTCAGGTGTGGGTGTCGCGTTACAACGCCATATACGGCAGTTTCGCATTTTTGTTGCTTTTCCTTTTGTGGATGTGGTTTTCTTGGCTGATATGCCTCTTCGGGGCGGTGCTTTCCTATTCGTCTCAGAATGTCGAGAAATTCAATTTCGACAAGGATATCAAGACTATCAGCCGGCGCTACAAGGATTTTGTCATTCTCATTGTAGCAACGGTTGTCGTGCAGCGTTTCGTGCGGGGCGAGACACCCCTTACCCGGCATCAGATAGCCTCGTTCTGCCGTATTCCCGTGCGTCTTACCGGACAGGTTTTGCAGCAACTCATGGAGGCAAAAATCATTCGGGGTACTCCCACCTCCGACGAACGTGTGTGGGCTTATATGCCGGCCATCGACGTCTCAAAATTGAGTGTGGGTATGCTCATGCGCCGACTCGACCGTAGCGGTTCGGAGAATTTCAAAATCGACCGGCGCGTCTATCACAAGCAATGGTGGGCCATGCTCGATACCCGCGAAAAGATGTATCAGAAAGGAGAAGAGATACTCATCAAGGATTTGACGTTTGGTCGCTCGGTGGATAATGAAAAAAACGAATCATTTTAAAATCACCCTTTTATGCGTACAATGGGAAATATCATTTGGATTGTTTTCGGCGGTTTCATGATGGCTGTCGAGTATTTTGTGGCAGGCTTTGTCCTTTGCTGCACCATTATCGGCATACCCTTTGGCTTGCAGGTTTTCAAAATCGGAATTCTGGCGCTATTGCCTTTCGGGCAGACCTCTGTTGTCGAAGGCGGCAGTAGGGGTTGCCTCGAAATTATCATGAATGTGATATGGATTTTTATCGGCGGTATATGGATTGCTCTGAGCCATCTTCTCTGGGGGCTGATTTTCTGTATTACCGTTGTGGGTATACCGTTCGGCTTGCAGCATTTCAAGCTTATGCGGGTGGCTATGTTCCCTTTCGGTCGGACGGTTGTTCCCGATTGAGTGCAGGGATAATGTTCATGAAAAAGAGAGAGCCCGGACAAACCAGTCCGGGCTCTCTCTTTGTAAGAGAAGGGCGGATGCCGCTCTTATTTCTCTTTTTTCCACAGTTTGTTCATGTCTTCGAGCGTTTTGCCTTTGGTCTCGGGAACGAGCTTCCATACAAAGATGGCGGCGATGACGCAGATGATGCCGTAAAGGGCGTAGGCAAACATGTGGCCGAACTTCTCGCCCATGTCGCCGGCCGTCATGTTATACATGGGTACGAAGGTCGACGATACGATGAAGTTGAATATCCATTGGAAGGCTACGGCTATGGCTACGGCCGCACCACGTATGGTGTTGGGGAAGATTTCGGCAATGAGTACCCAGCAGATGGGTCCCCATGAGAACATGAACGAGGCCGAGTAGATCATGATGCTGACTACCGACACGATGGGAGGCAGGGTTACTAGGTTGCACAGGGCTACCATCAGGGCGCCGATGGCCATACCTATGGAGCCGGTGATAAGCAGCGGCTTGCGGCCCAGCTTCTCGACCGTGAATACGGCAACGAGGGTGAAGGTGATGTTGACGATACCCATAATGACGGTCTGTATCATGGGGTTGCCCATACCCATGCTCTCGAATATGCGGGGGGCAAAATAGAGTACGGCGTTGATACCTACGGCCTGTTGGAACACGCTGAGCATGATACCGATGAAGATGACCAGCCAGCCGTATGTAAACAGCTTCTCGGTCTTTTCGTGGGCCGTGGCCTTGATTTCGGCCAAGATGGCGCGGGCCTGGGTGATACCGTTGATGCGGCTCAGTACCGCGAGGGCTTTGTCGTCGTTGCCGCTCATGGCCAGATAGCGCGGTGTCTCGGGCACGAAGAGTACCAGCAGGGTGAAGAGTCCGGCGGGGAAAGCTTCGCTCACAAACATCAGACGCCAGCCGGTTTCGGTGGCCCAGATAGACTCGGCCGGGTTCAGAATCTGGTTGATGCCGTCGATGGCTTTGATGACGGGGTTGATGTTGTCGCCCAGAATCAGGAAGTTGACAAAATAGACCACCAACTGTCCGAAGATGATGGCAAACTGGTTCCACGATACCAAGGTGCCTCGTATGTTGCTCGGAGCTATCTCGGCGATATACATGGGGCAGATGGCCGATGCCAGTCCGACACCGACACCTCCCAATATGCGGTAGAAGTTGAATGCGACGAGCAGCGGGTAGGTGGGCTTGCCGTATTCAAAGAAGAGGAACTCGGGGTAGTATGAGCCGAGGGCCGAGAGGAAAAAGAGGACGCCGGCAATGAAAAGAGATTTTTTTCGTCCGAAATTTGAGGCAAAGAAACCCGAGAGGGCACTACCTATGATGCAACCGATGAGCGCGCTCGATGCGGTGAAGCCATGGATGGCGTCGGAGTAGACAAAGTCTTTTGCTCCCATGAAGAAGGCTTGCAAGCCTTTGTCGGCGCCGGAGATGACGGCCGTATCATAACCGAACAACAAGCCTCCGATGACGGCCACCATGACGATGGATATAAGGTAGGCTTTGTTGCCTTTTTCTGCGTAATTCATGATATTAAGTCTTTTGATTTAGGGGGTTGAATTTTAGGGTTGCGATAAAGTGTCCGATAGCAGAGCCGGCTGATGCCGGTTCTGCTACCAAACACCGATTATCAAAGCTTATGCGGCTAATTAGCAATACATATTGAGGATAGCCTCGTAGAGCTCCTGTTTGCCGCTGGTCTGTTTGGGTTCGCCTTTGGCTTTGGCATAGGCGACAACGTCTTCGAGTTTGAGTTTTCCTTCTTCAAACTCTTTGCCCTTGCCTGTGTCGAACGAAGCGTAGCGGTCGGCCAGCATTTTCTTGTAGGGCGACTCGTTGAGCAGGGCAGCAGCGCTTTCGAGGGCACGAGCCATGGCGTCCATACCGGCGATGTGGGCGATGAAGATATCTTCGAGGTCGGTCGAGTTACGACGGGTTTTGGCATCGAAGTTGGTACCGCCGTTGCCGAGACCACCGTTGCGAATGATTTGCATCATGGCCTGGGTGAGCTCGTAGTTGTCGATGGGGAACTGGTCGGTATCCCAGCCGTTCTGGTAATCACCGCGGTTGGCGTCGATGGAGCCGAGCATGCCGTTGTCTACGGCTACGGCCAGTTCGTGTTCGAAGGTGTGGCCGGCCAGTGTGGCGTGGTTTACCTCGATGTTTACCTTGAAGTCTTTGTCAAGACCGTGGGCTTTGAGGAATCCGACAACGGTTTCGGTGTCGACATCGTATTGGTGTTTGGTCGGTTCCATGGGTTTGGGCTCGATGAGGAAGGTACCTTTGAAGCCTTTGGCGCGTGCATAGTCACGGGCGATGGTAAGCATCATGGCCAGGTGCTCTTTTTCGCGTTTCTGGTCGGTGTTGAGCAGCGACATGTAACCTTCGCGACCACCCCAGAATACATAGTTCGAGCCGCCGAGTTCGATAGTGGCGTCGATGGCATTCTTGATTTGTACGGCAGCACGGGCCACAACGTCGAAGTCGGGGTTGGTGGCGGCACCGTTCATGTAGCGGGCGTGGCCGAATACGTTGGCGGTACCCCACAGCAGTTTGATGCCGGTCTCGGCCTGTTTCTGTTTGGCGTAGGCCACGATTGCTTTCAAGTTGGCTTCGTATTCTTCGATGCTGTTTCCTTCTTCGATGAGGTCTACGTCGTGGAAGCAGTAGAATTCGATACCCATTTTCTGCATGATTTCAAAACCGGCGTCCATTTTGTTTTTGGCACGTTCCAGGGCGGTAGCTCCTTCGTTCCAGGGGAATTTTTTCGTTCCGCCGCCGAACTGGTCGCCGCCTTCGGCGCAGAGGGTGTGCCACCAGGCCATGGAGAAGCGCAGCCAGTCTTTCATTTTTTTGCCATTGATGACTTTCTCGGCGTCGTAGTAACGGAAAGCCATCGGGTTTTTACTCTCTTTTCCTTCAAATTTGATTTTTCCTATCTGAGGAAAGTACTCTTTTGTTGCCATAGTTTTGTGTTATTTGTATGGATTTGATTATTTGATAAGGTTTTCTACAATGTTTTTCCACCGGGCGTAGGCCTCTTTGTAGGCCTCTACGTTGCGGGTGTCGGGTTCGATGACCTGTATTTTTTTGAGAGAGGAGAAGGCCTCTTCGGTCGATTTGTATATACCGGCTCCGATACCGGCACCTTTGGCTGCACCTACCGAGCCGTCGGTATCGTAGAGTTCGATGGTAGCCTCGGTAACGCCGGCTAGCGTATCGCGGAAGATGGGGCTGAGGAACATGTTGGCATGTCCTGCTTTTATCGTGCGTATGTCGATACCGATGCCCTGCATGATTTCCATACCGTATTTAAACGAGAACACGATACCTTCCTGGGCGGCTCTCATGAGGTGGTAACGGTCGTGCCGGTTGTAGTTGAGGCCATGAATCGATGCGCCTACCTCTTTGTTTTGGAGTATGCGTTCGGCTCCGTTGCCGAAGGGTACAATGCTCACGCCGTCGCATCCGATGCCTACCTGCGAGGCCAGCAGGTTCATGCTGGCATAAGAGGTGTCTTCGGGGGCTACATTCCGTTTTATCCACGAGTTGAGAATACCGGTGCCGTTGATACAGAGCAGAACGCCCAGGCGGGTCTGACCCTTCTTGTGGTTGACGTGGGCAAAGGTGTTGACACGCGACAGAGGGTCGTAGTTGACCGAGCCGTTGATACCGTATACCACGCCCGATGTTCCGGCAGTAGAGGCAATCTCGCCGGGATTGAATACGTTGAGTGAGAGGGCGTTGTTGGGCTGGTCTCCGGCCCGGTAGGTTACCGGCGTGCCGGGGGTGAGACCCAGTAGCTGGGCGGCGTGGCTGCTGACGGCTCCCTGTACACCAAAGGTGGGAACAATCGTGGCGATGATACTTTCGTCGAATCCGTAGTGGGCGAGTAACTCCTTGGATACACATTCGTTCTTGAAATCCCAGAAGATGCCCTCGGAGAGACCCGATACGGTGGTGCATATTTCGCCGGTCAGCCGCATGGCGATATAGTCGCCCGGCAGCATGATTTTGTCGATTTTTTCAAAAATCTCGGGCTCGTTCTCTTTTATCCAGGCCAGTTTCGAGGCTGTAAAGTTGCCCGGAGAGTTGAGCAGGTGTTCAAGGCAGAACTGTTCGCCCAGCGAGTGGAAGGCTTTTTCTCCGTAAGGAACTGCCCGGCTGTCGCACCAGATAATGGCGGGGCGCAGTACGTTTTTGTCTTTGTCGACGACGATGAGGCCGTGCATCTGGTAGGAGATACCGATTGCTTTTATCTCTGCGCCGTCGATGTTGGCCTGGCTCAGAATGGAGTGGGTGGCAGCTTGCAGGTTGGTCCACCACTGTTCGGGGTCTTGCTCGGCCCATCCGTTTTTTCTGGCGATGATTTCCATTTCCTGTTTGGGCGAGAAATCACTGGCCACGCATATTCCGGTCTGTGCGTCGACAAGCGAGGCTTTGACCGATGAACTGCCTATGTCGTATCCTAATAAATACATACTCTTTTGCTTTTATATAGTTATCTTTCGCTGTAAAGATACATTTTTTTGATAATATCAGAAAAGTAAAAATCGGTCTTTTTTTCTTTTTTCGAATATTCTTGATAGCCCTTTGTATTATAGCTGTTTATTATGATTAGTAGCTGCCACGAAGTGATAGGAAACTCTGTCAGGTGGATTTTTAGACCGTCATGTGGACAAAAAATCGACATACCCAGTCGTAAAATGAACGAAAAATTTTATCTTTGTCCCTACCAATTCCAAATTTTTTGAATGATGAAAACCGTTATCGCAACTACCGCCGCTCCTGCGGCTATCGGCCCCTACTGTCAGGCCGTGAAAGTGGGAAATATGCTTTTTACTTCGGGTCAGATACCTATCGATCCGGCTACTTCGCAATTTGTTGAAGGTGGTATCAAGGAGCAGACAACACAGGTTTTTGCCAACCTGAAAGCTGTCCTTGCCGAAGCCGGATACACCTTTGATGATGTGGTAAAGACGACCGTCTTCCTGGCCGATATGTCGCTGTTTGTCCCGATGAACGAGGTTTATGCCGCGCAGTTTACCGGTACGTTTCCTGCCCGTTCGGCCGTAGCCGTCAAGGAACTGCCCAAAGGAGCTTTGGTCGAGATAGAGGTGATTGCCGTAAAATAACCGACGAAATTTTTTATGTTGAAGAGGCGAGGATAAAATTATACCTCGCCTCTTTTTTATCTATTATATCAATTGAGAGCGGTTGATGTTGAGATAAAAGTTCAGGCGGATTCCCTGTATGGAGAACCCGCCTGAATCGATATGGGGCTATGTGTATGTCTATTGGGCGATAATCACTTGTCGGGTATTGCCGGTTTTTACGATGTAGGCGGCACCGCTGCGAAGTGATACCTGAGCCGGGGTGTTGCCCACTGTAAACTGGGCTATCAGTTGGCCGGTCAGGGTGTAAACTTCGGCCTGTTCTCCTGTGGCACCCTTGATGGTGAGGAATCCGTTGGCATAGCTTATGGCGATGTTCTCGCTTGTAGCGGCGTTGATAGCCGAACTGTTGTCGAACGTGACGGTGTAGGTGTGGACATTCTCGGGATTGACGGCGATATCGTTGCCTTTTACGGTAATGGTAAGAATATTGTCGGTAATCTCGGTCGAAACCAGGGCGCCTTTACCGTCGGAGACGGCAACTACATCGGTGGTCTGCGGTACATCACCGTTTACGGTGTAGGAGTATGTCTCTTTGTCGAATCCTTCCAAGGCAACATCGGCAATGGTGATGGAGTTCAGTTTGGAGTTGTAAATCATGGCGATGTCGTCGATGAAGAGGGTGTCTTTGTCGGAACCTCCGGCCACGGGGTTGGTGGTAATGGAGGCCAGCATATATTGTTCGCCTTCGGCTGCGGTAAGACCCGTGTAGGTGAAAGGTGCACAGTAGCGGGTCCATTCGCCGGCTTCCGGTATCAGGACGGCCGCCTCGGCTATTTTGTGGTTGTTGTCGCCGCTCAGTTCGGGGTCGTGATATTCGTATTTGTCGTGGAGGATAAACCGTCCGCGGCCATTTTCACTGCCGCCCGAGATGAATTTGGCATAGAGGCATACCGAGTCGGGCTGGCCGGCAAAGAGAAGATAGTGCCCCTCGTTATCGAGATCGGTGTAGTTGTGGTTGGTGGTGTCGGTGGGGGTCATGTTGCCCATGTTGATGGTGCCGGTGGTGAGGTTTCCGTTAGCTTTGGCGAGCCATAAATCCTTCGAGTTCAGTCTTACAGCCGAACCTCCGTTGCGACCTTCAACTTTGACAGGGGCGGGCGACATGGATGCGAATGTGGCATAATCGCCCGTAGCCGAGGCAAAAGAGTTCCAGCCATTACCGGGATCCTTGTCCGAGACCCAGTTTTCGAAGTCGGAGTTGGGAATCTGATAGCCGTGGTTGTTTACCGAAGGGATATTTGCGCTTTGTTCCTCTTCATAGTATACATATATTTGCATATCGCCGACGATAAAAAGTACATTACCTTCCGAGATGGGGGCTGTCATGGAGCCGCCGGTGATAGCCGTGCCGTAATAGGTAACCGTGAGCTCTTCGGGGGTGAATGTAAAACTGTCGGAGGTTACCGATGCATCGAGTGCTTCGGGGGTGGTACCCTCCTTGACATAAAAGGTGATTGACCATATACCTGTGCCATGTACGCCATATTCCAAAGTGGCGTCGCCAGTCAGTATATCATTTGCGTCATTGATGGAAAAACCCGATATTTGGGGCTCCTCCGCGTAGTCGCTTTTGTTTACCGTTACGTTTACGTTTGTGGCATGTACGGCAGCAGATAGACTCAGTGCCGCAAACATCGAGAGTAGAATTTTTTTCATAATTGTTGTTTTTGGTTTGCGGCAAAAATATCTCTTTCTTGGTTAACTGAGAAAACTTTTGGTGTTTTTGTTGGTTTTTTAGGTTTATTTATACATTAGAGAAATGATGAGGCGACAAGCCATGTCGCCGCCTATAATACCGGCGGCATAACCCAGTAGAAGCCTCCACCCGCGCAGGTTGCAAGAGGTTTTCAGGGCAACGGCCAGCCAACACAGGACCACAGCGAGAAACAGCAGTGACGGCGTCAGCCATCCGACAACGGGTAGCCAGTAACTCTCCTGTGAAATTTTCCCGGCAAGTTCTTCAGGGGTAAGAGCGATGAAAGTTTGTACCTGCTCTGGCAGATAGAAGAGGTTCATGACGGCAAAAGGTATCTGGGAAAAAGCCGTTGTGCCGAGCACGTCGATGAGTCGTATGCGCGATGACGACAGCAGCAGCCCCGCTACATAGAATATGGCTGCCGGTACAAGCCACACGACGAGATGCTCGGCTGTGTAGCACCACCATGCGTCGTTAGGGGCGGAGCCGTAGTGCATAAGTCCGTGATAGTGCAGATGTGCGGCCATCGACCCGGCAGTTGCTACGGCCATGCCCAGCAATCCCCACGCCAAGGCTTTCCATCCGGCTATGGTGTAGAAGGGGTTGGCGAGAAAGGCGGGGCGGGACGGTTTTGTGTGTGTATTCATGGCAGATTGGTTTTAGGGATTCGACGGTGAGAGATGTTGAAGCTTCTCGATGAGTTCGTCGAGAATATTGCGCACGGTGGGATAGCTCAGTCCCATGGAGCGGGCCATCTCTTTGAGGCTGCCGCTCGACTTGATAAAGTCGATGGCAAACTGTTGTTCTTTCTCACTGAGTCGGGCCAGCGGGGGCAGGTCATATTCACCACACACTTTGGTGCCGCAGGTGTGGCAGAACAGTTCGCTCACTTTTAGCGGCGTTTCGCAACTCGGGCAGGTCAGTGGTAGACGTTTCGGTGTATTCATTTTGTTTCTTCTCTATTGATGCAAATATAATATATGGTTTAATAATATCAAAGCTGATTTGAATAAAATTAATCTCTCTGTTTGTTTCTTTACAAAAAATCAACGCCCGAGGTTGTCGGGCGTTGATTTTACAGTGGCATGGTTGAATATATTTCGTGGTGATGCGGTGGAGTTTCTGAGAGGGAAAACTCACCCTTGGCCGACGGGGCAGGGGAGTGCCTTACCCGAGCGAAGCCAGCAGGTCGGCAACAACAAAACTGCTGCCGCCTACAAATACGAAGTCGTCGGCGCAGCTGTCGTTCAGGGCGGCTTGGTAGGCTTCGGCTACCGAAGCATAGACTTCGCCGTGAAGACCCTTTTCGGCGGCCTTGTCGCGCATGACGCTGGCCGGCATGGCGCGTGGTATCGAGGCTTGGGTGAAATAGTAGACGGCTGTGCGGGGGAGCATGGCCAGTACGCCCGAAATGTCTTTGTCGTTGACCATGCCGAAGACGATGCGCAGCGTCGTGCATTTTATGGCGGCCAACTGTTCTACGATATATTGAAAACCACCCACGTTGTGGCCCGTGTCGCAGTAGGCGCGGGGCGAGAGGTTTACCTGTTGCCAGCGGCCTTGCAGTCCGGTGAGTGTGGTTACATGGGCAAAGCCCTCGCGCACCGCCTCGGGGGTGATGGCAAAGCCCTCCTTGCGCAGCAGGCGCAGGGCACAGAGCAGTGTGGCGGCATTCTTTTCCTGGCAGAATCCGCCCAGTTCGTAGGTCAGGAATCCGAAGTCGCGGCTGTCGATGGCCCACTGTCCGAGTTCGTTTTTGCGGCAGGCGGTCATCACGTCGCAATCCTGGGCAAAATATATCGGGGCCGACTCCTCGCGGGCTTTCTCTTCAAAAACGCGGCGCACATCGCCTTCGGCCTCGCCTATGACGACAGGTATGCCGCTTTTGATGATACCGGCCTTTTCGTGGGCAATGGCCGTGAGCGTATTGCCGAGCAGGGCCATGTGGTCGTAGCTGATGTTGGTAATGACACAGGCGCGCGGGGTGATGATGTTGGTGCTGTCGAGACGTCCGCCGAGGCCGGTTTCTATCACCGCCACGTCGACGTGGCACTCGGCAAAATAGTCAAAGGCCATCATCATTGTCAGTTCAAAAAACGACGGGTGAATCTCGCGGCTTGCGTCGAGGTATTTTCGGGTGAAGGCGAGAACCGCCTCGCGTGGAATCATTTCGCCGTCGACCCGTATGCGCTCTCTGAAATCGACCAGATGCGGCGAGGTGTACAGTCCCACCCGGTAGCCGCTCTTTTGGAGCACGGCTGCCAGTACATGGCTGGTCGACCCCTTGCCGTTGGTACCGGCAACGTGTATGGTGGCGTAGTGGCGGTGGGGGTGTCCCACCAGCGCATCGAGAGCGAGGCTGTTGCCCAGCCCCGGCTTGTAGGCCGACTGTCCTACCTGCTGGAATACGGGCAGTTGCCGATAGAGATATTGCAGAGTTTCTTCGTAGTTCATGGTCAGTATATTAAAAATCCGGCCACACCGGCCAGGACAATCAACAGTATGGCGTTCACCCTGAAAAAGAAATTGGCCACCAGCACGGCTCCGAAGATGAGCAGGCTTGCGACAAACTGCCGTGTATCGTCCGTGGGCGAACCGAAGTTCTCGCTGTTCATCAGCACGAGTGCTGCCGAGGCGATGAGGCCGATAACAGCCGGGCGCAGCCCCGCAAACGTGTCGGTAACGTGCTGGTTGTTGTGATACCGCATGAAAAAGCGGTAGAGAATGAGCATGATGATAAACGATGGCAGCACCAGCGCCAGCGTAGCCAATACCGACCCCCACACGCTGCCCGTGGCCGTGTAGCCGATGTAGGTGGCCGAGTTGATGCCGATGGGGCCGGGGGTCATCTGGCTGATGGCGATAATGTCGGTAAACTCCTGCGGCGTGAGCCACTCGTGGCGCGTTACCACTTCGCCCTGAATCATTGAGAGCATGGCATATCCGCCGCCGAAACCGAAAAGGCCGATTTTAAAGAACGAATAGAACAGTTGCAACCAAATCATTTCCGTGCCTCCCTTCTTTTATATACGCCATAGAGATAGCCGCCGATGCCGGCAATGAGTACCACCCATATCGGAGAGAAGTCGAGCAGCCATATCAGCAGAGCCGCCACCACCGGAATCCATACATTGTAACGGTTGATGCGTGCCGACTTGCCCAGTTTGAATACCGGAGCGGCAATGAGTGCCACCACGGCCGGACGTATGCCCTTGAAGATGCGCTCCACCACCGCATTGTCTTGAAACCGCTGGAAAAACATGGCAATGAGCAGTATGATGATAAACGACGGCAGCACCGTACCCAGCGTGGCCGTTATCGCACCGGCAAGCCCCTTGATGCGGTAGCCCGTGGCGATGGAGATGTTCACGGCCAGAATACCCGGCGCCGATTGCGAGAGGGCCAGCATATCGATAAACTCTGCGCTGTCGATCCACCCTTTTTTCCGCACCAGCTCCTCCTCTATGATGGGCACCATGGCATAGCCGCCACCGATGGTAAACGAGCCAATCTTGAAAAAAGACCAAAAGAGTTGTAAAAATATCATCATTCAAAAAATTCTTCGGAACGTCGTATCCGCAAGGATTATACCCGGTTTTTCCCATCGGAGCGGCGGGCGTAAACGCAGGCAAAGGTAGACAAAAAATCAGAAACTGTTTGGTAATATCGAAAAATCAGTTACCTTTGCAACGCTTTTCGCAGGGAGAGTGTTCACACGCTCCACTATCCGAAAGCAAGGAGAGATGGCAGAGTGGTCGATCGCGGCGGTCTTGAAAACCGTTGAACTGAGAGGTTCCGGGGGTTCGAATCCCTCTCTCTCCGCTGAAAAAGGGAGCAAATCCAAAAATTTCTGGATTTGCTCCCTTTTTTACACCCCAACGAGAATCGCTATTGTTTTCTTATTACGAATCAAGCTATTTGCATAGAAACGGAATATGATAGATATATATCCTATCTTTTACAATAAAAAGCAATACCTCGATTTACTACTCCTTGCTGATGAGCAGGAGTCCATGATTGACCGTTATTTGGAACGCGGGGATATGTTTGTCCTTTCTGATAATAATGAGGTTAAAGCTTCATGCGTTATAACCGAAGAAGGCAAAGGTGTCTACGAAATCAAAAACATTGCTGTTTATCCACAGTTCCAGCGTCAGGGGTATGGGAGAAAGTTGATATTCTTTCTTCTGGAATATTATAAATCTCGATGCCATACAATGCTTGTCGGAACCGGAGACTCTCCTATGACCATATCCTTCTACAAGAATTGCGGATTTGTATATTCACACCGGATACCTAACTTTTTTACCGATAATTATGACCATCCGATTTTTGAAGCAGGTAAACAATTGAAAGATATGATTTACCTTAAAATTAGTATAAGTAGATAATTGCAGTCTTAACAGGATGTGAGTCTGTTTTTATGTGATTTTAGAAATACGGTGATTATTTGCTTTTTTGAAACGAAGGTGCTAACATACAATTAGTTATAAAATATATCTGTTTGATGTATTACCGCGATGGCATGATTAGGCCCAACGGATATAATCTGGAACAGAGCGGATTGAGATACTACACTGCCTTATTGACCATATATCAAATAAATGCCGATATTAAAAAAGCACTCCGGTAACCAGCTTACCGAAGTGCTTGATTGGGTATCCTCGGAGGATTGTGAGGCTATGTGTCAGTCTGTTCTGTATATGATGTAAGCATACGGTGTGAATGTGTCAATAGATGTATTCAACGTCCGACTTCTTGAATCGGAGAATACGGGTGTCGTAACTGCTGGCTCCGTTTTTCATCAGGTACAGGTTGGACATGCCCCCGTTCATGTACCACCCTTCACCGGTGGGGGAGTAAACCCCGAAAAGGATATTGTTGTAATGCCCCGAATGCATTATGCCGGCATCGTTCCACTGTGCCGCCGGGCCATACCATACAAGAGGCTCGTGTTCGGGATAGTCGGGGCTCGACATGGCAACATAGATGATATCCGATACGGTCGTGGTGCCTACGGGTATGTCGTTCTTGCGAAGTTGCTGACGTTTTATCTGTGAATGTCCGTTCCACGGATTTTTCAATGTGTGGGTTCCGTTATACATCATCCATACATAGTCTGTCGCATCGAACAGCCGGTTGATCTCTTCCATCGAGGGCAGCTCGTATCCGTCGGGTGAAAGAGCCTTCGGGTCCAATTTGTTGATGTGTACTTTTTCGTCTCGGGTGAATCGTTCCAAGACAACGACACCGTCTTGTTCGATAACCTGCATACCTTGCCCGCTGCCTCCTTGGTATGCCCAGCCCCAGAGGTCGAAAAAGTCTGCCGCTGAGCAGGAGGTGAGATATTGAAAGAGGGTCATGCCCGATTGTGCGGCCGGGTCGGATGAGGAGAGTATCTGATCTTCAAAACTCTTTGAGTTCTTGATGGCATTGTATTTGCACCACCACACACCATGCAGCCATGTTACCGGCAAGCCGTAATTGCGACGTATTACGGTATAGGCTTCCCGGTCGGTGTTGTCTTCTTTGTTTCTGATGACAAGGGTGGCCGATTGCTTGCGGCCATTGGCCGTGGGGTCATTGGGGCGCCAACCGCCCAACACACGGTATCGGTTGCCATCACTCTCGGCCTCAATCTTTATCCAGGCATCTTCTCCTTCTTCAAATTCTACAATCATCTCTTTTTCGGACGGAAGCGTAAAAATACCGAACTCGTTGTCTATGTAGCGGCCGAAATCGTGGGTATATGTATCTGTCCCGAACTCCAACGCCCCTTCGCTGGTTGTAGGGTTTCCCGTCATACGTATGTGAATGTGGTCTTCGGGGTAGAAGTTATGCAGTCCTTTCCGATGGAAATAGAGCAAGAGGTCAGCCGTTTTCATGTTGGGCGCATAGAGTTTTTTGCGAATCCTGAAAAGGTTGATGCCCGATAAAGAGTTTGCGGCCTTATCGCTGAGTTCCGGGTCGGAGACCGGTTCTACGGTCAGCAAGTCATCGGCTACTGGCACGACCTCCAATTCGCTGTCGCTTTTTATGGCCACGATGAAATCGGTTTCCAGATGTGGCAGTATGAGCATGGTACCCTCTTGGGCAATCGTTACATTACGGGGTAGCGCCACAAGGGTCGAGTCTATGGTAAGGGGTGAGTCTATTCCCGGTTTCAAAGCGGTGTCTCCGCCGTCTTTCCATTCCTCTACGGTGAGTTGCACCTCTTTGTCGACCACATCTTTGCGGAGGGTGATGGAGTAGACCGTATTGCGGGAAATCGTTTCGGGCAAATCGCTTTCGAGTGAGTATTCTTTTCCCTCGATGGTAGCGTTTAACACGACCTTCAAGTCTCGATTGTGCTGCTCATACACATACAGGATTCCCGGCTCGGTATCGTGATACGGCTGTTCAGGTACAAGCGCAATGTCGGCCGTGTCTCTCACTTCGGGCGAGACGACCTCTGATTGGGGAAAGAGGTAGGCATTCTTCGCTACATTCTTAAAGGTTATCTCTTTTACTTCGACCGTTCCGGCCACGGCAATTCGCAAATCGAAGCGGGCGGCTACTCTTTTCAGCGATACCGGGATTACATAATCCGACGGGTTGGATAGCGATACGACACCGGTATATACCCTTTCGGCTTTTCCATCGGTGGAGTGTATGATGGTTTTGCGCCATTCCTCTTCCGAGAGTCCCGGTGCGGGCGATGCGAAGTCGGGGAGAAGGGAGGCGTTGGCCACAACATACAGATTCCCTTTCATGGCATCGAGCCGAAATTCATATTTGCTGTGGGCCTGTTTGCTCCCGATATATTCTTTTACAAATTTCCCCTCATCAAAAAGAAAGGCGCCGATCTCTTCTATATTGTCTTCACTGTCGGCCTCTGTCTGGTTGTCGGAAAAAAGATACGATACCTCTGTGCAGATTATCCTGTCGCTGTTTTCAAAAAGGCCCTCTCCGTGCGACTGGTCGTCGCAGGACAAACCGGTCAGTAACAGAAGTGTAAGAAAGAAAACCGAATATATTTTTCTCATAATGTCCATATCATTTTCTATGTGTAACAAAGATTGCAAGCGCCCCACGCCGTGGGGCTTTTTTTAATTTGAAGAGCTCAGCGTGTGGGGCACGAGTTCGGTATCAGGCCCTTCTTCCCATTCGTCGAAAGAGACTTCGACCGTTACATCGATGACATCCTGGCGGACGGTTATCGTATAAATCGTGTTGCGCATGATGTCGCCGTTAAACGCTTTTGTCAGGGTATGAGACTTCCCGTTGATAACGGCTTCGACACTTATTTCAAGATTCTCATTGGCCTGTTCATAGGCATAGAATACGGCCGGAGTATCTGTCGCAAGCGGGGCGTCGAAAGAGACACTCATGTCGCCCACAGGGACTTCCTGGGGGGTGTATGCGCTGCCGTCGGAAAAAAGGGTGCCTGATTGTGCGGCATTCTTCAAGGTAATGCGGCTTACCGATGCTGTACCCGCGGTTCTGATTTGGAGGTCGAAACGGGCAAACCCTCTTTTCAGACTCACCGGGAGTGTGGTCTGTGAGGCCTCCATGTGGTTCAGATTTACACTCCCCGAATAGAAATGTACCGGTGTATTGTTTTTTACCGTCATCCATCTCTTTAACCACTCTTCCTCCGTTATCTCCTGACTTTTCAACTCTTCCAGGTGAATCTGTTCTTGGGTATTTGCCAGTACATACAATGTTCCGGCATATTTGTCGAGTTGTATGTCGAAACTGTTTCCTGAGAGAACAAGGTTGTTATAGATACGGGTCATCTTTCCGTCCTCAAATATACAAGCCTGCATATCTGTTACGATACTCTCGTTTTCCAGGGCCGGCCCGATGCCATCATATTCTGTTATGGAAGTCTTTACGGTTCTGTGTCCATCTCCATTTCCATCGGGGAAGGAGGGGGTTGTTGCATCATCTTTCGAGCATGATGTGAAAAGGCTTAAAGATGCGAATACGGTATAGAAAAGTTTTGTTTTCATTATTGCGCTTCGGTTAAGTTCGGTGTTTATGATTTTCAATATCTTAATCGTAGATATATTCTACGGGAGTCTTGATGCATCTTATCAGTCGTGTCTTTGTGGCATTGTTGGTTACAAACTTAATCCAGTTTTCATTGGGTTTTATGGCGCTTGCATATCCTTCCATTGTCCACGTCTGACTGCTGTTCCCATAAGTGGCCAGGAGCAGATTCATGCGGGCAATATTCCCGTGTGTCGTGTCCCACTGGTGCCCCAGTCCGTTAAGGAGGTAATGAGAGCCGTCTATCTCAAAATCATAGAACGATATGATTCCATAGTTATGACCCAGAAAATTGACATCTCTCTCTACAATCGTAATCCGTATATCTTGCCCGGCGCTGTTTTGATATGTCCGTGAGCCTACGCCTCCAAGGTTGAAGTTCCCATTTTTAGAAAAGACGAGGTAATCATCATAGTCGGGAATCTGGTATCCTTGCGGAGCCATTTCTGTCGGGGGGAGCAACCCGAAGTTCTGAGCCTGCGAGGCCATTCCCTCGTGATAAAATGCGGTCCCGTCGTGGCGCAACGGCAGTCCCCGGCTGTTCCCGCCTTGATATTGATCGCCCAATATTTCCAGGAGCTCATCGTCGGCTACGGTCGTCAGGTAAGAAAGCAGGTCGTGATGAGGTGCCGGGTCGTTGGGGATTGTTATCTGGTCTTCAAAAGATTTTACATCTCCCCGCAAGTTGTATTTGCACCACCATGTTTCACCTATCTTCACTACGGGTAACCCCCAGTTTATCCTTCGCACGGTATAGGTCTCTTCGTTGCTTCCATCTTCGTCCGAAATGATTAGCCGGCCCTCTTGAATCCGTCCGTCAGCTTTGGGGTCGTTGGGTTTCCATCCACTGACAATACGGTATCTCTTGCCTGGCATGTCTGCCGGATCAATCGCTTCGGAGGCTGTTTCGGCAGCTTTCAGCCATGCCGATTCATCGGCATCAAATTCTACGTGGAGTATCTTGTGGGGCGGGAGCGTGATGATACCCAGCTCTCCGTCGATGTATTGCTTGAAATCGCACATTGCGTTGTCGTCAAAACGAATGGCCCCGTCTACCTCTATCGGGTTGGACTCGATAATAAGCACGACTCTACCGAGATTGGTTGCATCGTTGCCATAGATGTCCAAATGGATTCTTTCAGCCGTCCGGCCGGGCATACGCCGGCGGCTGCTGACGGAAACTTCGGCTATTCGTTCTAAGAGGCTTCTCTCTTTATTGACGTTATGAGATATTTCTACGCCGGCTACCGAGCCGTCGATAGTTACGGTAGCGTTTGCCTCGGCCATGAGTGCCAATACAAAGTCGCTTCCATGATATGGAACAAAGACGGTGTCTCTTGTTTCATTCACCCTCACTCCATCGGAGAGTGTGGAGTTTTCTACATCAACAAGACCTTCGATCGATGGGCTCGACCCGGCCGATGTTCCCGCCTCCCAGCCATCACTTTCGATAACGAGTTGCATTTCGGCACCCTTCCCGTGAATTTTCAGGGTGTGAACCTCGTTCCGGCGTATCACCGACGGGAGCGCTGCTTTAAGCAGGTGCAATCCGTCACCGAATGTAATGGTAACCTCTACGAAAAGCGAATCGCTTGTCTGTTCGGGAATATAGAGGAGCGTCTCGCTTTTGTTCTCGACAGGAGCATCGGCGTACTCTTTTATGAAATCAAACCTGGCAGCCGATGCGGCGGTCGCTACATTTTCTCTGGCCATGACATAGCCTTTATCGGCCAAATTATGAATGATGACTTTTTGTACCTGTACGCCCTTTTCGAGAGATTCGATATCGACTCTTGCCATGCTTCGTGTCATCGCCACGACGGCAGAGGTCGATTTCTCGATATCGGTCTTGCCGGTCATCAGCAGACCGTCGCCGGTCATCTCTTCGATGCTGCCTTCCATGGCGAGAAACTCGTCGAGGGTCGAATATCGGGGAGTGAGTGTTCCGGTACCCTTTAATGATGTAGAGTTACACAATATGTATAGCGTGCCCGAGAAAGTTGCCGGCGCGAAAGCAAACTGGTTTGTACCACCTGTCTGCGAGGGCGTGATTACTTCTTCGAGTATGCCGTCGACAAAACGATAACCGGTTACATTCTTGATGATGGATTCGTTGCCGCTTCCCGACAGATTATCGGGCGACAACCTTACGGTTATCATTTGGGCATTTCCAGTCTCCAACATATCGAGATTTTCGTTACACCCCACTATTCCCCAGAGCAGGAAAAGAAATACAGGTGTGAGTTTGAAGATTCTTGTATTCATTTTATGTCAAAAAAAGCGGTTACTGATAAAGAGTCGGATTTTTACTGCTGTTGAGGTAATGGGACGAGTTTATGGGCATGTCGTTCAGATGCGTTACATAAAAATGGTTCATAAGCTCTTGTGCCCAAGGCCCGTAAGTGAAAGCGCTGCTATGGTTGTAGCCCATCACGTGCCCCAACTCATGAAACATGATTTCGCAGGCATAGGTGTTGGTATAGTGATTCAGCCAGCCCGATTGATATACTCCAAAGGCAGAACCTCCCCCCAGTCCGATAACACCATTCCCCGGATATACCAGCCCGACATTCAGTGTGCGTTCTTGTCTCATCTGTTGCAATACGACGTCGGCAGTAACCTTGTCGGTTACACCACCATTACCATACAGCCGGTCTTCGTTTGCCCGTAATATCTCTTCGTGTTCGGGCATGTCAATCATGTATGTAAAGTTCAGGAAGAAAGCTACGGCTTCGCGACAATGTACGGGTCGGATTCCCATCCAGTTCCCGACAGGACCACCATCGGGTCGGGTCGGATCGCCTCCATACAGGTCGAACCGTATGTTCCACCCGTGAATGATGGCCTTTAACTTTTCTAGGTAGGGATCATCTGACTCAATTTCAAACTCAATTCCCGAAAAATCATCGGCCTGCATCATGGGTATTCTGACAATCCTTCCCGATTCCGAACGGTAGTACAACTCTTTCTTTAAAAGGGGTATTTCTTCATAGAAATCGGCAAAAGCCGGAATGCTGTCGAAGTAGGCTAAATGCACATATTCGTCGCCCACGGAGGGTATGCGCGCTTTTACCAGAACGTTGTTGAGGCTGCGCGGTGAGTAGAACCTTGCATGCAACTGCCCATCATTGGTTACAGAGAGTTGCAGCGGACGTGATGTGTTGAAGTTGCGGAGACTCTTGTCGGTATACAGGGTGTGCGGTTCATCGTCTTGCAGAATGTAGCCGTGTTGCCCTTTGGCATACGCCTGGCCGGTAATAAACATTGTTCCCATTTCATCGTCGGGGTGTACAACGTTTATCTCTATGCGGCCGATGTGGTTTTCCTCGACCTTGTTTAGCTCAAAGGTGTAGGTGCGTTTTGTCGTGTGTCCCCGATAGTCCCGGGTGTTTTGGGTGGCACTTCCCTTTATCGGGCTCTCTGCAATCGTCGGCATAAATAGATATTCGGTCTGTCCCGACATATCCAGAACTCTCATTTCGCCATTGCTTTCGCCCGAAAAAGTACCCTCACCCGAAATCTGCGTGTAAAACCGGCTCGTGTGTAATGTAACCGTATTTGTGGTGAGGGCTGTTTTTACATAGGGATTATTGTACGAGAAGACAAAATCCACTCTCCCCACTATGCGGCGTTGAACGACGTCCTCGGCAATCTCTGCCACCAGTTCATACCCGAGCGAGGTAGAAACCTTGCTTACCGTAAACGGGGTTGACGAATAGAAATATTCGCATTCCAGGGGTTTGGCCAGTTCGGCGGGAAACGAAAGCCACACGTCTGATGCATGGGCGATTCTGTTTATCGTCGCTTTGTCGGCCGAGATGTCGCCTTTCACGCCCAGAATAAGTATGCGGTAAGAGCCCTCATGCAGGCCTTCCAACCGCATATTCGACGTAGTCTTGTCATAGATGCCTTTCACACCTTCGACCTTATACCCCTCTTCGTCGATTACGACAAACTCTACTTTGTCGTAGTTGGAGAGGCTTTGTCTTGTCATTTTGCCCGAAGAGGGTATGACCGCTTCTTCCCGAACTCCACTCTTTAAACCTTCGCTCGGTACTTCCGAGGCATATCCCTCGTGTACCAGCCGGAACGAAATGCCGGTGAACCCGTTCTCAGAGGGAACAGTGTCCAGATAATCATCTTTTACACATGCAGGAAGGAGTACGATTATACTTATCAGAAAGAGATAAATTGTATGTCTCATTTTTATAAATATATTTTTATTGAAAAAAGAAATTAAACGGAACAAAATGGGTAAATTTGGTCGTTAATATCGCAGGGCGATGTTACCTATTGAAACAAATACCAGGATAATTGTACCGAGCATGGCTTGAATTTTTTTTGACCGATGCAAAAGTATCAGATTGCGTGGTTATAATCGGTAACAAATGTTACGCAGCGAAAAAAAACGGGAAAATATCGGATTATATAATCAGCGAAAATGAATAATGATATTTATGAAATGCCTTTGTTTAAAGGCGGTAATAAAGATGCCATCGAGAAAATCATGCACGACTTTCCCAGCCGGTATGTCCAGTATAAAAAAGGCGATACCATCGCCGTGCAGGGGAGTGCCTGCCGTTCGCTGTATATTCTGTGCGAAGGCAGTGTCTATGCCAAGATGATAAGCGAGGAGGGGAAAGAACTGACCCTCGACACCTTGTCGGCACCCGATGTCCTGGCCTCTTCCTTTATATTCAGCACCGAAGGAATATTCCCCATTACAATACTGGCAAACAGTAATTGTAGCCTTTGGATCGTAAACAAGGAGAGTATTTTGCGGATTATCAAAGAAGATTCTTTGGTCCTGCGAAATTATTTGACGGTCATATCGGACCATAGTGTGTTTCTGAGCAAGCGGTTGAACGAGTTTGCCTTGCAGACGCTCTCGTCGAGAATTATAAGTTATATACAGCAAAACGGCGCCATACAGAATCTTCAAGAGGCTGCATTTATTCTTGGTGTAGCTCGCCCCTCCCTGTCGAGAGCCATATTGCAGTTGGTCAATCAAGGCCTGCTGCAAAAAGAAAACAAAGGATATACGCTCACCAAAGACTAAGGCGAAACAAGACTGCCGTGGCTGATTATGGCGGCCTCGAAACCCTTGGTGTCGGAAACACTTGGGAGGGAGGTAAGGACTTTCTCTCCGCGGAATATACGGGTAATGCCGGCTAATGAAATAGACAAGCTCTACACGCTTAATCAATTTGTGGGGCTTTTTTTATGCCGATTTGTCGGCCCTGCCGTATTCATCTTTCTTAATGATAAGTCTCCTGATTGTGTGTGTTTCAGATGGTGTGTGGGCATTGTCGACAACCCTCGAAGGCGGAAAGTGATAGATTATCCTTATTATTCTAATATTGAGCCGCTTTTTCGTTCGGAATATATTGCTTTTATCAAATAAAACAGATATATTTGGAAAATGAGATGGATAAGTAGAGTTAAAAATAGAACGATGATGAGAAGGAGACTGATTAAGATTTTGTTTCTGTTTGTAGCTTTTTGCGTGGTACCCAACGTTCATGCATACGATTTCGGTGTTGATGGCATCTATTATGAAGTTCTCTCCGAGAGTGAGAGAACCGTGGCAGTGTCGTTATGGAATTACGTGGGAGACATCGTAGTCCCCGATACGGTGAGCTACAATGGCACGACCTATACGGTGACGGCGATAGGACTGGGCGCTTTTACCGGTTGCAGCGATCTTGCCTCGATAACACTCCCTGCCGGATTGGAGTCGATAGGCAGTAGTGCTTTTTACGGTTGCAACGGTCTCCTCTCTGTCACTATTCCCGACCAGGTGACGACGATAGGCAACTATGCCTTTTCCGGTTGCAGCGGCCTTACGACGGTATCGCTTGGCCGCGGGTTGACGTCGATAGGCCGTAGCGCTTTTTCCGGTTGCAGCAGCCTTTCTACTATTGCTATTCCCGATGGAGTCACTTCGATAAGCGACAACACGTTTTCTGGTTGTAGTGGTCTCGTTTCTGTCTCACTTCCTGGTGGGTTGAAGTCAATAAACGACTCTACTTTTTCCGATTGCGGCCTTGCCACTATTGCTATTCCCGATGAGGTGACAACGATAGGCCGCAGCGCTTTTTCCGGTTGCAGTGGTCTCGTCTCTGTTACACTTCCCGGCGGGTTGGAGTCAATAAACGACTCAACTTTTTTCGGTTGCAGCCGTCTTGCCTCCATTGATATACCCGGCGAGGTGACGACGATAGGGCGTAGCGCTTTTTCCGGTTGCGGTCTTGCCACTATTGCTATTCCCGACGGAGTTGCTTCGATAGAAGACAATGCTTTTTCAGGTTGTAGCGGTCTCGTCTCTGTCACACTTCCCAGAGGGTTAAAGTTGATAGACAGCAAAGTCTTTTCCGATTGCAGCAGCCTTGCCTCCATTGATATACCCGGCGAGGTGACGACGATAGGCGATGGCGCTTTTTGGGGTTGCCGTGGCCTTACATCGATTAATATTCCCGACGGAGTCACTTCGATAGAAGACAATGCTTTTAGGGGTTGCAGCGGTCTCGTCTCTGTCGCCCTACCCAAAGGGTTGACGATGATAGACAGAAGAGTCTTTGCAGAATGCAGCAGCCTTGTCTCTATTGATATACCCGATGAGGTGACGACGATTGGCAGTAGCGCTTTTTGGTATTGCATCGGCCTTACGTCGATTAATATTCCCGACGGAGTCACTTCGATAGAAGACTATGCTTTTTCCGGTTGCCGTAGCCTTACGACGGTATTGCTTCCTGACGGCTTGACGGCGTTAGAAAAAGGCGTTTTTTCCGATAGCGGCCTTGACTCCATCTCTATTCCTGATGGGATAACGACGATAGGTGCAGGGGCGTTTTCCGGTTGTACCCGTCTTGATTCCATCGCTATTCCCGATGGGATAACGACAATAGGTGCAGGGGCGTTTTCCTATTGTGATAATCTTACCAAGGTATCGCTTCCCGCCGGGTTGACGTCGATAGGTGATGAGGCTTTTTTTTGTAATGGGCGCCTCGAAACGGTATCGCTTCGTTGTGGAACGGCAGGCAACAGTACTTCTCACCGATGTGGCGACCTTATGACGGTATCGCTTGGTAGTGGAGCGACATCGATAGGCGAGAAAGCTTTTTACAAATGCACCCGCCTTGCCTCTATTGCTATTCCTGACGGGATAACGTCGATTGACGATGAAGCTTTTTATCAATGTTTTGACCTTACGGCGGTATTGTTTCCCGCCGGATTGGAGTCGATAGGCGAGGGGGCCTTTTCTGCTTGCCGCAGCCTCGATTCCATCGCTATTCCCGATGGGGTGACGGAGATAGGCACAGGGGCGTTTTCCTATTGTAGTGGTCTTACGACAGTGTTGCTTGGTGACAGATTGACGACGATAGGCAAGAATGCTTTTTCCGATTGCAGCAGTCTTGAGAAGGTTTCGTTTGGTAGTGGGTTGACGTCGATAGGCGAGTGGGCGTTTTCCGATTGCACCAGCCTTGACTCCATAGCTATTCCTGGCAGGTTGACGATGATAGGCGAAAGTGCTTTTAGCGGTTGCAGCCGTCTTGCCTCCGTCTCTATTCCCGCCGGGGTGACGGAGATAGGCCGCTGTGCTTTTTACCAATGCGGCAACCTTGCAACGGTATCGCTTGGCAGCGGATTGTCGAAGATAGACGAGTGGACTTTTTACGATTGCCGCAGCCTCGATTCCATCGCTATTCCCGATGAGGTGACGGAGATAGACCAACACGCTTTTTCCGGTTGTCGTCACCTTGCCTCCATCACTATTCCCGACGGAGTGAAGATGATAGCTCCCTTTGCTTTTGCTAATTGCTTCAATTTGAAAAATATATTTTGCCAAGCCATAAATCCGCCCGAATGTAACTTTTCTTTTGGGGAAACCGACAAACAAGTTTGCACACTCTATGTGCCCCAAGGAACGGTCGAGGCTTATAAGTCGGCTTATGAGTGGAAAGATTTCTCCCATATAGTGGAGATGGATTTTTCGGGAAGCGAAGAGGTGGAAGCCGATGCCGAAGCTGCGGTAAGGGTATATGCCTCGGCCGGTGGCCTGACAATAGCGCGTGCTGATGCGGGAACTCCGATTGCCGTATATACCGCCGCCGGCGTGTTGGTATATCGTGGAATCGCCTCCGACACATGTGTGGAAATACCCGTTCCCGGCGGACAGCTCTACCTGGTGAAGTGCGGCAGCCGCACCATTAAGGTACTCATGTAGCGTGATTGCCCTTTGCTTGCAAGACAGAGGAGGTATCGGCAACTGCCGATGCCTCCCTCTTTTTTTTCATCGTACCGGATCGGGAGCGCATCTCCGGGCCGAGAGCGGAGATTTGTCGTATCTCTGTTTTCCTGTTTCAGTGCCGTTTTCCCCGTAGCAAAGAGTTTGAAGTATTTTGTTGTACTGTCTTTTTGATGGATTTCTTGGGATAAAACGTGGTAAAGGATAGAAAAAAAGTGGATTTATTCTGCTTTTTGTAAGAATTTTCTTAAAAATATGTATCTTCGCGGGCTGAAATAGAACCGAATCGGAGTATAATGGATATTCTCACCGCTTTTCTGGCCGACCTGAGCACATGGTTGTGGGGGTGGCCCATGATTATAATGCTGCTGGGCACCCATCTGTTTTTGACCATACGTTTGCGGGTCCCCCAACGTAAGATATGGACGGCCATACGCCTGTCGGTTACGACCGACAAGCAGGCCAAGGGCGACGTCAGCCAGTTCGGCGCATTGGCCACTTCGTTGGCCGCGACCATAGGTACCGGAAATATCATCGGCGTGGCGACTGCTGTTTCGCTGGGCGGGCCGGGTGCTGTGTTGTGGTGCTGGTTCACAGGTGTGCTGGGTATCTCGACCAAGTATGCCGAAGGGCTGTTGGCCATAAAGTACCGGGTGAAGAAGCCCGACGGAGAGATGCTGGGCGGGCCCATGTATGCCTTGGAACGGGGATTGAACATGCGGTGGCTGGCCATACTGTTCTGCGTGTTTACGGCCATAGCCGCTTTTGGTATCGGCAATACGGTGCAGGCCAACTCCATCTCGCTGCTGGTGCAGGAGACTTGCGGCGTTTCACCCCACATTACCGGGGTGGTTGTCGCCCTGCTGGTGGCTCTTGTTATCGTGTTTGGCGTGAAAGGCATTGCCCGTGTGTGCATGGGGCTGGTCCCCTTCATGGCACTGTTTTATGTCTTGGGCTGTGTGTATATATTGTGGCTGAATGCGGCTTATCTGGGCGAATCGTTGCGGCTGATTGTCGACTCGGCTTTCAATGCCCATGCGGCGGGTGGCGGTTTTGCCGGGACGACGGTTATGATGGCTGCCCGGTATGGCATAGCCCGCGGACTCTTCTCCAACGAGTCGGGGCTCGGTTCGGCAGCGATTGTCGCTGCTGCCGCTCAGACACGCAATCCCGTGCGGCAGGCGCTGGTATCTTCGACCGGCACGTTTTGGGATACGGTGGTTATCTGCGCGCTCACCGGACTGGTGCTGGTGAGCAGCATCATCGCCCACCCCGACATCGATTACACGCAGGGCGGCGCATTGACCAAGGCTGCCTTCGGAAAGATTCCCGTGGTCGGCACCTTTATATTGACGGTGGGTATTCTCACCTTTGCCTTCTCCACGATACTGGGGTGGAGTTACTATGCCGAGAAAGCCATCGAATATCTGGGCGGCAGGCGCCTCATCAAGTATTACCGTGTCTTGTGGATTGTGGCCATCTATTTCGGCTCGGTGATGCAACTCTCCATCGTGTGGAACTTGGCCGACGGCATGAACGCCTTCATGGCCATTCCCAATCTGATTTCGTTGCTGCTGTTATCGGGCGTTGTCGCCTCCGAAACCCGAAAATATTTATGGAGCGGCCGCCTCGACGACTATGGCGATTGAGGGTTGTCAAATAGCCGAGGGCGCTGATATGAAAGTTTTGTTGTAATTTTGAAGTCGAATTCTTATGTACTTTGATTATGGAACAGAGTTTTGTATTACCCTCGGAGTTGACTAAGGCCGAGCGTTACGAAGCGTTTCTCCGGCAGTTTGAGGCGCTGGTCGAGGGTGTCGACGACGAGATAAGTGTCATGGCCAATGCTTCGGCGGCGTTGCACGAGGCATTCGGCTTTTTCTGGGTCGGCTTCTATCGGGTAAAGGGCGAAGAGCTTGTGCTGGGTCCGTTCCAGGGAAGTGTGGCCTGCTATCGTATAAAATACGGTCGTGGGGTGTGCGGTACGGCCTGGGCGCAAGGGCAGACGGTTGTCGTGCCCGACGTCGAGCAGTTTCCGGGACATATCGCGTGCAGTTCGCTGTCGCGTTCCGAGATTGTCGTGCCCGTTTTCTCTACCGGAGAGAAGCGCGAGGTGCGTTGTGTGCTCGACATCGACAGCGAGCATTATGCCACCTTCGACGATACCGACCGTTGTTATCTCGAACGGCTTGCGACCGTTCTTTCCCGCACGCTCTATTGAGCGATTGCCATCGGTATTGTGAACAAAAGCGGGCGGTGCCTGTCATGGCACCGCCCGCTTTTATATGGACTGTCTCCCTCGCACGCGAGGAGACGTTTTTTTGCCGGCTTCGGTCGGGCGTATCGGGCCCGTTCAGTCTTTGTCGAAAATCTTGTCTTTGTCGCTGATGGTTGTGGGTACACCGGCGTAGCCGCCCAGGTTGCAATTCTTGATGCTGATAAATTCGGTATTAGAGAAACTCAGCCCGATGCCGGCCTTGTCGACATTCACGTTTTCGAAATATACGTTGCGTATGGGTTTGGTCGTAGTGCCTTGCAGCACCAGTGCGGCAGCCGATGCCGACTGGCAGCGCAGGTCTTTTACATAAATATCGGATACTTCGGTATAGTGATTGTTGTCCATACCCTCACCGGCATACATGGAGGTGATGTAGAACAGGTCTTCTACCTGGCCGAAGGTGCAGTTGTTGACATATATGTGGCGTATGAATCCGCCGCGGTCGGGGTTGGTCTTCATGTAGATACCCCGTTTGCAGTAGCCCCCGTAGGTGCAGTTTTCGATAAAGACGTTTTGTATACCCGACGACATTTCGCTGCCAAGCACCACGCCGTGAAGGCCTTTGAATTTACAGTTGCGAATGATGATGTTTTCCGAGGGGCGGTTGGTCGTCCAGCCGTCGTTGTCGCGTCCGCATTTTATGGCCACGTTGTCATCGCCGTTATTGAATTCGATATTTTCGATGAGCAGGTTGCGGCTGTATTCGGGGTCGATACCGTCATTGTTTACCAGTTTGGCATCGTAGCGGATACCCCGGCAGATGATGTTCTCCGATTTCAGCAGGTGAATGCACCAAAAGGGAGCGTTGGTAATGAATACACCTTCGATGGTAATGTTCTTGCAGTCGAAAAACTGTATCAGTTGCGGGCGCAGATAGAACCCCTCGCCGAAGTTGCGCTCCTCGACCGGTGTCTCGCGGTGGTTCATGTCGCGGCTCAACTGCTGACCTTTCTTTTGCCGGCTTTTCCAGGTGGAGAAGGTGGTTGCGGCGTTTCCGTCGATGGTGCCTTTGCCTACGATAGATACGTTTTCGAGTTGATAGCCGTAGATAAACGGACTGTAATTTTGCAGAAATGTCCCTTCCCAGCTGGTTTTTACCAAAGGCAGGTAGTAACGGGGCTCGGGCGAAAATTTCAGGGTTGCCCCATCTTGCAGTTCGAGACACACGTTGCTTACAAAATGTATGGGTCCGTTGAGCAGGTATTCTCCTGCCGGAACGACGATGCGGGCACCCCCTTCCCGGGCGGCCCGTTTCATGGCCTTGTCGAAGGCCGGCTTACAGTCTTTCTTTCCATCGCCTTTGGCACCGAATGATGTGATTTTTAACTCTTTCTGCGGCATCGCGGCACCGGTGATTTGGGCCAATATGGCGTCGCGTTTGGCCATTCGTTCGGCATCGTTTGCTGCAATACCCGGAAGCATGGCAAGTAGTAGCCCGACAGCTGTCAGAAAATAGGTGAGTCGTGTCATGATGTAGGGAAGTTTTTATGGTGTTATATCGAATGTTGAGTCATTTGTACCTTTTTACAAAGGTGTTCATTGCAAATATAATCGCTATATGCCGGAATAACAAGCATAGCACGCGGCTTGTATCTAAATGAGAAAAGGAGATAATGGGAAATATCTGACTGAATAGTTGTGTTTTTTGCTCATTTTGTCCACTTTCATGCCTGAATCGTTAAAAAAGTACACGTTTATTCTCTAAAATTGCCCCTTGGAGGATATTTTTTACTCTATTTTTGTGGAGTACGTTAAACTTTAACTTCGTTTGGCAATCCTATTGAAAAAACACTTATCCGGGCTGTGTCGGTCTAAAAAAACGATTGCCCAGCCTTAATCCGGATGCTGGTGACGCGATGTCATGAATGCACTTTGGTCGTGAGATTATTATTAAACCCATAAAAAAGAACAATATGTACCCTATTCTGAAAAAAAACTTGTTACTTGTCCTGTCAGGAGCATGGCTGGCAGCAGCGTCGTGTACCACATCGCCCCAGACGGCCCCGGAGGCATCGTCGGCCGATGATGTGTATAAGAACCTGCCGTTTGAGATGGCCGCCATCGAGCGTCCCGTTTTCCCCGATTATCAGGTGAGCATCTGCGACTTTGGTGCGCAGAACGGCGGCAAGTCGCTCTGTACCGAAGCTATCAACGAGGCTATCCGTTCGGTGCATGAACGCGGAGGTGGAACGGTTGTGATTCCCGCCGGCCTGTGGCTTACCGGCCCCATCGTGTTGCAGAGCAACGTCAACCTCCATACCGAAAAGAATGCTCTTGTCATTTTCAGCAGCGACTACAATCTGTATCCGATTATAGAGTCGTCTTTTGAGGGACGCAGCGAGAAACGTTGCCAGTCGCCCATCTCGGCACTCAATGCCGAAAATATTGCAATTACGGGCGAGGGGGTCTTTGACGGCTCTGGCGATAAATGGCGTCCCGTCAAGAAGATGAAGATGACCGAACGTCAGTGGAAAGACCTGTTGAAGTCGGGCGGTAAGGTCGATGCTGCCGGTAAAATATGGTATCCCGATGCCGGTGCGTTGAAAGCCTCGGAACTGATGGCCCAGAAAGGTGCCACCCAGTCGTCGATAAGCGATGCCCAATGGGAGGAGATGCGCGTGTGGCTGCGCCCTGTGCTGGTAAGCATCAGAAAGAGCAAGAAGGTGCTGCTCGAAGGCGTAACCTTCAAGAACTCTCCTGCCTGGTGTATTCACCCCCTTTCGTGCGAGTCGTTGATTGTAAACGATGTGAAGGTCTTTAACCCCTGGTATTCGCAGAATGGCGACGCTCTCGATGTAGAGTCTTGTAAGAATGTGTTGGTGTCGAACTGTCTGTTCGATGCCGGCGATGATGCCATCTGCCTCAAATCGGGTCGCGACGAAGAAGGCCGCCTCCGGGGTGAGCCTTGCGAGAATGTCGTTGTCAGAGACAACGTCGTGCTGCATGGTCACGGTGGCTTTGTTATCGGTAGCGAGATGTCGGGCGGTGTGAAGAATGTATCCGTGTCGGGCTGCTCTTTTGTAGGCACCGATACAGGATTGCGTTTCAAGAGCGCCCGTGGTCGAGGAGGTGTTGTGGAGAATATCCACATCAGCGATATCAACATGATAAACATCTCGGGCGATGCATTGACGTTTGACCTCTATTACATGGGAAGCGATGCCAATCAGCAGATTCCTCCCGTCGATGAAGGAACGCCGCTCTTCAAGGATATATTCATCTCCGATGTCTATTGTCGGGGCGCTGGCCGTGCGGCCGGTTTCAACGGACTGCCCGAGTTGCCCGTGCGTAATATCCAGGTAGAGAACATGGTGGTAACTGATGCCCGCACCGGCGTGGTCATCAGCCGTGTCGACGGAGTGAAAATGTCGGGCCTTGACGTTGAAGCCGACGGTCCTGCCGTGCAGATAGAGAATGCCTCCGATGTTACCATTAACGGAAAACATTATGACGAGGTAGGAGCGAAAGAGACTCTTGCTCTCTGACCTTGTCATTGTGATATAAATGCCGACGACCGGAGCAGGCACAGCGTGCCGCTCCGGTCGTCGGTGCGTTCAGGCCCATTGGGCGGGAGACATTGTGCCCCGAGAGTTTTCCTCACCACGGTTTTGTGTGAGGGTATATGAGGGTTATTCGATATAAATCATCTTTTTGGTCATGCCCCCGTCGATAGTGATGTTTTCGCCGTTGATGAAGTCGTTCTCTTCCTGGCAGAGAAACAGGCACATGCGGGCTATGTCGTCGGGGCGTCCCACACGCCCCGACGGGTGCTGGGCGTGATCTTCGGGGCGCAATGCCTCGTAGTTACCGTTCTCAATCCAGCCGGGAGCAATGGAATTGACCGTGATGTGCAGCGGCGCCAGCGACAGAGCCAGGGCATGGGTGAGCGAGTAGATGCCCCCCTTTGAGGCAGCATACCCTTCGCTGCCCGGTTCGCTCATCAGGTAACGGGTCGAGGTAATGTTGACGATGCGCCCGTAGGCAGGAGGTTCGGGTAGCGAACGGCGGTGACGGGCCAGCTCACGGGCTGTGATGAATGTCGGACGCAGATTGGTGGCAATGATGCGGTCAAACTCTTTGATGGAGGTTTCGGTGAGCGGTGAAAAACGGCTGATACCTACATTGTTGATAAGGATATCGATGTCGCCCCAGGTCGTGAAAATATCGTGCAGGCAGGTAGTCAGTGCGGCACTGTCGCACACGTCGAGCGGGTAGAAGCGGGCACCTGTCTGTTGGGCTGTGAGAGGACCGTTTTTGGTGTCGACGTCGCAAAAGGCTACCCGGCAGCCGGCGTCGCGGAACGCCTTTACCACAGCCTTGCCTATGCCTGCTGCTCCGCCGGTAACGAATACCCGCCGGGGTGGAAATTTTACATCGAGGTGGCCCGGTCGCGGTCCGGTCGCGAAAATCTTCTTTACCTTGCTTTCCGATTTGCGGGAAGCATACTCTTCAAATTTTTTTTCGAGATAGTTATCGGCCATTTTATATGTCGTTTATAAGAGCGCGGCGGGCAGTTTAGCCGGTCGTTGCGTCGTGACAAAAGTAAACAAAAGTTTGTATTATTGCCCGTCTTGCGACAGGTCGATAAGAATAAATAAGAAAAATTGCGTCATAAATCGAGAGAAAAGCTTAATTTTACACCCGATAATGTCGGAAAAGCATCTTTATGCCTCCGATTTTTGAGAAAGTATAACCATGAAAAGAAAATCTATTAAAAACAAGAATCGATGAAGAAACTATCAGTCCTTGTCTTGGGTCTGTTGTTCCTGGCCGGTTGTGCCGAGAAACCCTCGACCCAGAAACCCGAGAAAGAAGATGTATTGAAAGCCCTCCGCTTGGCAAATGACTATTTTATGGAGAAGTGGAGCGATCCCGGTGAGGAGATTCCCTATCCGTCGCGCAAGCGCAACTATGAGACCAATGTGTGGACCCGTGCTTACTACTATGAAGGTCTTATCGACTTGTGGGAGATTGACCCCCAGCAACGCTATCTCGACTATATGTTGGAGTGGGGCAACAAGCACGACTGGAAACTGCGCGGTACCAAGAACGGCTGGAAAACCCGCAATGCCGACAACCAGTGCGCCGGTCAGGCCTATATCTATCTCTATGAACTCGATCCCGAAAAGCCCGAGCATTATATTGCCAATATCAAGACCTCCATCGACTCGATGATGGTTACCGACAAAATCGACGACTGGCACTGGATTGATGCCGTGCAGATGGCGATGCCCATCTTTGCCCAACTGGGAAATATCACCGGCGACACGGCCTATTACGAGCGTGCCTATGCCATGTACAACTACACCAAGACCCGCCACGGAGCCAATGGTCTTTACAACCCCGAAGATCAGCTGTGGTGGCGTGACGGCGATTTCGATCCTCCCTATACCGAACCCAATGGCGAAGACTGCTACTGGTCGCGGGGTAATGGCTGGATTGTCGTAGCCATGGTGCGCATGCTCGAACTGCTGCCGGCCGATGAACCTCACCGTCAGGAATATGCCACGATGCTGGTCGATATGTGCGAATCCCTGAAAAAGGTACAGCGCGAAGACGGTCTGTGGAATGTCAGCCTGCACGACCCCAATAATTACGGCGGAAAGGAATTGACAGGAACGGCCATGTTTATCTATGGAATGGCTTATGGTGTCAACAACGGTCTCCTCGATGCTGCCGAGTACGAACCCGTTATCTACAAGGCTTGGAACGCCATGGTGAAAGATTGTCTCCACCCCAACGGTTTCTTGGGTTATGTGCAGGGGTCGGGTAAGGAGCCGAAAGAGGCCCAGCCCGTTACCTATGACCGCGAGCCCGACTTCGATGACTTCGGTTTGGGTGCTTTCCTGATGGCCGGAACCGAAATCTACAAGATGAAATAAGGAAGAGCCTTTTCTTTTGATATTACGAAGGGGTACCGCCGTTGGCGGTACCCCTTCGCTCTTGTTGTGGATATGTCTGTCAGATGGAAATCTTGGCCGGGAGAATCTTGCGGAGAGTGGCCCGTGTCAGTATTCTGTTGCTCAGGAAACTGACGATGTATCCCGTGATGCAGGCGGCAATGATGGTTCCCTCGCGCACCCCTTCAATCTTGTGGGCCAGCACGAGCGACAAGACGAGTGCCAGAGTGACCAGGGAGACGTCGAAGAGTACTTTCATTTTGCCGAAATCTTTGTTATAACGGCGAGATGCGTAGCTGACAAATCCCTCGGCACTCATCATGGCAACCCGGGGTTTTATTTCCAGTACCACACCCACGGCTTGTATCAGGCAGCCCAGCAGCAACAGCACGATGGAGAGAATATAGTGCTGCGGTTGCAGGGTTTCCGTGAGGACCATGTTCACGTCGATGAAGAGTCCGAAGAGGAATGAAAAGGGTATTTGGAGCAGAATCTCTACCGTATCGCGGCGGTTCATGCGGTCGCGTACAAACCAGAACTGGCCGACGATGAGCAGCAGATTGATAAGGAATGTCCATGTCCCTAACGAAAAGGCCGTGTTCAGGCTCAATACATAGTTGACACTGGAAATGGGGGTTGTCCCGAGTGATGAACGCAGAATAAGCACAATGCCGGCCGACAGAAAATAGAGGCCAACCACAAATAACAGATATCGTTTTAATATCTTTTTCATAACCAGATTTTTTTTGATGTGCAAAGGTACAAATAAATCGGACAGACTGTAGCCCCGGCATAAAACGATGACTGTAAAAAATTAACGTAAAGATTTCAAGTACATGGTTGTATATTGTTGCCGTGAAGTTGGGGTTGCAAGGCCGTCGTTTTTCGTGGGGTGATTAATCAACGGGTTTTCATTTTTTTTGCTGAATTCTATGATTTCCTTTTCGGTGTTATTGCATATATAGATATTTTTAGATTTTTTTTCTTTCAATAGTTGTATCTTTGCGCAAAGAGTCGTTTTGTACCGTAAAGTTTCACAATATCTCTGGGCGACTCTGTCATGAACCATAGAAATATCCATGAACGAGATTCTCATCATTATCTTCCTTATTTTACTGAATGGACTTTTTTCAATGTCGGAGATGGCCGTGGTTTCGGCCCGCAAATCGAGTCTGGCTTCTGATGAAAAGAAAGGTAGCAAGTCGGCGAAAACAGCCTTGAAACTGGCTTGTGAACCCGAGAAGTTTCTCTCGACCGTGCAGATAGGCATTACGCTCATAGGTATACTCACGGGTATCTACTCCGGAGCAACCTTGTCCGACGATTTTGCCGCAGTATTATTGGAGTGGCAGGTGCCGGCAATATATGCCCAGCCGTTGGCACAGACCATCATCGTTATCTTGGTTACCTATTTTACCATCATCTTTGGTGAGTTGGTGCCTAAGCGTATAGGCATGAGTTCGGCCGAGCGCATATCTAAGTTGATAGCGCCTTTTATGTATTTCATATCGATTGTGGCAGCCCCTTTTGTGTGGATACTGGCGCAAAGTACGTCGGCCATCTTTCATCTGCTGGGAATCAAAGACGGTGGCAGCAAGGTTACCGAAGACGAGATAAAGTCGATTATACAGGAAGGTGCCGAAGATGGAGAGGTGCAGGAGGTTGAGCAGGACATCATGGAACGAGTCCTTATCATGGGCGATTTGAAAGTCAACGCCCTGATGACATACCGCACCGATATGGTGGCTCTTGATATAGCCATGAGTCGCGAAGAGGTAAAGGCCGTGGTACGCGAAACCGTACACGAGATGTACCCCGTAGTCGACCGTTCGTTCGACGATGTAAAGGGGGTTGTTTCGTTGAAGAGCCTGGTTTTCCATCTCGACGACGAAGATTTCGATTTCCGCACAGTCATTACCCCGGCAACCTTTTTCCATGAGACGATGAGTGTATATGACGCTTTGGCACAGATGAAGGAGAAGCGCATCAGCCAGGCGCTGATATGCGACGAGTTCGGAAGCTGTCAGGGCATCATCACGTTGCGCGATATACTCGAAGGGTTGGTCGGCTCGATAGAGAACCCCCACGAAGAGCCCGATATTGTCAAGCGGGCCGACTCGGAGAGTTGGCTGGTCGACGGACAATGTTCGTTTTACGATTTTCTGACCTACTTCGACAGGGAGGAACTTTACGAGCAGGCCAGCTACAACACCATAAGCGGTTTGCTGCTCGACCTGTTGGAGCATATACCCCATGCCGGAGAGAAGGTCGCCTGGAACGGTTTCTCCTTTGAGGTGGTCGACATGGACGGGGCCCGCATCGACAAGGTACTGGTAGAACGCACCGATACCGGAGACGAAACAGAAAATTAATCGTAACGAGGATAAAGAAAGAGGGATAACTGACGTTGAAGTCGGTTATCCCTCTTCCTTTATGCGGGAAAATTCTGTGTTATTTATCGGTCGTTGCGGTTTTCTCGACGATTTGTCCCGAGAGGTTATACCATGTTCCGTCGCGGTAGAGGAGGAGCTGCCCCTCTTTGAACTGCTTTATTGCTCTCTCGGTAGATGGATTCTCTCTCTTGATGGCAGTGGTTCCGCTGGTTGAATCTTTGCAGAAGAGAGTTATGGCAAGTCCGCATTGCTTGCCGGCAATAGTAAATCCTATGGCTCCCGTTGCCGGCTGGTCGGCAAATTCTATGGTGTGCGACGTAAGTTGGGCTGTGCCGTTCGCATCTTTGGCCGGAAATACATATTCGGAACTGTTGTATGTCGTGCCGTTAAGTTCGCTGATGTAGGCTTCGGCTTCGGCATAGTTGTCGTATCCGTAAAATTTGATTTTATCTACCGCAATTTCTTCGGGCAGTTTGATGATGTATTTTACTCCGGCCGAATATTTGATGCTTTTGACGGAAGAGAGTCCTGTTGCATAACCCTTTCCTTTCTCGTTGGATATGCTGATTCCGTCGGAGAAATTATAAAACGTAGAGGTGCCGCTGGTCGTGGTGCCCGTGTAAGTGTCCGAGGTTAATGCATAGGTGGTGTAACCTACCGACTCCTCTTGATCCTTGATGCGTTGCAACCAAGCGGGGTATTCCACATTGATGACATTCATGCACCAACTTCCCAAGAACTGGTAGCTTGTGCGCCGTATGGCATTCAGCGAGGTGGGTATGGCAAGACCTTTGCTGTCAACTTCGGGTTCGGTATCTTCGAAGTTGTAAAGGAATCGGTAATAAAGATGCTGATACTGGTCGTCGTAGATGGCATAGATGGGTTGGTAGGCCATTTCGGGGCGGTACGAGGTAGTGGCAATCTCATATTCGGTATATGTATAGGTTTTGCCGCCTGTCGTGTAAGAGCGGGACTTGTTGCGATTTCTCAGCTTGGTAAAGAAGGCATTGTAAGATTCCTCTCCTGTTGCGCCACCCAACTGTATAAAACGGCCCCAGATGGCACTGCCGGCCTTGTCGATGACTCGGCGGTCATTTTCTCCGTTATCGTTGGTAAACTCTTCAATGGCTTTACCTTCGATTTTATGGGCATCGAGCCATTCGACGGCCGATGTGATGGTGGCCTTTAACTCTTCCGACGGGTTTTCTATGGTCATCAGGAACGAGAGCAGGCTGGCCGATTCGCTGCCGCTGATAGATGGCAACTCGTGTGGCCGGCCTTCGGCAGGCAGGAATGTCGTTGTGTCGTGTTGGGCACACCATGCCGCCTTGGTACCATTGTCGTCGACCTGGCATTTGATGATTACCTCCAATCCTTTCTGGAAGGCTGCCTCGCAACGTGTACGGGTCTCGGCATCGACGAGGTTCTCAAAGTCGCCTTTATTGCCGATGATCTCTTGCAGGAGTTTCATGACGTTGGTCGTCAGGTTGTCGTTGAAGGTTATGTAGTCCTGATAGCTTCCGTTGCCCGAGAGCGGCCAATATTGCGACCAGCCGCCACACCCTTTCTCTGCCGTGAGAATAAGGGAAAGACCTTTCATGAAAGCCGTTTTGTATTTTTCGATACCGGTCTGTTTGTAGACTTTGGCCAGGAAGCGCATCTCTTGTGTCGTGGCTGCATTGTCGAGGCAGGAGTGTTCGTTGCGTTTGTTGTAAAGGGTCTGTTTCTGTTCCGCGGTAAGTTTGTGTAACTCATCATTTTTCATCCAGCCACCGTTGACCTTCTGTACATACAATACGTCATCGGCAATACGCTGGGCTTCGTCTGTTCCATACCATTCGGTACCCATTTTTCCCGAACATACCTGAGACCAAGAGAGCGTAGATACATCTTGGGCCTGTATCGAGAATATGCAGGACAATAGGAATGAAGGTAAAATTAAAAGTGTTTTTTTCATCGTAGTAGATTTATTTTTTGGTTTGAATATATGTCGTTTGGGTTTTTGTCGTTGTGTGGGATATTCGGGGGAAGTTAAGGAGAAACAAGTCTTAATAGGTCAATATTTCAAGGCCGTTCTCGGTCATCAGGAAGGTGTGTTCCCATTGGGCCGAGGGTTTCTCGTCTTCGGTAACGACCGTCCAGCCGTCGTCTTCGTCGATGAAGACGTGCCAGCTGCCCATGTTTATCATGGGTTCGATGGTGAATACCATACCCGGAACCAGCAGCATGCCGGTGCCTTTACGGCCGAAGTGGAGTACCTCGGGCTCTTCGTGGAAGGCAAGCCCTACGCCATGCCCGCAGAGGTCGCGTACGACCGAGAAGCCGTTTTTCTCGGCGTGTCGCTGTATGGCGTTTCCGATGTCGCCTACAAAGCCGAAGGGTTTGGCCGCCCGCATACCTATTTCGAGACACTCTTTGGTGACGCGCACCAGTTTCTCTTTTTCGGGAGTCGTTTTCCCGATGATGAACATACGGGAAGCGTCGGAATAGTAACCGTCGAGAATGGTCGACACGTCGACATTGATGATGTCGCCCTCTTGCAGAATCTCATCTTCGCTGGGTATGCCGTGGCACACCACTTCGTTGATGGAGGTGCATACGCTTTTGGGAAAGCCTTCGTAGTTGAGCGGTGCAGGAACGGCGCCGTGTGCTACCGTGTAGTCGTAGACCAGACGGTCGATTTCGGCAGTTGACATTCCGGCTTTGATTTCTTTGGCTACCAGGTCGAGTACGCCGGTGTTGACGGCACCGCTGCGGCGTATGCCTTCGATTTGTTCGGGGGTCTTTATCAGGCTCCGGCTGGGCACAAGGCAGCCGTGATTCTGGAAGAAGAGAATCTTCTTGTCGAGTTCGGTGAGCGGAGCCCCTTTGGTGATTTTCCAGTTGTTGATGATTTTCCTTGGCATAATGTATGGTTTTCAAACGGAAGGCAATGCCGGGCCCTATAACGACGAGTGTGGTTGTCTGCTCATTGATAGGCCGCGGGCTCTGTCTTCTCCCTCAAAGATAGGCATTATCTGCTGTCGATATTCTCTTTTAATGAAAATTTCGACGGCGCTCTTTTTTTGAACGGTAGAGAAGGGCGGAAAAGAGAGTTTTCGCTATCTTTGTTTCTCGGTCTAAATAGTTGAAATATGAGACATCCCTCAAAAACAGAACACAAATGGTGGGGCATACTCTGCCTTTTTATTTTATGGCCCGGTGTGGCCTCATTGCGGGCGCAGGAGGTTACGCCCTGCTACGAGAACCGTTTTGAACGGCCGCTTCTCGATGTGATGCGTGAGATAGAGCAACACTTCGGCGTGCGTCTCAAACTGGATACAACGGCTATGGCCGGGCAGATGCTTACCTATGCCGATTTCCGCATCCGACCCTATTCGTTCGAGGAGACGATGCAGAATGTGCTTTCGCCCGTAGCATACCGGTATGAGCGACAGAAAAAGAATACCTACAAGGTAAAACCTTATGAGTATTACCGCCGTACCCCGGCCGATGGAGAAAAACTCATAGCCTGGCTGCACGGAAAGTATCACAACCGGGCGGAGTGGGAACAGCGCCGCACGCTTCTGTTGCAGGATTTCAGGCGACTCCTGGGCATCGACCCACTCCTTGAAAAGTCTGTGGCATCGCCCCGTTATGTCGAAGGGAAAGTCCGCAAGTACGATGGTTATACGGTACAGAATTTTGCATTGGAAACCCTTCCCGGCCTCTATGTCTGCGGCTCGATATATGCACCGCGGAAACGGGGAGACCACCCGCTCATCATGATGCCGGCCGGCCACTGGGCCGGAGCCCGCTACAATCCCGATATGCAGTACCGCTATGCGGCACTGGCTCGTGCCGGTGCCGTGTGCGTATCGTTCGACCTTGTGGGGTGGGGTGAGTCGGAGATGCAGCTGGGCAGTGCGTCGCACACCCATGCACTTGCACAGCCCCTGCAATGCCTGTGGGGCATGAAGATTCTCGACCGTATGCTCTCCGACCGCAACGACATCGACACGACACGCATCGGGGTGTGTGGCGGCTCGGGAGGTGGAACCCTCTCGGTCTTCCTCACGCTGCTCGACAACCGGTACACGGCAGCGGCGCCGGTCATGTCGTTTACATCACACTTCGATGGGGGATGTCCGTGCGAGAGCGGTATGGGTACAACCCGGGCCTGCGGAGGAACCTGCAATGCCGAGCTGGCAGCCATCTTTGCCCCCAAACCCATGCTTGTTGTCTCCGACGGTGGCGACTGGACGGCCAGCGTGCCTACACTCGAATATCCCTTCCTGCAAGATATCTACGGCTATTATGGTGCTGCCGAAGCGGTGCGCAATGTGCATTTCCCCGAGGAGCGGCACCAGTTTACCCCAACCAAACGGCGGGCGGTCTATGATTTCTTTATCGACGTTTTCGGCCTTGATGCCCGACGTTGCGACGAGAGTCGGGTAACCATCGAGACGCCCGAACAGTTGCAGATGTTTGGCTCTGCCGCCTCTCTTCCCGAGGGGGCCCTCCGTTCGTGGGAGGAGTTGATGGCAACCCTCTCCCGCTGAACCTCTTTATACAGCGAAGGCACCTCTCTATATGAGGTGCCTTCGCTGTATAGATATGACGCAAAAAATCAGTGAATAAAACGCGGACGGAGGAAGAGGTGGCGGTAGAGTTTGTACCATACGATGCGCCATCGTATATGCTTGTATTTTTGGTGCCACAATGCCGACACTTCGCGTTGACGTGCCGGGTCGTCGATGCGTCGTAGAGCCCGTAGGGCATGCCGGGCTATGCGCCCTTCGACAGCCCAGCGGGTGCGGCGGGGCAGGGCGATGCGGGCCAACAGTATGTCGTAGAGCCGCAGCAGCTCTATCAGGGCAGTGCCGTCGCGATGGGTCGTGCGGGTAACCTTTACGTTGTGCTGCCTGAAATTGTTCAATGCCTTGTTGATGTGAGCCACTCTGCCTTGGAGGGCTATCTCTACCCAGAACAGCCAGTCGCCGTTGAGACGGAACCCGGTGTAACTTCTGTCGCCGGGAAGTGCCGACTTGCGGAAGACGACCATGCTGGCGTTGTATATCGTGTTGCATCGCAACATGTTGGCGACGACAAACTCCTCCCCGTCCCATATGTCACACTCTCGTCCCCGGGAGTAGGCTTTCTTCATGCGTTTCTTCATCGGGCGGCTTTCGGCGTCGACGAGGCGGCTTTCGGTGTAGGCCAGTGTGCAGGCAGGGTCCTGGTCGAGCTGTTCCACGCAGGCGGCCAGGAAGCCGGGCTCGGCAAAGTCGTCGCTCTCGGCAATCCATATGTATTCACCTTGCGAGAGGTCGAATCCTTTCTGCCATTGCACGAATGTCGACCCGCTGTTCTGCTCGTTATATACGATGTGGGTGATTCTCTCGTTGCCGCGGTAGCGCTCGATGACTTCCCGGGAATTGTCGGGCGAACAGTCGTCGAGGATGATGATTTCAAAATCGCGCCAGGTTTGGGCCAATACCGAGTCGATGCGCTCCTGCAAGTAGGGGGCATGGCGGTAGTTGGGTATGATGACCGAGACTTTTGCCATAAATCGGAATTTCGGGTAAAGATAACGTAAATTTCTTGAAGCACCGGTTTCCTGCCGGGTATGGAGCGGGGCCGGTACGGGGTAGGGAGAATACCCTATCGTATCACTTTGCTTTTGCCGCTCATCGTGTCGATGTCGATGCGGATAATCTCGGCGCGGTGAAACGATTTTTCGGCATATTTCAGCCCCACCGCTTTGTCGTCGGGGGAGTATTTGTCGAGAATCATTTCGAGAGCCCGGCGGCGTTCGCTTTCGGGCAGTCCCACCGAAGCCTTTCCGCAGAGTACGATGCTCTCGTAGGCGGTGGTGAATTTTTGCGAGTAGACTTGTGTCTTCCCCACAACACAGAACGATACCTCCTTATGGGCTTCGATGCAACGCAGTTTCCGCCCTTCGGGTGCGCAGTGTATGTAAAGGCTTCGGGAGCCGTCCCACACATAGTTGACCGGTATGCCGTAGACCCGTCCGTCGGGGTCGAGCAGCGAGAGTGTACCGTATTCGCCCTCACGCAGCAGTTGGAAAGCTTTCTCTTCGGTAAGGAGCCGGTCTTGCCGGCGCACGTCGTGATTGTCGTATGTCATGGTAGGTATGTTTTTCTGACGAAATTTGGTTTTACAAAGATAGTGAAAGGCGAGAGCAGAGGCAAAGAGAAAACGAAGTTTTCATCGATGACTATGCCGAGCCGCCTCCTATCTTCTGAAAAGATAGTGAAAGGCGAGAGCAGAGGCAGGTGAGAAAACAAAGTTTTCATCGACGACTATGCCGAGCCGCCTCCTGTCTTCTGAAAAGATAGTGAAAGGCGAGAGCAGAGGCAGGTGAGAAAACAAAGTTTTCATCGACGACTATGCCGAGCCGCCTCCTGTCTTCTGAAAAGATAGTGAAAGGCGGGGACCGAAACAAACGGGAAATACCTTCCTGCCGAGATTTGGGTGTTGTCTATAAAAAATCCCGGGGCGTGTTTATTGCACGCCCCGGGGTATGAGAAGATAGCTCGATGCGACATACTCGTCGCCCTGAGTTATCGGATGTCGATTTGGTGTGTTATCGGTTGCATGATGAAGGTGAAGGTGCGGTCGCCATAGGGCAGGCGGTATTTCTTCTGCGGCCAGGCACCCCAGCTGTTTACGCAGCCCAGACCCATCTGGCGGAGGTCAATGCAGAAGTTGGTTACCTCCGACGGGGCAATCTCGGGTGAATGCCACTGCCGTTTTTCAGTTCCTTCGTCGAGTGATTCGATGGTGTAGTGCAGGGCCGATGCCGAGAAAGGCTCTTCGGCATAGAAGAGAAGTCCCGTGCCCGATGGGTTGAGCAGTTTCCACCATCTGATGTCGCTCTTGGTCCCGTTCTCCTGCGGACGGATATAGGGATAGAACTGCTCCTCGACGCTCTGGCGGTACAGCCCTATCGGGGCGCAGTCGTGGCGGTCGATGTAGTTCTCGCCCGGGCCACGGCCATAGTATTCGATGGTCTCGAATTCTTTCGGCATGGGCAACTGCATGCCAAACCGGAACATTTCCGATACTTTGGCCTCAGGAGTGGTCTTCATCGCCTGGGTTACTTTCACGGCGCCGTTATTGGCAATGAGGTAGGTGAGTGAGAGGGTGGCCTTTACACCCGGCATTGCATAGCTTGCCTCGACGGCCACTTGACCGTTACAGGGACGGGCGTGCAGCGATTGCAGTTTCATTTCGGGATTTTTCCAGGCAGCAAATTTCTTTTGCAGACCGGCACCGAAATCGTTGTCGGTAGGGGCTCTCCAAAAGTTGGGAGTGAGGCATTCGCCCTCTTTCAGGAACGGTGTGCCGTTTACGTCGTAACGCGAGAGGAAACCACTGCGTCGGGTAAATTCAATGCAGAAGTTCTTCCCTTTGACGATGAGGTAGTTGCGGTCGTTTTCGAGCAGCGTTACCGTGTCGGTGGGGGCATTGACGGCACGACTGTTTTCCAATGTCATGTCGGGAACAATCCGGGAGGTGAGAGAGAGTTGGTTGGAGGCAACGGCGTGTCCGGCCGGAATCACGCCCTCCCGGTCGCGTTGCCGGTAGGTAACGTTGAGCAGCCATTCGTGGGCCGGGTCGAGTTCGCCCAAAGGCAGATCGAGGGTGCATCGTTGTTGCGGAGCCACGGCGAGAGAATCGATGCGGCCGGTGCGCACCACTTTTCCGTCGGAGAGAAGTTCCCATTCCAGCGTGTAGGCCGAGAGGTCACGGAAGAAGTATTCGTTGAATACTTCGATGCGTCCCCGTGAGGCGTCGGCGAGCGAAGTCCAGATGTTCTGGTAGAAGTGTCCCACTTCGTACATGTGCGGATTGGGTCGCCGGTCGGGGCTTATCAGTCCGTTGTCGCAGAAGTTGAAGTCGGAGGCATCGTAGCGGTTGAAGTCGCCCCCGTAGGCATAGATGTCAACGCCGTTTTTCCCTTTCCAGCGAATCGACTGGTCGACGAAGTCCCAAATGAATCCGCCCTGGAAGTGCGGGTATTTCCTTATCAGTTCCCAATATTCCTTGAATCCCCCTTCGGAGTTGCCCATTGCGTGCGCATATTCGCATTGAATGAGTGGCTTGCTCGGGTTGCTCTTGCTGTATTTTTCCGAGCGTCCGTAGTCGAGATACATGGGGCAGTAGATGTCGGTATATTCGTTGGTCCGTGCTTGCTCATATTGTATGGGGCGGGAGGGATCTTCGGCTTTTATCCAGCGGTATACCTGCTCGAAGTTCTCGCCGAACCCGGCTTCATTTCCCATCGACCACACGATGATGCTGGGGTGGTTGAAATTGCGTTGTACGTTGCGCTGGTTGCGTTCCATGTGAGCCAGGGCATAGTCGGCCCGTTTGGCCAGGGTGCGTTCGCCATAGCCCATGCCGTGCGATTCGATGTTGGCCTCGGCCACCATATAGAGGCCATACTGGTCGCACAGGTCATACCAGAGGTTGTCGTTGGGGTAGTGACTGGTGCGCACGGCGTTGACGTTGAAGCGTTTCATCATCTGTATGTCCTGTATCATGCGTTGGGGTGATACAACATAGCCGCCGTCGGGATCGAGTTCATGGCGGTTTACACCCTTGATGAGTATCGGCTGACCATTGACACAGAGTTGGCCGTTTTTCATCTCCACCTTGCGGAAGCCGACCTTTACCGGGATTATTTCCTCTTGTTGGCCATTGGTCAAGGTGCGGGCATAGAGGGTGTAGAGGTACGGCGTCTCGGCCGTCCATTTGTGTGGATTTGTTACGCTCAGTGTCGTGGTACTGTTGCCCGACACGGTTTTCGAGGCGACGAGGTTGCCTTGTGCGTCGACGAGCGAGAGGGCCACCTGCTTGACTTGACGGCTTTGCAGCTCTACGGTCAGGGTGCCGTTGCGGTATTCACTGTCGAGGTCGGGGGTGATGCGAATGTCGTTGATATGGCGTTTCTCGCGGGTGTAGAGGTAGCAGTCGCGTCCGATGCCCGAGAAGCGGAAGAAATCCTGGTCTTCGAGGTAAGTACCGTCGCACCAGCGGAATATCTGCATGGCGATGAGGTTTGCCTGTCCCGGTTTCAGATAGGGTGTGAGGTCAAATTCGGCTTCGAGCTTGCTGTCTTCGCTATACCCGACGTACCGGCCGTTGACCCACAAATAGAGGTTTGAGGTGGCCGAGCCGAAGTGGGCCATAATTTGTTTCCCTTTCCACGAAGCGGGTATCACTATCTCTTTGCGGTAGGAACCTACGTGGTTGTCGACGACGGGAACCTCGGGCGGGTTGTTCTGGAACTGTTCCCGCCAGGCATATCCGATGTTTACATAGATGGGGTCGCCGTAACCGTGGAGTTCCCATACCCCCGGGACGGGAATTTCTCCCCAACCTTTGTCGTTGAAGTCCCGTTTCCAGAAGTCGGTCGGCCGGTCGTCGGCATCCTTGACCCAGTTGAATCGCCATGTGCCGTTGAGCGACAGGTAGTTGCTTGAATTTTCCTTGATGCCTTCCCTGGCGGCCTCTTCGCTCTCGTAGGCGAAGTAGTGGCTGTGCATGGGTGCCCGGTTTACGGCGTTGATTTCAGGATTCTGCCACTCTCCTTTTTGGGCCGTCGCCCACATAAAGGAGCCGGCGAGGAGGGTACACAAGAAAAGACGTTTTTTCATGATACTTTCGATTGTTTAAGGTTTAAACATATGGGTGCTTTTGCCCTTGAACAAGGCAAAGATACGTTTTTTTGTCAATGTACGCCACTTCACTCTGTTCCCGGATCGGAAATATTTGCGTCGTGAGTGTTTCCCCGCTTGGCGTGAACGGTTGCGGCAATCGGTAATAGAGGTAGGTATATCGTTGATTTATATACAAAAGATACGATAATGAGTAATTACTTTTGCAATGTACCATCAGGTTCGAGTGTAATCCATTTTTAATATAGCCCAATATGCGAATCGAAAAATTTTTCAAAGTCATGCCATTGGTTACCATGGCCTTTTTATCTACTCATTTAAATGCACAGAATATGAAAGACGTATCACAAAATCGCGAAGTGCCGGAAATAAGTGTATTCCCGACAGGAAATGAAAACGTAGCTTACCAGCAATATTTTTCTGGTAAATCGTGGTTGGCTCCGCTTACCTCGATGAAAGAGTTGAATGTGCCGGTTGCCAATGTAACGTTTGAACCGGGTTGCCGCAACAACTGGCATAGCCACACGGGTGGTCAGATATTGCTTGCTGTTGGGGGTGTGGGGTATTATCAGGAACGTGGAAAAGAAGCCCGTCGGCTCATGCCCGGCGATGTGGTGGAGATAGCCCCGAACGTTGAGCATTGGCATGGCGCTGCACCCGACAGCTGGTTCTCGCACCTGGCTATCGAGTGTAACCCGCAGAGCAATAAAAATACCTGGCTTGAACCGGTCGACGACAAATCTTATGCCGAGGCCGTAAAATAGTCAAATGTCCCGGGCATCATAGCCCCGTTCCTCGGATAGGAATATTCCCACTGTCGGGATGTAGGCAGACGGCAGATGTTTTTCCCGTTCTGCCTGTGAGCCGGGGGGATTATAATGGCCGGGTGATGAAGAAATGTATATATGAAAAATCAGATTATGAAATTGAAAAAAGGAATATGTACGGCTGTGCTGTTGGCGATGATGCTACCGGCTGCCGCCCAGAAAAACGAAAATGATATGGACCGAATAGAGCGTTGTAAAGAGACCTATACCTCACTCTTCGGAGGAGAGGCTTTGACGGGTGAAGGCACCGACCCCGAGTTTATGGATATTCTTCAAAAGTTTATTTTCGGAGAAGTTTTCTATGTAGGCGACCTCGACAAACCGACCCGTGAACTTATAACTTGTACTACATTGGCCACCATGCAGACTCTGCCGCAACTCAAAGCTCATGCTGCGGCAGCTCTGCGGGTGGGGGTATCGCCGGTGCAGTTGCGTGAGGCCATATACCAGTGTGCCCCTTTCATAGGTTTTCCCAAAACGCTGAATGCCATAGCGACTATCAACGAAGTCTTTAAGGAAAAAGGTATCGCTTTGCCTTTGGAGGCGCAAGCTACGACGGCCGAAGACGAGCGTTATGAAAAGGGTCATGCCATTCAATATCCGTTATACGGTGATGAAATTGCCCGTAAGATGGAAGGGGTGCCCGACAGTATGGGACGCGATGTGGCCCGTTTCCTGACCGAGTATGCCTTTGGCGACATTTATACCCGGGGTGGGTTGAGTGTAGAGATGCGAGAATTGCTTATCTATTGTATCCTTACTACCATTGGGGCCGATGCCCAGCTGTATTCGCACGCGCAGGCTAATGTGAAGCTCGGTACCACGCCTGCCACTCTTGTTGCCGCCGTGGTGCAATGTCTGCCTTATGTGGGGTTCCCTGCGGCCTTGAAAGCTTTGCAGGCTATTACCGATGCTACGGCCCGGCCATAGAAAAGCGCTGAATAGGAAAAGCCTCTTTCCCCAATGTGGTGGCAAAACAAAAAGGGCGGGAAATCATTTCCCGCCCTTTTTATATGTAGAAAGGTTCCGATTATTTGGTAATCTCTTTGGTGATGACAATCGAGCCGTCGTCCATGAGCGTGCGTTTGATGGTAACGCCTTGTACAGGAGCTGTTACGCGTACACCGGTCGAGGTATAGATTTCGGTCGATACCGGTGTTGCAGCCTTTTCGGCCTGCTCTATACCCGAAACACCGCTTACCACATATTCGTTCGAAGCCTGGCTCAGACCACCCATTTCGTTGGCGGCACGCACTGTGTACACATCACCGTTTTGAGGCGATTCGATGGTGTAGCTGTTTTCGGTGGTGAAAGCAATGACTTTGCCGTTTTTGCAGATAGCGTAGCAGAATACATAATTGCTCTCTTCCCAGGAAAGTACATATTCGCTGGCACTGAGGGTGGGAACGGTAGCCTGTTCGGTGTAATAGGTCGGATCCCAATCATCATCGCCGCCCATCACATTCTCGACGGTGTATTCGGCAGCTTCGGCAGCCGTGAGTACGGGATCATTGGGGTAACCGTCGCCGAACGTCGTTTTGCGGTCGTTGAGGTTGATGGCCGTACCGTTCTCGGTCATGCTGTTGTACTCGGCGAAGAGGGCCGGGTATCCGCCACTCATCTCGGTCCAACCGGCAGCAGAGGGCAATGCAATCATCGTGGTGTTGATGAAGACGGCCCGAGGTGTACCACCGCCCCAAGGACGACCGAGGGCATAGCCGGTATCGTATTCGTCTTTCTCAGCTTTTATGGTGCAGTCTACAAAGACATATCCGTATTTCTTGGGTCTCGACGGTGCGGTAATGACACTACCGGTGCGACGGATAATCAGGTCGACGTCGTTGTAGAATACATCGCCCTTACCGCAGAGGAAGTCGGTGTATCCTTGCAGGGTACCGCCTTCGAAATAGAAGCGTCCGTTTTCATTGTCTGAGAGGTAGGTGTCTTGTCCGCCGAAGAGGGTAACATTCTTGAAGATGTTCTTGTCTCCTTCATCTTCGAGGGCGGCAGCACGGCCATCGAGGTAGGGCATACCGTTTTTCAAGGTGATGTCTTGCATGTAGGTATTGGTCATCGACGAGCCGAAAGACAAAAGTTGGCATTTGCCCAATCCTTCAATGGCAGCAAAGGCTTCGTTGTAAAGAATCGTGGAGTCGCGGTCTTCACCGATGATGGAGATGTTGGGCGTATTGAGCGAGGTGGTAGGTTTGGGATAGGTCTTTCCGTCAGAGCCCACAACCGTTGCACCGGCGTCTCCTTTAAGCAGGTAAGAACCTTTTTTTACGAAGATGCGGAAACGTACATTCTTGTCGGCACGAGCTGATGCAGCTGCGATAGCCTCTTCGAGGGTTCCGTCGGTGGGAACGACGAAATCAAACTCTCCTTTCTCTACCATCGGCCGGGTCTTGGTCGTGAAGTTGATGGTGATGGCTTCGGTCGTGGCAACGTCGCTGAGGTTGGCTACGGCACCTGCCGGGAGAGTGAAGGTGTAGTTCTGGCTGTATTCGAGGGCGCTGTATTCGGCCGTTACAGTTTTGCCGGTAGCACTCAGAGTAACGGTTTTCTCTCCGATGGTGGCGGTGGCGCCGTCGGTAATTTTCACTTTCTTGTCGAATGTGAGGACGATTTTACCGGCGATGGAGGCGTTGTCAGCCCCTTCGGTCGGAACTTGCGAAACCAATACGGGAGCCTCGGGGTCATATACATGGGCCAGGGTTCCGGTGATATAGATGTCGGAGATGGCTGTTCCGTCGTTGTTCGAGGTCGACCCTACGACCGAAGAGGTGTAATCGGGAATCCAGCGTACATATACAAGTTCCTGATTATTGGCCTCGGACGGAAGCGTAAAGGTTTCGGTTTTCCATACCTTGGACGAGGTTCCCAAGTCAAATTTTCCTACCAATGTCCATTCTGTTCCGTCGAGAGAGTATTCGACTTGCTGTATCTGGTAGGCATTGTAGTTGAAGAGCATCGACGAAGACACTTTTATGTCGGTAAAAGCCGATGCATTGAAACTGGTCTGGTAGTAGTATTTATCGCTAAGAGCCTGCCAGTTGACAGCTGCGGGGCGTCCCTCATAACCGCCGGCGGCCATCTGCGACTTGTCGAGCCAACCCACTACTGTGCCGGCAGAGTTGCGCAATATAAGACTCGATGCCGCATTGTCTTCCGATGCAAAGTCGGCCGGACGGCCTTCCTTGCCGGGATTGTAGAAGTCCCAACCTACGATATAGTCTACGGCGTCATAGTTGGCGGTAAGGGTTATATCTTCGGTCATTTTCACGGCCAACTCTTTCGATGTCTCGCCCGTGCTCCAATGGGTAAATGTGAGAATGGGGTTGCTCGATGCCGTGAGCATGACGTTGGTACCCTCTTCATACATCATGTTACCGTCGACGATGGTCGGGGCGGGAGAGAGGCTTACCATATAATCATTGGCACCCCCTACAAAAGAAAGGTTAAGTGCAAATGTGTTGATGGCTTCGAAGTTGGCGGTAAGTTCACTGTTGGCATTTACCGTATATGTGAATGAGGGATCTTTCGATATTTCATTGCCTTGGGCATCGGTCCAGTTTACGAAGTTGTATCCGAAGTTTTCAGTGGCTGTCAGCGTGATGGGTGTTCCTTCATTGAATATCTCTCCTACTGGATTTTGAGCCACCGTACCACCTTCGGCCGGTACCGTTACGGTCGATAACGTGTATGTAGGTACTTCTTCGGGTGTCCCTTCGTAGGTACCACTGATGACGACATCTTTTACCCCGACTTGTTTTCCTTTATCGAGATTGTATACGTAGATATTCAGTGATACCTCTTTGTCTGTGCTGATATCGCTTACTGGGAAAGAGAAAGAGGAGGGGGCGGGATCAGTACCCTGACGGTTGAAAGAGCCACCAGTCAACAAGGTTGCACTTTGCCCGTCGGCAGTTTTCATGACAATATTGATGGTACCGCCGTTTGTGCCGTAACGATATCCGTCAAGAGTTACTAATGTAGGGGTGAAGGTTACGCCCTTTTGCGGTGTGATATTGAAAGAAAGAACGTTGTTTTCGTCGGCCGATGAAGCTTTGCCTGCCGGTTCTATGCGGGTAAATGTGAGACCGCCGTCGGTTCTTGCACCTACAAACGACAGGTTGCTGCCCAGCGTGACAGAGTTGAGGGCAAACAGACTCTCGTCGTTAAGAGTGGCGGTCTGTCCGGCAGTACCTTCGGCAAACGGCCATGTGGCAATCATTTCGTTCGACGACGGGGCAGGTTCTTCGGGTTCGGGCTCTGCCACATATTCTCCGGCTTTGATAGAGATACCTTTGAGGCGGGCGTCGTTCGATACCGAGGCACCTTTCAGAAGGCGCACGATGACCTTCTCACTGTTGGCAGTGTTGCTCAATTCTATATCAAATAATTCAGCTTGATGCCAGGCCATCGTTTGCGTTGTTTTTTGGGCCAAAGTCCATGTCTCACCGTTGTCGACCGAGGTAACGACAAAAAGAGTGGCATTGGGGTCTTGGGCAATGTTCAGAGAGAACATGGGGTTGGCCAGTCCTGTTGTTGAAAACTCTACTTGCATGTAGTTGTCGTGGTTGGCCTTATCCAAACAAGATGTCTCTGTCATGTCGTTATTGACAGGTGAGGAAAACTTAATGGTTCCGTACGCGGTTCCATCAGGGGTTACAGAGGCAGAGGCATCACTCGAATAGAAAGAGAGGGTACCTGTACCCGTGGCAGCCTGAATTATTTGATCCTCGGGAACTGTTGAGTTTGTGTCAAATGCCCATTCAGCAATGGTTGTCTGTTCTTCGGCATGAGTGCTCCGAGGTATGCACCATGCCACAGCCATGGCGAAAAACGCCAGGAGTAGTGTAGTTTTTTTCATGGTAATAAATAAGTTATAGGTGAAACATGATTTTCTGATAATGTTTCTCTTCATGTATAGTCTTTCGTCTACAAATATAAGACTTCACTTCTTTTAAACAAAATAAATGGCTGTAAAAAAGAGACCCGGAAAATGGATAACTCTTTTTTGTCGAGTCAAGAGCCGAAGAGAAGGTCTGTATAGCGGGAATATTTTTCCGGGAAATGCTTAAAATGGCCCGGGTGGAGGTGTGAGTGAGTTGGCCGGCACAGAAAAAGCCATGCCGATATGTATCGGCATGGCAGGAAAACAACAATTTTTGATTTAGGAAAAGATTAGATTGGCCTATTCCATGGCAGGGAGAGAATCACCCTACCAGATTGGCAAACGGGCGCTTGCCGTATATGCTTCTGAATTCCTGTATCAAGAGACTTTCTGTCTCTTGGTGATTGCCTTCGGGTGTCTCTTTCCAGCAGATGAGAAGCTGTTTGGCATCATTCAGTTGCCAGATGTAGCGTCCTCCCTTATGTCCGATGGGTTTCCCTTGCCCAAAATGAATATATTGCCGTATTCTTTCACGCAGATATCTGCTCTGACCGATATAAAGCACACAACTGTTATCGACCCAGTTGTCCCGTAACACGTCTATGCCGACATTGGGATCTTGCTTTTTAAAAAATCCGCCGGTCCCTTTCGTTAAAAACTGCGGTTCGGTTTCCTCGGCTCTTATTACCATGTATACTCCGCTGCAAGAGGGTATCATACTTGTGCCGTTTTGGAGATTCTCTATGGAGATAAACCCGGTGAATCCAGAATCTTCCACATCTTTGATTGTTTGAAATTTCATATCTGATTTTTGTAATTGCGTTTAATACACGTTTAATTCCTCCAATTATTTATTTCGCAGCTTTGTTTAGCTGATTGTATATCTCGTTGATAATACTGTTTTCGGCACCATTTATCTTTGTGCTTTTATACCGCTCATATTCGTTTTTGAATTCGTTTTTGTCTTTCGGAAGAATGACATTTTGGTCGGGCAGATAGATTTGTTGGTACTCAGTAATGTATTTACATACTTTCTCTAATGCATTTTCCCTGATTTGCGGATCTTTCAAACTCCGGCTGTTCAGTTCGCTGATAATGGCGTTTTTAAGCTGGTTGAGTGTCATAGTATTCGATAATTATGTTATAGATATTTTTAGAGATATTTTTCAAGCATTGGTCTTTCAGTCGTGATAATAGTCGTAGAACATTTCGTAGTAGTCCTCATAGAGATTGAGGGGCTCTTCGAGATAATCTTCCCGACTTAGCTTTGGCAGGGGCGAGGGAGGGAGTATCGTATCTTCGGGCATTGGAGACGTGTAGGTTACCGTGCGATTTTCATAGTCAAGTTCTCCAATTTCCGTTAGTGGCCTGTTGGGGTCGAGGTTGAAGTGCGATTTGTATTTCCTGGACGCCCATATTTCCTTCTTTCTCTGTTCGTATGGTCTGACAAGGAAAATTTGAATGGCTACGGTTAAAAGCACAATCAGTATAATTGTTCCCCGTAATGCTGCTCCAAAAGAGAGGTTTATCTCCTTCCTGGGCCGAACAAGCCCCCGAGGTTTCCCTTTCCCGTCTTTCTTGTTTGGTGTTTTTTTCTTATACGTCTTTTTTATATTATTTCTGCCCTCCTTGCCATGACTGGCAGGGGTGACGGAGTTTCCGTTTATATTTACGGTATCGGCTTCGGTTTCTTCTTCGTCGTCTTCAAACTTGTACCCGTATTCAAATTCGCCATTGTCATAAATAGTTATGAAGCTGTTCAATTCCTCGTCATATACAATTCGGTCTATATATCTCTTGTCGGTATTGTCAGAGCTGCATGTTTCGATTCCTCTGGCTTTTTCTTCTTCTTTTCGCTTGTCGATATAATAATGAATACTATTCTTGTCGAGGTATTTGGTCGTAATATCCTTTTTAGGGTTGTTGTGTGATTCCGGAGTGGGACTACTTTTGTCGGGATTCTTTTTTACCGATGTGGAAATTTTCCCGGTCCTGGTGGGTGTTGCTTTGGCCTTTGTGTTTTTCCCGGCGGGGGCGTTTTTCTCCTTTGGACGCACCTCTTCCGGCGATGTGTTGTTTTTTATGGACTTTCGTGAGGCTTTCGAGATGGCCGGGGAGGCCTCTTTTCGAGTAGACTGCTTATTCATGTTTTTCGGGGCTGTTACGTTCAATTGCTTGTTTATATATGTCATAAAGCTTTTGACGCAGTGAGGCCGGTTTAATGACTTCGACCGAGCTACTGCGGGAGAGAAGTTCCATGACAAAGTCGTTGGTGATGCGCAATCTTAGTTTTATCACGAGGCCTTCGTCGTTGTCCGACACGATTTCTTGTGATTCGTGCAACGGCAATGTTTTGACAAACTTGCCGTCGAGAGAGTTATACCGCAAGATGATTTCCTCGACAGGTATCTGCGGGTTGTTCCAGATGCCGAAACTTTCCCTGAACAGGGCCGGAATGTCTATATCCTCCCGACGGGTGAATGGCTTGTCGGCCGCAATGCGGAAAAGAGAGATGCGGTCGAGTGCGAAACATTTGAGTTTTTTATCGGTGTCGTATCCCACAAGATACCAGCGATGTTGTGACTCTTTGAGATAGTATGGTTCTATCTGCTTGGTTACAACCAAATTATCATGCCGGAAGAGGGTGTAGTCAAATTCTACCGTCAGCCTGTTGCGTATGGCATCGAGTATGTCGGCAATATTGGAGCTTTGTGCATGATGGCGATGATCGGCAAGGATATATTGCTGTATGGCACTATCACTGTCGATGGCATTCAGTATTTCGAAATTGCACAGGAGTTCTTCGTAGAAATTGGCCAAACTGTTGTTCAGTACAATACTATACCCATTGCCGTTGTGTCTGATCTCGATACCGAACAATCTCCTTATCGTACCAAAGTCTCGTTGCAGTGTACGCACTGTATACCCGGTTTCTTCGCCACATTGTTGTGACATGGTTCTTTTTACATACTCAATGAGATCGGGTGCAGATATATAATCGACATGCCGCAGTTTGTTGATGATGATTCCCAGCCTTCGTATTTGATTTTCTTTTGCCATGATTTTGCCTTTTGCGACAAATATAAAGGCTGACGACGACAAAACATGTCGTCGCAAAATATTTCTTTTATAAATGAAAGAAAGAGATAAAAAAAACTCCCGGTTGTTATAGGGTTGAGTGATACCTAAACGGTAGATGGGGGCAGGCATGGATAAAAAAAGAGTTGCCGGAATTTCCGGCAACTCTTCGGGGTGAAAGATGGGGCTTGAACCCACGACCTTCGGGACCACAATCCGACGCTCTAACCAACTGAGCTACATTCACCATGTGTGCTTTACTTTTTCAAAAGCGATGCAAAGATAGAGGTTTTCTTTGACTTTGCAAATATTTTTCCGTTTTTTTTATGGTCTGCTATTTTCTTCAACCCCGATGTTGTGGCGGTTGAGATGTTTCCGGGTGCGTTCGGCATATTGTGTCATGCGTCGGCGTGCTGTGGGCGAGAGCGTGTCGGGTGGGGCAGAGATTCGGTAGAGACGGAAGTCGCTGTGCCCGGTAAGGAGCGGACGGCCTGTCCACACCAGCTCGTAGGCACAATGCGAGAGGCAGGCTCGGCCCAGGGAGTCTTTCTCTAATGTAAGGAAGAACATGGCTCCTCCGTCGGTATCGGTGCGGCTCATGTTGGAGATGAAGTTGCCCAGCGAATAGACCACGACGTGTTTCTGCCCGGTACTGTCGGTGCGCACTTCCATCGGTTGTACGACGTGCGGGTGACTGCCGATGATGTGGGTTACACCCTGTCTCAGGAGCCAGTCGGCCAGTTGTTTTTGGCTCTCATCGGGAAGCAGGTCGTATTCGGTGCCCCAGTGCATACAGGCGATGATGGCATCGGGGTGGAGCGGGCGCACCGTGGCAAGGTCTTCTCGAATGGTCTGCCGGTCAATGCGGTTCACGATGCGTGGCGATGTCTCGGTGAGTCCGTTGGTGGCGTAGGTATAGTTGAGAAAGACGATACGGAATCCGTTTTTCTCGATAATCATGGGGTAGCGCCGCAGCCGGTCGGTATCGTCGCGGTAGGTGCCCAGTCGGGGTATGGCGAGCGAATCGAGCATGTCCAGCGTGCGGTCGAAGCCCCGTTTTCCCCGGTCGAGGCAGTGGTTATTGGCTGTGAGCAGAATATCGAAGCCACACTCTTTGATGGCATGCAGAAAGGCGTCGGGCGCCGAGAAGGCCGGATAGCCCCGATAAGGCTTGCCGGCAAGAGTTACTTCGAGATTGGCCACGGCCAGGTCGGCTTCGGCCACTACCGGTTGTACGGCCGAGAAGCAGTGCCGGTAGTCGTAGCTGCCGTCGCTGCGGCGGGCGGCGTCGATTTGTGCCTGGTGCTGCATGAGATCGCCGACAAAAAGCAGTGTAATCCTCTTCTGGGCGAAGAGGGTTACACTGCCAAAGAGAAGGAGTGGTATGAGAAAACGGGATATTCTCATACGATGGGGGTATATCGTTATTTATAAATAGCTTTTTTGCCGGCCAGCAAAGTGTTTCGCATGAGCGAGACGATGGTCATGGGGCCTACGCCGCCAGGTACGGGAGTGATGTAGGAACACTTCGGAGCCACTTCGTCGAAGAGTACGTCGCCGTTGAGACGGAAGCCCGATTTTTTCGAGGCGTCGGGTACGCGGGTGGTTCCCACGTCGATGATGACGGCACCCTCTTTCACCATGTCGGCCGTTACGAAATTGGGCTGACCGAGGGCGGCAATGATGATGTCGGCTTCGCGGCACATCTCTTTCAGATTTTTCGAGGCGCTGTGGCACACGGTTACAGTGGCATTGCCGGGATTGGCTTTCTGCATCATGAGGGTGGCAACCGGCTTGCCTACGATATTGCTGCGACCCAGTACGACACAGTGTTTGCCTTTGGTGTCGATGTCATAGCGTTTGAGCAGCTCCATGATGCCGGCCGGGGTAGCCGATACGAAGCAGGGCAGGCCGATAGACATGCGGCCTACGTTGATGGGGTGGAAGCCGTCGACATCTTTGCGGTAGTCGATGGCCTCGATGATGCGTTGCTCGGAGATGTGCTTGGGCAGAGGCAGTTGCACGATAAATCCGTCGACATCGGGGTCGTTGTTCAGCCGCTCTACCTCTTGCAGCAGGGCCTCTTCGGTGATGTCGTCTTCGTGGCGAATGAGGGTCGATTTGAAGCCGCACTGTTCGCAGGCTTTCACTTTGTGGGCGACATAGGTTTCGCTGCCGCCGTCGTGGCCCACCAAGATGGCGGCCAGGTGCGGGCGTTTGCCTCCGCGGGCTACGATTTCGGAAACTTCGGCAGCTATTTCCTGCTTTATCTGTTCCGAGATGGCTTTTCCGTCAATTAATTGCATATGGGTTATGGTTTATTTTGTAAGAGTTTGTCGATTGTTGCAATCATGTTTTTCCCGCGCAGGTTCCGTTCGAGAATGATGCCGTCGGGCGAGATGAGCATGATATGGGGGATTCCGTCTACGCCATACTCCTTGCGCGCGACATCTTCGGCATCGAAGATTTGCGGCCAGGTAATGTTTTCTTTCTCAACAGCCTTTTTCAGGTTTTTCTCTTTGTCCCACACAAAGAGTCCCACTACGGTAAGGCCATGATTCTTGTATTTGTTGTGCAGAAGGGCCAAGTTGGGTATCTCCTGCTTGCAGGGGCCGCACCAGCTGGCCCACATATCCATCAGTACATAGTTGCCTTTCCCGAAGAAGTCGGAGAGTGCGATTTCATTTCCGTTTACGTCGCGGCCTTTAATGTCGATGTACGGTTGTCCCGGAGCAGTCTTTTCCTGAGCTTTAAGGGTTTTTATTTTCCGTTGTATGTCTTTTCTCGATTTTACCCAAGGTCCCAGCTGGTCAAGAATCTTCATCTGCTCATTTACATCGTAAGGCAACAGGCCGGCATACAAGATGAGTTGCCCCAGCGCATCGTTGTTGTGATGGGTGAGAAGGTCGTTCCGTATGGAATCTTCGGTCTGTTCCCATGGCGTTTGAAGAAGTACCAGTTGCTTGTTAAGTATCTCTTCGGGAATTTCTGCCACGCTGCGAGGCTCTTTAAGGCCCTCTTTTGCCCAGTAGCTTCTGTTGAAAGAGTCGAGCCGGGCCATGTAGGTCTCTTCCAGGCTGTTTATGGTCTTCAAGATGCTGGCCATCTGCTCGTTCATCGGGCTGCCCTGTGGAGCGAGGTGGTCGTAGAGGTCGAGTGTGATGTGGCCGTTTTCGAGTATGAAAAGGGAATATTCGTTGCGACCTAAATATACTTCGCAGATTACCGCTGTATCAATCGAGCCTTGAAACACAAACCGGTTTCCTTCGACGCGTGTACTGTCGATGTTGGCACGGTTGTCGCGCTGCCTGATGTAGATGGTGCGTCCATCAAACGTTGAGTCTTGCAACACCCCCTCGACGCGGTAGCCCGACGGCGTTTCGTTACAGGCACAAAGCGCCAAGAGGCAACCTGCCATGCCCCATAGGGCTTTCTTCATCATAATTGCTGTCTTTTTCATAATGAATGGTACAAATATAGGTAAAATAAAAGGTTGTGGCAAACGTTAACAAAGTTTTCGGCAGGGTCTCTGGCGTGGAACTTCGCGGTTTCTCTCACACACCGGAGAAATAGAATGTGAATCATCGCGATTAACGGATGCCATACAGAGAAATAATCCTATTTCCCTGTCGCGCGGAGCGAAGGGAGTCTCTCTTTCACCCTTATGGCTCAAATGCCAGTTTCTCTTTTAGACGCCCCACTGCCGGAATGGTTACAAAAAAACGAGAAAGTTTTTGCTTTCTCGTTTTCTATGTATGGTGGAATAAGTGGTCTTATCGACGTTTGAGCTGACTCATCATGCGGGCAGGATTTTTTCCTTGCGTCATCATACGCATCATCTTGCGCATGTCGTCAAACTGCTTGATGAGGCGGTTTACCTCCTGTATCGAGGTGCCGCTACCGCGGGCGATACGCTGGCGACGGCTGCTGTTGAGAATCTCGGGGTGGCTGCGTTCGGTGGGGGTCATCGATTGTATGATGGCTTCGATGCTCTTGAATGCGTCGTCGTCGATGTCGATGTCTTTGATGGCTTTGCCCACACCGGGAATCATCGAGGCAAGGTCTTTGAGGTTACCCATCTTCTTGACCTGCTGTATCTGTCCGATGAAGTCGTTGAAGTCGAACTGGTTCTTGGCGATTTTCTTTTGCAGGCGGCGTGCCTCTTCTTCGTCGTATTGCTCCTGTGCCCGCTCTACGAGCGATACGATATCGCCCATGCCGAGAATACGGTCGGCCATACGTTCGGGGTGGAAGGTGTCGAGAGCCTCCATTTTTTCGCCCGTACCCACAAACTTGATGGGCTTGTTTACTACGGTGCGTATCGAGAGGGCGGCACCACCGCGGGTATCACCGTCGAGCTTGGTGAGTACGACGCCGGTGAAATCGAGCCGGTCGTTGAATGCTTTGGCGGTGTTTACGGCGTCCTGACCGGTCATGGCATCAACGACGAAGAGAATCTCCTGCGGATTGATGGCTTTTTTCAAGGCTTCGATTTCGTTCATCATCTCTTCGTCGACGGCCAGACGTCCGGCGGTATCGATGATGACGAGGTCGTAGTTCTGTTTGCGGGCCTCTTTTATGGCGTTCTGTGCAATTTCGACCGGCTTTTTGTTGTCGGGTTCGGTATATACCGGTACGCCGATTTGCTCGCCAAGTACTTTCAGCTGTTCGATAGCAGCGGGACGGTACACGTCGCAGGCTACCAGCAAGGGACGTTTGGCCCGCTTGGTGCGCAGCATCTGTGCCAGTTTGCCCGAGAAAGTGGTCTTACCCGAACCTTGCAGACCCGACATCAGGATAATGGCCGGAGAGCCCGATACTTCGATGTCGACTGCTTTTCCGCCCATGAGTTCGGCGAGTTCGTCGTGTACGATTTTCACCATGAGCTGTCCGGGCTTCACGGCGGTAAGAACATTCATACCCAGGGCTTTGGCTTTTACCGTGTCGGTAAATTGCTTGGCAACCTTGTAGTTGACGTCGGCGTCGAGTAGGGCCTTGCGCACCTCTTTCAGGGTTTCGGCTACGTTGATTTCGGTAATACGGCCTTCGCCTTTGAGTATCTTGAATGACCGTTCGAGTTTCTCGCTTAAATTTTCAAACATATATCTCTATCTAAATAATCGTTGTGTCTGGAAAAGAGTCCGGTTTTTGCCTCCCGTATCTAACCAACAAATCCGGAAGGTGTTGTTGCAGCGCCACTCCGGAATGTTGATACTGTCTCGTATGGTTGTCGGGTACACGACTTGCAGTGGGGTCGTGGCCCTGCACGGTATTGCCCTTAAATCAGACGGTTGGTCTGAGTGTCGGGAAAGATGATCGTGGGTTTGAAGTGTCGGGCCTCTTCGGCGTCCATCATGGCATAAGCGATGATGATGACGATGTCGCCGGGTTGTACCTTGCGGGCGGCGGCTCCGTTGAGGCATATCGTGCCTGTGCCGCGTTCACCCTTGATGACATAGGTCGAGAATCGTTCGCCGTTGTTGTTGTTGACGATGTGTACCCGTTCGCCTTCGATGATGTTGGCCGCGTCGAGCAGGTCGGCATCGATGGTGATGCTGCCGATGTAATTGAGGTCGGCCTGCGTGACGGTTACCCGGTGAATTTTAGATTTCAATACCTCTAACAGCATGATTTCTATTTGTTTATTTGCGGTATGTAATATTGTCGATTAAACGCACCTCACCACAATATACGGTGATGCAGCCCACGATATAGGGAGCTTCGTCCCACGATGCGACCGCTTGCAGGGTGTCGCCGTTCACGATTTCGTAGTACTCTACGCGCAGGTCGGGTACTTCGTTGATGGTGTCGATGACGTAGATTATGGTCTCCTGCACCGTGTGTTGCGAGGCAAAGGTACGACTTTTAAACAGAGTTTGCGAAATGTTTACGGCATTTTTTCTCTGCTCGGGGGTGAGACGGGTGTTGCGGCTGCTCAAAGCCATGCCGTCGGCTTCGCGTACAATGGGGCAGGCGATGATTTCGATCGGAAATTTCAGTTGCCGGTTCATCTCTCTGATGACGGCTATCTGCTGGAAATCTTTTTCGCCAAAATAGGCGCGGTCGGGTTTTACCGTATCGAAAAGTTTGCTCACGATTTGGGCCACGCCGTTGAAGTGGCCCGGACGGTATTTGCCTTCCATGACGGCGGCAACGGAACCCAAGTCAAACACGCGGGTATCGGGCTGGGGGTACATCTCTTCGACCGTGGGCATGAATACGATGTGGCAGCTGGCACTTTCGAGAAGCGCACAGTCGGCTTCGGGGGTACGCGGATAGTGTTTCAAGTCGTTCTGGTCGTTGAATTGGGTAGGGTTCACAAAGACACTTACCACGCAGCAACCGTTTTCGCTTACGCAGCGTTTCACGAGGGAGAGATGTCCGTTGTGCAAGGCTCCCATCGTGGGGACAAGACCTATTTCTTTGCCTTCGGCACGATAATCGGCAATACGTGCCTGTAAATCTGAAATTTTAGAAATTACTTCCATGATCAGTTTTGAAAAAACGGTGCAAAAGAAGTAAATAAAACTCGAACGGCGAAGTTTTTCCTGCGAATTTTCTTCGAAAAATAGGTAAGAAATAGTTGTACAGGGGAATATATTATCAAAAACTGTTAATCTCCGGAGCCGACATGGCGGTTTCCGACAAAATTTTTAGTATCTTTGCAGATGAATTTTTAGAAAACTGCATGATGGAAGCAAAAAAGGTGTTGTTCATTTCTCAGGAGATGACTCCGTATCTTCCCGATTCGGAAATTGCAACGATATGTAGAAATTTGCCGCAAGGCATTCAGGAGAGAGGGCGGGAAATCCGTGCTTTCATGCCCAAATACGGTAATATCAATGAGCGTCGCAATCAGTTGCATGAGGTGATACGTCTGTCGGGAATGAACCTTATCATCGATGATACCGATCATCCGTTGATTATCAAGGTGGCATCTATACAGTCGGCCCGCATGCAGGTCTATTTTATCGATAACGACGACTATTTCCTGCGGAAGAATCTCTTGGTCGACGACGAAGGAAAAGACTTCGACGACAACGACGAGCGCAGCATATTCTTTGTGCGCGGCGTTATGGAGACCGTGAAAAAACTGCGGTGGGTACCCGATATTATCCATTGTCACGGCTGGTTTACGGCCCTGGCACCGCTCTATATCAAAAGGGCGTATGCCGAAGATCCTTCGTTCAGAGATGCGAAAATTGTCTATTCCATATACGAGAACCGCTTTGATACGCCACTGCCGGCCACTTTCCCCGCGAAACTGATATGGGAAGGCATAAAGCCCGAGGATCTTGGTTTCGAAATGAACGAGTCGGTCGATTTTGCCGCACTTTCCCGTCTGGCGATACGCTATTCCGATGGCCTTATTCAGGCATCTCCGCATATCGACGAGCAAGTGGCCGAGGCTGCCAAGTCTTCGGGAAAACCCTTCTTGCCCTATCAGCCGTCAGATGTTTATATCGATGCATTTAATAATTTTTACGATGAAGTGTGGGCTGCTACCCACAAATGATTGATGTTATGAAGCGCAACCGGATATTTCTCTTGCCTTTGCTTTTTATAGCAGCCTTTTGTTCTTGTAACGACGATTCGGGTACGATTGGGTTTTCGGTCGATACGACATCTCTTACCATATACATCGATTCTTCATACGTGTATAGTCAACAGTCCGATTCCGTGTCGACATATCCTGTCGACTCGCTGCCTAACCGTACTATTGTGCAGATGCTGGGCGAGGTGGTTATTCCCGGATATGGAACAGTCAAGGCCGATTATCTGACGCAGTTTTATCCCGTAGCCGAGTTCGATACCAATTTGGTAAAGCCCGATATGATTGACTCGGTAGGTGTAGAAATAGCTTTCCAATACAACAGTTTCTTCGGAGATTCTCTGGCGCCAATGCAGCTTACTGTATATCAACTGAATTCATTGTTGCGCGAAGATGGCAATGTGCGTGAGCCGATATACAGTAATCTTAACCCGGCTGATTATTATGACCCAGCTGACAAACTGGGCAGTAGTTTCTATGTGGCCTCAACCCAGTCATATCCCGACTCCCTGCTCGACGACAATGGCTATCGCTTCATCAAGCAGGTATTCGGAACTACGGCGGCCGAGAAAAAAGAATGGGCCCGGAAGTTTTATGATTTTTATCTGCAAAGCGGAGGGAACATTACGACCTCGGCCATGAATCAGTTCTTTAAAGGCTTGTACATAACCAATACCTTTGGACGAGGTACCCTATTATATATTGTGTCGACAGCCGTAGTCGTTTATCACCGTACATATGCTTACGACAGCAGTGGAGCGTTGAAAACCGTTAGCGACGATTCCGACGCATTATATGTCGAGAATACCTCTACCACCTATCTGATGACCTCTTATGAGGCGCCTACCATCAACCACATCACCGCCCAGGCTGCTCCCGAGGTCGATGCCCTGAGAGCGCAAGGCGAGGCCGTGATGCAGTCTCCTCAGATGTATGATGGTGCCATAACTTTCCCTACCGCCCGAATCATAGAGACATTTAACAGTTCGCGCAGTCTTGGCAGTACCGATACCGTAGGGGTACTCAACACCATCAATATGACAATTCCGCTCAAACCCATGCCCGAAGAGTTGGAGGCCTTGGGTATTGTTCCGCCGCCATATTTGTTGCTGATGAGAAAGGGTGGAAATGCAACATCTTCGACCAATGCCATTGTGCCGATGAACTTGGAAGAGTTTTATGCCGACCGTCTCATCAATGATGATAAAAATTATTTTTATGCGGCTTACGATGAGGCGTCAAATAGTTATACATTTACCGGATTGCAGAACTATATCATGAATATCTTCCAGTACGACCCCAATGATATTCTGAATCCCGACGGGTCGCTCAATCCCGCCGCCGATTATGCCTATGATTCCGATATGATACTTGTGCCGGTTACCGTTTCAAAAACATCAAGTTCCTATTCTTCCGAGACCAATATAGTACCCTACTTGGGAGGATTGACATATGCCCATATTGATAACGAGAATATCCGGATTCAAGTTGTGTATAGTACAAAAGTCTATTAATAAGCATAATAAGCGCAGAATAATAAGCGGCCCGCAACATTGTGGACCGCTTATTTTATATTTGGATCAAAAAAAAGTTTCCGATGTTTTTGTGAAATAGAATGAGAAATACTATCTTTGCAACGCTTTTTCAGAAAACGCCGCAATAGCTCAGTCGGTAGAGCGTTTCACTCGTAATGAAAAGGTCGCCGGTTCGATTCCGGCTTGCGGCTCACAAGGGAGGACGATAGCGTCCTCCCTTTTTTTGTTTTTCATTGAAGAGTCGGATTCGTTCCGCCTTTTTTCGCACATACAAGTTGTCCGGTTTTGCGACAAAGCCTCGTTTTTTCTCGCCCATTTGGGGTAATAATGTTAAAGAGCGATGTTTTCAAACAGTGGAATAAATTTGGAGAGGAGGGTTTGAAGGAGTAATTTTGCCATTCCCGACTCGAACGAAGAGTGGTCACCCCGGAAGGAGGGGGCTGTACCTTCGACACCTCAGCCGCTGCGGAATCTAAGAACTGTCATACTCCGGTTTCATCTGCCGGAGGGACACTTTTCGGCGCCGATGATTTCCTTTTGAATGAAAAATAGGGGAGGCCATGGCCGGAGATGTCCGGGGAGCCAGGCAGGCATTTTTGGGCCGATGGCGACCCGTTGGCAGAATTTCCCTTTTGAGGGTAGAAAAAAGTTTTCGCGGTAAGTAGTTGTCGTACAGCGCGGAGCGAGGAGGTGCGAAAAAAATATGAAAAAAAAGTGGCAAAAATATTTGGAGGGGAATATAAAAACCCTTTATCTTTGCACCCGCTTTCCCGATAGAACGGGG
>CALUZW010000004.1 GCA_944325415.1 uncultured Bacteroidales bacterium | reverse complement strand
CAGGCTTTCAGGCAGTGCGGTGATGTCGGAGTAGCTCAGGTCGATATTTCCACCCACTGATAGGCTTTCGGGCAGCGCGGTGATGTCGGAGTTGCGTAGGTCGAGATCCCTTTCTACTGATAAATTCTCGGGCAGTGCGGTGATGTGTGTCCAAAATAGGTTGAGATTACCCTTTACCGAGAGGTTTTCGGGCAGGGAGGTGATGCGTGTTCCGCTCAGGTTGATATTTCCACCCACCGACAGATTTTCGGGCAGCGCGGTGATGTCGGAGTAGCTCAGGTCGAGATCCCCTTCCACCGACAAATTTTCGGGCAGCGCGGTGATGTCGGAGTAGCTCAGGTCGAGATCCCCTTCCACCGATAAATTCTCGGGCAGGGAGGTGATGCGTGTTCCACACAGGTTGAGGTTACCCTTCACCGACAAATTTTCGGGCAGTGCGGTGATGTCGGAGTAGCTCAAGTCGAGATCCCCTTCCACCAATAAATTCTCGGGCAGTGCGGTGGTGTGGATAAACTCTTTTCCGCGTTTAATCATTTTGGGCATAAGTATTTGTTTTTAGAGTGGTGCCTCTTGTTTACGGTCTTTGGCATTACCGGCATATATCCATATGTCATTATTCTGGGGTTGAGTGGTTATTCCATTGGCCTATTTTGTAATTGATAATACTGTTTTTACAATCTATTAGACCTTTTATTACTGCATTGAGATTTTCTATGTCAATTGTTTTGTTAATGTTCGGAATACTGATTTTTTCCCATTTTTTCTTATCTCTGTCATAGTTATACGTTATAGTTAAGTTGGAGGCAGTGTTATAAAACCGGGTACAGGAGTAGGTACAGGTGTCGTTTTGTATTTGTGTTTCGATTTTTTCGAGAGTGCTTATCAATTCTGTGATTGCATCGAGTGGATAATATATATCATCTGCCCCTATAAGAAATCCGCATCGTTCGTTTTTATCCATATTTTCGAAGAATTGTATGGATAACCAAGTTTTTTCAAGATGCTCCTTTTCAATATATGTGTATATATTATAATTATATTCAGATGTAGTGTATTTATATAAGGGGATTTCTGTGATGCGTAAGGCGAATGTTTCGATAGATTGTTGTGGTATTATATTCCAAAGCTCATATTCTTCGTTTGGCACATTACCCGAAGTAAATGTGTTGCCGTTGTTTTCACAACTGCTTGTCAGTAGAGCAAAAAATAGTCCGATACCGATAAGAAGAAAAAGTTTTTTCATAAGTGTTGTTATTTTTTGAGATTACATAGAATATCTTCAACGATTGTGTCGAAATAGGCATCCATGGTACCTTTTCCTTTATACATGAATCCGCGTGGGTGAAAAGTGCGATAGGCCCATTTTACGCCGGGAATTTCAACCCTGGCTATTTCTTGGCCATGGGCCGAGGTCAGGGGAGAGAACGTAACGCCTTGAATGCGCTTGACAATGACAGGGTCGTACGATGGTCCCGTGAGGAATAATACGACATCGGGTTTCAGAATGCGCAGCTCTTCTTCCACGACAGGGAAATATTGCATCTCGACCTCCTGTATCTGTTGCGGAGGAATGCCGATTGCATTTTTCTGCCCGGGAATGCGGGCTTTCCCTATCTTCACGATATTGTTCCATACATATTCGATGGTGCGTCCCGGGCATTTTTCGCGAAGGCGGGACATGAATTTCTCCATGCCGTGCATGAATATTTTTCGGCTGCCGTCGCCATAATTGAAGTAGCCGTTGTAAATTTCTTGTATGCGGTCTATTTCTTCGCGGGGGGCGATGTTCTCGGCCGAAAACGTGCCTCCCCAATCGTTGTTCTCACGGCCGAAAACAACGACACGCAAGTCGGCTTTCTCATAATCGGCTCCGTCGTCTTTAACAAACAGCAGAAGCGGATTGGTGGGTAGGGCGGCGGCCGCTGTGTTTGCTGTGATAGATTTCATGGCCTTGCAGAAGTCGGGCCATAACCCGGAATACAGATCCATGAGTTTGTCGTTTACGTCTTTTTCCATAAGATATTCCTTTTAGTATGTTAATAAATGGAGTCAAGTAAAAGTCTTCGGTACCTGAAAAAGTATGGCAACGAACAAGTTGCAGAAAGAGAAGCCATCTAATTGTTTACCCGTTTGAGAGAAATCAAGCCGTCGCTGGCAATAAGAGTCGTATCTCCTGTGATGGTTAAACATTTGTATACCGTTTCATTTATATTCTCTTGTTTGTATTGTTGATAAAATTCTTCGAGGACGTTTTTTTGTATGGCTTTTGTTATTTCTTCTTTGAAAGGTGTGTCATGTATTTCTGTTGAAGCATTGCCAGATTTCCTGATTTCATCTGTGGAAAACGGGTCTCCGGCCACGCTCATGTCTACATCATCTATTGTTACACTTAGAGTATTTGGGTCGTATCGTAATATCAGGTCTCCAAACAGGACTTCGTATCTCCCGGCGATACTGCTCCTCACGGTGTAGCTTATCAGCAAATTATCTTCTTCGATAGTTTCTTCCATAGAGTAGCTTCTATATTCGCTGAATATTCCTCCATCGGTTCTATTACTTTCTTTATATTTAAAGCGGTAAAATAATGTTTGTGTGTAAGGGGTTCCATCTTCTGCAACGAAATCTAAATTCCCAATCCATTTTCCTTCGAGGTCCCGAGCCAATTTGTTGTCTTGACAACCGGTTAAAAATACAGCTCCTAAAATAAGTGCAACAGAGATTCCTTTTAGTTTCATATTTTCCTTTTTTGAGTTGATAGTGTTTTTGATTTTATTTGCTGCTGTTATAAAAGAAAAGGGACGCAGCCATCGCTTTTTCTCTTACTCGGTAAGGCTCTGGTAAGCCAGAAGTTCTAAGACGAAAAAAGCAGTCTGCGCCCCATGGGGGGTACAAACTTGACTTTGACGCTTATTGTAGAACTTCTTAAATTTACCAGATTTAACCGAGTTCAATAATTGTCAGGCAAGTTGTGCAATATGTTACAAAGATTATAAAATGTCTGTTTTTACCTCCTTTTTTAGTTTTCGGAGGTAAAGAAAATAAATTTTTCTTTAAAACACAAACTCAAAGTAAAATATCGCCGACTGCTTTGTGCAGGCAAAGGTCTTTGCGTGATGTGCCAAATCGCTGCATAACCTTAAAAAAGTTGTGTATAAACAGGGCGGGGAATGGCCGGCAGGGGTAAAATGCGCGAGTGCGGGAATATTCTTTGATGGAATTTCGTATATTTGCCGGTAGAACACCGGAACAAATGCCGGTGAAAGAAAGAGTGTATGGTATATAAATACGATTTTTTGGTGATAGGTTCGGGCATTGCCGGAATGAGTTTTGCCCTGAAAGTGGCCCACAAGGGAAAAGTGGCACTCATCTGCAAGGCCGGTCTCGAAGAGGCCAACACCTATTTTGCGCAAGGCGGCATCGCTTCGGTGACCAATCTTGCGGTAGACAACTTTGAGAAGCATATCGAAGACACGATGATTGCCGGCGACTGGATAAGCGACCGGCAGGCTGTGGAGAAGGTGGTGCGCGAAGCCCCCGGACAGATAAAGCAGCTCATCGAGTGGGGTGTGCAGTTCGACAAGAAAGAGAACGGCGAGTTTGACCTCCATCGGGAGGGCGGCCACTCCGAGTTCCGTATCCTGCACCACAAAGACAATACCGGGGCCGAGATACAGACCAGCCTCATCAATGCGGTGAAACAGCACCCCAACATCACGATATTCAAAAACCATTTTGCCGTCGAAATCATTACCCAGCACCACTTGGGCATCATCGTTACCCGCCACACGCCCGGCATCAAGTGTTACGGTGCCTATGTGCTCAATGAAGAGACGGGCGAGGTCGACACCTTCCTCTCCAAAATCACCGTCATGGCCACGGGTGGTTGCGAGGCGGTGTACCGCAACACGACCAATCCGCTGGTGGCTACGGGCGACGGCATTGCCATGGTATACCGTGCCAAGGGTGCGGTGAAAGACATGGAGTTTATCCAGTTCCACCCCACGGCGCTCTATCACCCCGGCGACCGGCCCAGTTTCCTCATTACCGAAGCCATGCGCGGATACGGTGCCGTGCTGCGCAACCAGGCCGGTGAGGAGTTCATGCAGAAGTACGACCCGCGCCTCTCGCTGGCACCGCGCGACATTGTGGCCCGTGCCATTGACAGCGAGATGAAGCAGCGCGGCGAAGACCACGTCTTCCTCGACGTTACCCACAAAGACCCCGAGGAGACCAAGCGCCACTTCCCCAACATCTACAAGCATTGCCTCTCGATAGGCATCGACATTACCCGCGATTACATACCCGTGGCACCGGCCGCCCACTACTTGTGTGGCGGTATCAAGGTCGACCTCGACGGACAGTCGAGCATACGCCGGCTCTATGCCCTGGGCGAGTGTTCCTGCACCGGTCTGCACGGCGGTAACCGTCTGGCCTCAAATTCGCTCATCGAGGCTATCGTATATGCCGACGCCGCTGCCCGCCATGCCCTGAGCGTGCTCGAACGTTACGATTTCAACACCGACATTCCCGAGTGGAACGCCGAAGGTACCATCACCAACGAAGAGCGTATTCTCATCACCCAGAGCATGAAGGAGGTGAACCAGATCATGGAGTCGTATGTGGGCATCGTGCGCAGCAACGTGCGCCTCACCCGGGCCTGGAACCGCCTCGACATTCTCTACGAGGAGACCGAGAGCCTCTTCAAGCGCAGCAAGGCCTCGCGCGAGATATGCGAGTTGCGCAACATGATAAACGTGGGTTATCTCATCACCCGTCAGGCCATGGAGCGCAAGGAGAGCCGCGGGTTGCACTACACCATCGATTATCCCCACGCCGCCGCTGACGGGAAGAAATAGAGTCTCGTGAGAGGGTAAATTTGTAAGAGCCTGCTTTGTCCGTTTGGAAAGTAGGCTCTTTTCGTTTATCTTTGAACATCAACTATTCGATAAAGAAAGATTCCATGAAAAAACAGATTCTTGCCGCCTGGCTTTTTGCCGTCGCCATAGTGGGGGCACCGGCCCAGTCGACCACCGCTTGGGGCGACCAGGGCAACGGCACCTATGTGAACCCGATACTCAATGCCGACTATTCCGACCCCGACGTGATACGCGTGGGGGAGAAATACTATATGGTATGTTCCGACTTCCACTACATCGGTATGCCCGTTTTGGAATCGGACGATATGGTCAACTGGACCATCATCTCCCAGGTCTACGACCGGTTTGACTATCCCAAGTGGGACGACAACCGCCGCTTTGCCGGCGGTTCCTGGGCCCCTACCATACGTTACCACGACGGTAAGTTCTGGGTCTTCTTCTGCACCCCGCACGAGGGGCTCTTCATGACTACCGCCACCGACCCCCGCGGGCCGTGGGCACCGCTGCACCGTGTCGTGGCCGTCGAGAAGTGGGAAGACCCGTGCCCTTTCTGGGACGAAGACGGGCAGGCCTACCTCGGCCGCAGCCGCCACGGGGCAGGCCCCATCATCATACACAAGATGAGCCCCGACGGGCGTGAACTGCTCGACGACGGCTTTACCGTCTATACCGGTCCCGTGGCCGAGGGCACGAAGATATACAAGCGCGACGGCTATTATTATATCAGCATACCCGAGGGTGGGGTAGAGGTAGGCTGGCAGACGGTGCTTCGCTCGCGCAACATCTATGGCCCCTATGAGAAAAAAGTGGTGATGGAGCAGGGAAGCACCCCCATCAACGGCCCGCACCAGGGAGCGTTGGTCGACACGCCCGACGGGGAGTGGTGGTTCTACCATTTCCAGTTTGTGCAGCCCATCGGTCGTGTGGTACATTTGCAGCCGGCGCACTGGAAAGACGGTTGGCCCGTCATCGGGGTCGACATCGACATGAACGGCATCGGCGAGCCGGTGCGGGTGTGGACCAAGCCGCGCGTTGCCTCGGCCGGCAGCGACATTACGTTGCCCCAGTCGAGCGACGATTTTTCGGCATCCCGTCTCGGCGTGCAGTGGCAATACAACCACAATCCGCGCCCCGAGTGTGTGTCGCTTACCGCCCACAAGGGGTGGCTGCGCCTCACCGCTTTGCAGGGCGACAGCCTGAAAGCCTCGCACAATATGCTCTCGCAGAAGACCATGGGTTACCACTCCGAGGCGACAACCCGCCTCGACTTTTCGCGTATGGTCGATGGGCAGCGGGCCGGACTGCTCTGTGCCGGCAACCTTTTCAACGGTATAGGCGTGATGTGTAAGCAGGGCAAGAAAATTCTCTACCTGGAAAAAGACGGACGTGTAGAGGAGATTACCGCCGTAGGCGGAAAAACCGTCTACCTGCGTGCCGTTGTCGACTATCCGGCCAACAGCCACCGCCTCTATTACAGCACCGACGGCAAACGCTATGTCGAGGCCGGAGAACCTTACGCCCTTAAATTCGGCAGCTGGAAAGGAACCCGTGTGGGGCTCTATACCTACAATGTAGGGGGCGACGGCGGCGTGGCCGACTTCGACTTCTTTACCTACACCACCGATGGTCCCGGACTGGCCCGTTGAACATGCCTTCCCGCCGGTTCTTTGAATAGAACGACCGCCGGCTTCCCAAGTCAGGGAGCCGGCGGTCTTGTCCATATGGGGTTAATAGTTCAACCGTTTGGGTTCGAAATAGGCCTTCGGGTGGAGGCAGGCGGGGCATTTCTCGGGAGGATTGAGCCCTTCATGCACATAGCCGCAGTGGCGGCATTGCCATTTGATGGGCTCTTCGCGGCGGAATACCTCGTGCTCTTCCATGCGGGAGAGCAACTGGCGGTAGCGCCACTCGTGAAACTCCTCGACCCGGGCTATGGCACGGAATGCGGCGGCCACATCTTTGAACCCTTCGTCGACGGCGATGGTAGAGAAGTTGCTGTACAGGTCCGACCATTCGAGCAGTTCTCCTTCGGCGGCTTCGTAGAGGTTCTCCTTGGTTTTCCCGATGCGGCCGGCCGGATATTCGGCTTCGATGGTTACCATGCCTCCCTCGTCGAGAAAGTCGAAAAAGCGGCGGGCGTGTGCCAGCTCCTGGTCGGCGGTTTCGGCAAACACGCCGGCAATCTGTTCGTAGCCTTCTTCGCGGGCCGTCTGGGCGAAAAACGTGTAGCGGTTGCGGGCTTGCGATTCACCGGCGAAGGCTTTCAGCAGGTTTTGTTCGGTAAGGCTTCCTTTCAGTTTCATGTTGCGATGGGTTTTAGTGAGACAAAAAAGTGTATGGTAAAAACGCCGCGGGAGGGGAGATGGTTCAATGTCGCTGTGTCGGCCTCTTCATTCTCGCTTTTCACTGTCTTTTCAGAAGACAGGATGCGGCTCGACACAGTCAACGAGTGAAAACTTCGTTTTCTCTTTGCCTCTGCTCTCGCCTTTCACTATCTTTTCAGAAGATAGGATGCGGCTCGGTAAAAATCTCAAACGAGTTTGGTCTTTTTACTCTCGCCTTTCACTATCTTTGCCGCCCGAAACTTTGTATCGCTGCCGGCGCGAAGACCGGTTACCCGAAGATATGAAAAAAGACAAGCTGTGGACCTCCTCGTTTTTGGCCATCTCAGGGGGCAGTTTCCTTCTCTTCTTTGCCTTTTACCTGCTCTTGCCCGTGCTGCCCCTCTATCTGATGGAGCGCTTCGAAGCCAATGAGTCGACCGTGGGCATGGTCTTGTCGCTCTACACCATAACGGCGCTTTTCATGCGTCCCTTTGCCGGTTTCATGGTCGATACTTTCCCTCGCAAACGGCTGATGCTCATCTGTTATGCCGTGTTTACCTGCATCTTCGGCGGCTATCTGTTGGCGGCATCGGTGCTGTTTTTTGCCGTCATACGGGCGCTGCACGGCTTTTCCTACGGCATAGTGAGTGTGGCCAACAGCACGGTGGCCATCGACGTGATGCCCTCGTCGCGACGGGGCGAAGGCATCGGCTATTTCGGTGTGAGCAGCAACCTGGCCATGGCCGTGGGGCCCACCGTCTCGCTCTATCTGCTCGAAGCCTCGCACAATTACGATACGATATTCTGGGTGTCGCTGCTCTCGTGCTGCGTGGGTTTCGTGCTGGTTACGACGGTACGGGTGCCGGCCAAGGAGCGGTTGCCGCGACCGGCTACCGAACACATATCGTTCGACCGCTTCTTCCTCGTAAAGGGCACCTCGGGAGCCATTGCGGTGAGTATGCTGTCGTTTGGCTACGGCATGCTGTCGACCTACTTGGCTGTTTACGGCCGGGCCGAGGTGGGTATGGAGTCGGGCACGGGAGTCTTTTTCATGCTCATGGCCTTCGGTCTCATCTTCTCGCGTCTGATGTCGGGACGGCTGCTCAACAAGGGCTATATCGTGCGCCTCATACAGGTGGGTATCATCATACTCTTTGTCGGATATTCGCTTTTCATCTTTCTGAAAGTGCCGGCGGCCTATTTTGCCTCGGCCGCTGTTCTGGGCATGGGATACGGTTTTGTGTGCCCGTCGTTCCAGACCTACTTCATCAACCTGGCCGAGCATAACCAGCGGGGCACGGCCAACTCTACCTACCTCACCTCCTGGGATTTGGGTGTGGGTCTGGGCGTACTGGTGGGGGGCGGTATTGCCGATATGTCCGACTATACCACGGCCTACATCTGTGCCCTGATAACGCTTGTCGTGGGCTATTTCTTTTTCCGCCACATCTCGGCCCCCTATTTCGAACGGCACAAATTGCGTTGAGAAATGTATTTGTGTTAAAAAAATAAAATACCCGACGGAAATTTCATATATTATTTGTTCTTTTGCAGGAAATTACGGGTAGAATTGTCTTTCGCGGAAATCGCCGGGCGACTTCTCCCGTCGGAGACAAATGCTTTGCCTGACAAAGGCGACGAAAGAACATGGCAAAATCGAAAAAGAAAAAACATAACTCCTTTTTCGGAGCGCGGCTTACCTCGACCATCAGCACATCGCTGGTGCTCTTTCTCTTGGGAATCATAGCATTCATGGGTGTCATGGCTACACAGCTCACCCGCTATGTGCGTGAAAACATGGGCTTCTCCATCGTTCTCGACGAGAACGTTACCGACGCCCAGGTCAAGACGTTGCAGAAGCGTCTTACGGCAGCGCCCTATGCGCGGCGGGTACAGTACATCTCCAAGGCCGACGCCTTGCGCGAACTCTATGTGGAGCTGGGTGAGAATCCCGAAGACTTGCTGGGATACAATCCGTTGCGCCCCTCGTTTGAGGTGAAGCTCCACAACGATTATGCCGACGCTGCCCGCCTGGCCGAAATCGACAAGACCCTGCGCAGCGCCTATCCCTATATCGAGAATATTTCCTATCAGAAAGACCTTATCGAGCTGGTCAACGACAACCTGCGGCTCATCGGTATGATACTGGCCGGCATAGCGGTGGTGATGACCATCATCTCCTTTGTACTGATTGCCAACACGGTAAGTCTCGTGGCCTATTCCAAGCGTTTCTTGCTTCACACGATGGAACTGGTGGGAGCCAAGCCGGCGTTCATACGCCGCCCCTTTGTGCGCTCGCACATAGTCAACGGCATTTTCGGTGCCCTTATCGCCGATGCCCTGCTGGGGGCCGTTCTCTATTACATGAGTCGCGAGTTGAGAGGATTTGCTTCGCTGCTCGACCGGGAGGTGTTGCTCGCCATTGCCGCCGGTATCGTGGTGGCCGGCATCGTACTGTCGTATTTGGCCGCACGCATTGCCGTGGGGCGCTATTTGCGCACCGACCACGACAAGCTCTATTACATGTAATCAATAATAGTCTTATAGAATAAAACATGAAAACAGGAAGAGTCGTTTCTCCCGCGATGGGAAGAAAATCTGAAAAGACCGATCCCCGGCTGTTTGCGCTGGGACGTCGCAATCTGTTGCTCATAGGAGTGGCTTTTGTCGTCATCATTCTGGGATTTGCCCTCATGGCCGGCCCCGGTTCTACCCCCGAACATTACAATCCCGAGATATTCAGCTTCCGCCGCATTGTGCTGGCACCCACGATAGCTTTCCTCGGCTTTGTGTTCATGGTGTTTGCCATTCTCTATAAGGACCCCGAAAAGAAACATAACTCCGAAAAAGAATGACCTGGATCGATGCTCTGTGGCTGGGACTCATACAGGGTCTCACCGAATACCTGCCCGTGAGCAGCAGCGGGCACCTCGAAATAGCCAACGACCTGCTGGGCATTAAGGGCAGCGACAATCTCACCTTTGCCGTGCTGGTACACGCCGCTACGGTGTGCAGTACGCTGGTGGTGCTGTGGCGCGAAATTGCCGGACTCTTTACCGGCGTGTTCCGTTTCCGCTGGAACGACGAGACACAATATGTAGCCAAGATATTCCTCTCGATGATACCCGTAGGTATCGTGGGTGTCTTCTTCAAGGATGCCGTTGAGAGTGTGTTCGGAAACGGTCTGCTCGTGGTGGGCATCATGCTGCTGGTAACGGCCCTGCTGCTCACCTTTGCCCACTATGCCCGTCCCCGCAAGAAAGAGACCATCTCCTACCGCGACGCCTTCATCATCGGTCTGGCCCAGGCCTGTGCCGTGATGCCGGGACTCTCCCGTTCGGGCTCGACGATTGCCACCGGGCTCATGCTCGGCGACAAGAAAGAGCAGGTGGCCCGTTTCTCGTTTCTCATGGTGATAATCCCCATATTGGGCGAGGCCTTCCTCGGCCTGATGAAGGGCGAAATGTCGCCGGCCGAATCGGGCATACCCGTCTCGGCCATGATTGTGGGCTTCCTCGCCGCCTTTGTGTCGGGCTGTGTAGCCTGCAAGTGGATGCTGCGGCTCGTACAGAACGGCAAGCTCGTGTGGTTTGCCCTCTATTGCGTGCTGATGGCCGCCTTCTGCATAGGACGTTCGTTGCTGGCCTGAACCTGAACCGCACCGGGGGCTCTACCGCTCGTCCCCGGCGTCAATGAGAGTAAAGATGAATTTTCAAGAAGGAGAGATACTATACTTCGACAAGCCGTTGCACTGGACCTCGTTCAAGCTGGTGAAGACCCTGCGCAACGCCATATCGCGGGCCCTCGACATCAAAAAGATAAAAGTGGGCCACGCAGGTACGCTCGACCCGTTGGCCTCGGGCGTGATGATTATATGCACCGGAAAGGCGACCAAGCTCATCGAGAGCTTCCAGTACCAGACCAAGGAGTATGTCGCCACCCTGCGCCTCGGTGCCACCACTCCCTCGCACGACCTGGAAACCGAGGTCGACGCCACCTATCCCACCGAACACATCACCCGGGAGTTGGTCGAGCAAACGTTGACCCGCTTTGTCGGCACCATCAGTCAGGTGCCGCCCGCCTTCTCGGCCTGCAAGGTCGACGGACGTCGCGCCTACAAGATGGCCCGCAAGGGGCAGGCTGTGGAGCTGAAACCCAAAGAGCTGGTCATCGACGAAATAGAGTTGCTCGACTTCTCGCCCGAGAGCCTGCGCATACGCATCGTGTGCAGCAAGGGCACCTACATACGGGCCCTGGCCCGCGACCTGGGCGAGGCCCTCGGCAGCGGAGCACACCTCACCGGGCTTGTGCGTACTCGTGTGGGCGATGTAACGCTCGACCGCTGCCTCGCGGCCGACGACATAGAGCGCATCGTGGCCGAGGCCGTCTCAACCGGCAGTGCCACCGAAAAATTGGAAAATTAAAAAATCAGATAAGAGAATGAAGTTATCGCAGTTCAAGTTTAAACTTACCGACGAGCAAATCTCCAAGTATCCGGCCAAGAACCGCGACGAGTCGCGACTCATGGTAGTCAATCGCAAAACGGGTACGATAGAACATTGTATCTTCAAGGAGATTATCAATTACTTCGACGAACACGACCTTTTTGTCTTCAACGACACCCGTGTGTTCCCGGCCCTGCTCTATGGAAACAAGGAGAAGACCGGTGCCAAAATCGAAGTCTTCCTCCTGCGCGAGCTCAACGAAGAACACCGCCTGTGGGACGTTCTCGTCGATCCTGCCCGTAAGATACGCATCGGCAACAAACTCTATTTCGGCGAAGACGACTCGATGGTGGCCGAGGTTATCGACAACACCACCTCGCGCGGCCGCACGCTGCGCTTCCTCTTCGACGGTACGCACGAAGAGTTCAAGGAGGCTCTCTACAAACTTGGCGAGCCGCCACTTCCCCGTTACATCAACCGTCCCTCCGAGCCCGAAGACTTCGAGCGCTACCAGACCATCTTTGCCCGTAACGAAGGGGCCGTGGTTGCTCCCGCAGCCGGTCTCCATTTCAGCCGCGAGCTGATGAAACGCATGGAGATTAAGGGCATCGACTCGGCATTTCTCACCCTCCACTCGGGTCTCGGAAACTTCCGCGAAATCGATGTCGAAGATCTTACCAAGCACAAGATGGACTCGGAGCAGATGATTGTTACTCCCGAAATGGTGGAGATTGTCAACCGGGCCAAAGACGAGGGACGGCACGTCTGCGCCATAGGCACTTCGGTGATGCGCGCCATCGAGAGCACGGTAAGCACCGACGGCCACATGAAGCCCTACGACGGCTGGACCAACAAGTTCATCTTCCCCCCCTACGACTTTACCGTGGCGACAAGCCTTGTATCCAATTTCCACATGCCCTACTCCACGATGCTCATGATGGTAGCTGCCTTCGGCGGATATGAGCTGGTGTTTGAGGCCTACGAGACGGCCCTCAAAGAGGGGTATCATTTCGGCGCCTACGGCGACGCCATGCTCATATTCTGACGTCATGGCCACCGCCTATCTGTCGCTTGGTTCCAATCTCGGCGACCGCTTCCGCTACATACAGGAGGCGGTCGCTGCCCTTTCCTGCCGGGCCGGAGCCGTCACGGCTCTCTCGTCGCTCTACGAGACCGAGCCCTGGGGCTTCTCCTCGCCGCACCCCTTTCTCAATGTGGCGCTGGCGCTTGAAACCTCGCTCACGGCCGAGGCCCTGCTTGCCGTCGCACAGCGCATCGAGTGCGACCTGGGCCGTACCAGCAAGAGTGTCGACGGCCGGTATGCCGACCGCACCATCGACATCGACCTGCTCTTTGTGGGCGATACCGTGGTCGATACCCCTTCTCTCACGTTGCCCCATCCGCGCCTCCACCTGCGGAGGTTTGTACTCGAACCCCTTTGCGAGATTGCGCCCGACCTGCAACACCCCTTGTTGCAGAAGAGTGTGTCGCAGTTGCTCGCCGGGCTCTGACCCTCCCCGTGTTTTTATCCCTGCCGGGAACGGGCCGGCCTCATGCCGGGTTTCCCGGCTATTTTCGGTGGAGAGGGTGGAAGTAGAAACAAAAAACACCTGCCGCAAAAGCGGCAGGTGTTTTTTTATGCTTTAACAGGCAGTAGGGTTCAGGCCACCCCTTCGCCCAGCAGTGTAGCCGATGAGGCGTCGGTGATGCGCACCGACACGAAGTCGCCTGCCTTGACACCCTCGATGCGGGGGAAGACCACCATCTTGTTCTGCTGGGTGCGGCCGCACAACTGTTCGCGGGAGCGGCGGGAGAACCCCTCGACGAGTACCTCGAAGGTGTGTCCTACGTCGCGGCGGTTGCTGGCGAGGGAGAGTTCGTTTTGCAGGTCGATCATGCGTTGCAGACGCTCTATCTTTACCTCTTCGGGCACATCGTCGGGCAGGTTGCGGGCGGCGTAGGTACCGGGACGTTCGGAGTACTTGAAGAGGAACGAGCTGTCGAAACCCACCTCCTGCATGAGCGAGAGGGTGTCGGCAAACTCCGCTTCGCTCTCGGAGTGGAAGCCGGCAAAGAGGTCGCTCGAAATGCCGCAGTCGGGCAGTATGCGGCGTATGGCGGCGATGCGGTCGAGATACCATTCGCGCGTGTATTTGCGGTTCATCAGGGAGAGAATACGGTTGTTGCCCGACTGTACCGGCAGATGTATGTGGCGGCACAGGTTGGGGTAGCGGGCAATGGTGTGCAGGGTCTCGTCGCTCATGTCCTTGGGGTGTGAGGTGGTGAAGCGTATGCGCATGTCGGGAGCCGCCTCGGCCACGATGGCGAGCAGGGCGGGAAAGTCGATAATGCGGCCGTCGGCCTCGGTATATCGGTAGGAGTTGACATTCTGTCCCAGCAGGGTAGCCTCTTTGAATCCCTGGCGGCGCAGCTCCTGCAACTCCTGCAAGATGCTTTCGGGTTCGCGGCTGCGTTCACGGCCGCGGGTATAGGGCACGATGCAGTAGGAACAGAAGTTGTTGCACCCCCGCATGATGGAGATGAAGCCCGAGATGCGGTTGCCCCCGATGCGGGTGGGAATCACCTGTTTGTAGGTCTCGGTGGTCGACAGCTCCACGTTGATGGCCTTCTCTCCGTTCTCGACAGCGGCCACGAGGTGCGGCAGGTCGAGGTAGGCGTCGGGTCCTACGACGAGGTCGGCGTGATGTTCGTTCAGGAGCGACTCTTTCACCCGCTCGGCCATACAGCCGAGTACGCCCACGATGAGGTGCTTGTTTTTACGGCGCAACGAGTGGAAGTATTGCAGGCGGGCAATGACCCTCTGCTCGGCGTTGTCGCGTATCGAACAGGTGTTCACAAAAATGGCGTCGGCCTCTTCGATGTTTTCGCACAGGGAGTAGCCGGCCATTTTCATGATAGAGGCCACCACTTCGCTGTCGGCCATGTTCATCTGGCAACCGTATGTCTCGATAAAGAGTTTCTTTTCGTTCATGGGGTAGGATATATGGGTGTGCAAATATTGGAAAACTTTTTAAGAAGAGAGGATATTTATTCGTTTTATCTTATTTTTTATCTATTTTAAATGCTTTTTTGTAGAAAAATGCTCTAAAAAATTTGGATATGAAATAAATTTATTATCTTTGCCATAACTTCATATGAAATTTTTTCATAGTTAAGGTTTAGGTTAAATTCGTTTAGGGTGGTTGTGAAACCGCCCTAAATTTTTTGGGCGTGTCGGAATTTTGTTTTTCAACAGACAATATGTATTTTTACACGGACAAAAATACAAAAAGCGATGGACAATCTGTGGCTTTATCTGATACTTATTTTCGGATATGTCGGCTATTCGCTGGTGAAGAGTGCCAGCAAGCAGCGCAATAATGCGCAAGAGTACGATGGCGAAGAGGTCCGTCGCGGAGACAATGAGTCGCCCCGTAGCCTCGAAGAGCTGTGGCAACAGTTGGCCGGGATTACCCCGCCCCCGGTACCCGAACGTGAAGAGCGTCCGCAGGAAAGTCGCCGGTCCGAGCCGGAGAAGCCGGTAGTCGTGACGCCGGCCGGGCATAAACCCATTTTGGCCGACGAGCTGGCCGGTGCCATGGCGCCGGCAGCCGAGGCCCGCGAATCTTTCCGCCGCAAGGTCGAGGGCGAGATGCCCGAGACGGCTGCCCTTCGGGAGGAGCGTGCGGCTACAGCGTGTGAAAAGCCCGCTGCCTCTGCGGCCCCGCCCTGCGACGGAGAGGCTGCACCTCTCACGACCCCCGAGGAGTGGCGTCGTGCCTTCATCGCTTCGGAGATATGGAACAGGAAATACTGAAATAAAAAAAACGAAAATATGAGTTTTAAAGTGATTACGGCCGATGAGGCTGCCTTGTATGTACAGAATGATGACAATGTGGGATTCGGCGGTTTTACCGCTGCCGGAACACCCAAAGTAGTGCCCGAAGCCATAGCTCGCCGGGCCGAAGCCGAGCATGCCGCCGGACGTCCCTTCCGCATCGGTGTCTTCACCGGTGCCTCTACCAGCGATCACCTCGACGGTGCCCTCTCCCGGGCCAAGGCCATAAAGTTCCGCACCCCCTACCAGTCGTGTCCCGATTCGCGCGCTGCCATCAATGCCGGAGAGATATCTTATTGCGACGTGCATCTCTCGGAGCTGGCGCAGATGCTGCGTTACGGTGCATTGGGCAAGATACAGGTAGCCGTCATCGAGGCTTCGTCGGTAACCGACGACGGAAAAATCTATCTCGGCCCCGGCGTGGGTATTGCTCCCACCGTATGCCAGTTGGCCGACAAAATCATCATAGAGGTTAATGCTCATAACCCCAAAGAACTGGCCGGATTTCACGACATCTACCAGCCGGCCGATCCTCCCTACCGGCGTGAAATACCCGTTTATCGCCCCTCCGACCGCGTGGGTACCCCCTACATACAGGTCGACCCGGCCAAGATTGTGGGTATTGTCGAGACCAACATTCCCGATGGCGTGAAGGAGTTTGCCCACAGCGACGAGGTAACCATGAGCATCGGACGCAACGTGAGCGACTTCCTCACCGCACAACTCCAAGCCGGACTTATCCCGCAGGAGTTCCTGCCTATACAGTCGGGTGTGGGCAACATTGCCAACGCCGTACTGGGCTTTCTCGGCAAGAACCCCCATATCCCCCCCTTCCAGATGTACACCGAAGTGATACAAGACTCGGTCATCGGGCTCCTGCGCGAGGGCCGCTGTACCTTTGCCAGCAGCTGCTCGCTCACGGTCAGCGACAAGGTGATGCAGGAGGTGTATAACGACCTCGACTTCTTCCGCGACAAGATTGTGCTGCGTCCCGGTGAGATAAGCAACAACCCCGAGCTGGTGCGCCGTCTGGGGCTGATTACCATCAACACGGCTCTCGAAGCCGATATCTTCGGCAATGTGAACAGTACCCACGTTACCGGTACGAAGATGATGAACGGTATCGGCGGTTCGGCCGACTTCACCCGCAACGCCTACATCTCGATATTTACCTGCCCCTCCGTGGCCAAAGGCGGAAAGATAAGCGCCATCGTACCCATGGTGTCGCACCTCGACCACAGCGAACACTCGGTCAACGTAATTGTTACGGAATATGGCGTTGCCGACCTGCGGGGCAAGAATCCGCACGAGCGTGCTGAGCTCATCATCGAAAACTGTGCCCACCCCATGTACCGTCCTCTCCTGCGCGAATACCTCGCTCTCGGCAAGAAGGGCCACACGCCCCACTGCCTGAGTGCGGCCTATGCCTTCCACGAAGAGTTCCTGCGGTCGGGCGATATGGCGCAGACCTCGTTTGCCGCATATAAATAATATTTCCGGGCCGATGGAAGAATGGTTGTCGCGCACCTCTCTCCTGGTGGGAGAGGAGGCGCTTGCCCGCCTGCAACAGTCGCACGTGCTGGTCGTGGGCGTAGGAGGTGTAGGGGCTTATGCCGCCGAGATGATAGTGCGTGCCGGCGTGGGCCGTATCACCCTGCTCGATGCCGATGAGGTGGAGGCTTCCAACCTCAACCGGCAGTTGGTGGCGCTCTGCTCGACGCTGGGCCGGCCCAAGGTCGATGTCCTGCGACAGCGCTTGCTCGACATCAACCCCCACCTGCACATAGAGGCTTGCGCCCGTTATCTCGAAGCCGGCGACGTGGAGACCCTCCTCGACGGAGGCTTCGATTTTGTCGTCGACGCCATCGATACGCTTGCCCCCAAGGTGGCTCTGCTGGCAGCCTGTGTGCGCCGGCAGGTACCCGTGATTTCGTCGATGGGGGCCGGCGCACGTCTCGACCCGGCCGCCGTGGCCTATGCCGACATTTCAAAGACCAGCCGTTGCGGGTTGGCGCGTGAGGTGCGCCGGCGGTTGCGTGCCGCGGGCATCGAACGCGGCGTAACGGTCGTCTACTCTACCGAGGAACCCGTAGCCTCGGCCATACGCACGGTCGAGGGTGAGCGCAACAAGCGTTCCGTAACCGGGACGGTGTCGTACCTGCCCGCCCTGTTTGGCTGCTACCTGGCCGCCCATGTGATACGCCAATTATCGGAAGCATGATAGAGATACAGAACATACACAAAAGTTTCGGCCGGCTCGAAGTGCTGAAAGGCATCGATGCCCGCATCGGCAAGGGAGAGATTGTCGCCATCGTCGGTGCCAGCGGCGCCGGCAAGACCACCCTCCTGCAAATCGTGGGCACGCTCGAAAAACCCGATAGCGGACAGATTCTCTTCGACGGCGCGTCGGCTTTTGACTTGCGGGAGAAAGAGCTCTCGGCCTTCCGCAACCGCCATATCGGCTTTATCTATCAGTTTCACCAGCTTCTGCCCGAATTTACCGCCCTCGAAAACGTCATGCTGCCGGCACTTATTGCCCGCACCGGCCGTCCCGAAGCCCACCGCCGGGCGGCCGAGCTGCTCGATTATCTGGGACTCTCCGACCGGGCCTCTCACAAGCCGGCCCAGCTCTCCGGTGGCGAGAAGCAGCGCGTGGCCGTGGCCCGCGCCCTGATAAACCGCCCCGACGTTGTCCTGGCCGACGAGCCTTCGGGCAGCCTCGACTCGCAGAACAAGACCGAGCTGCACAACCTCTTCTTCGACCTGCGCAGGGAGTTTGGCCACACGTTTCTCATCGTTACCCACGACGAGACATTGGCCCGCCTCTCCGACCGCATGATTGAGTTGCGCGACGGCCGGGTCGTGTCGCAAACCCCCAACACCCCCCGGCCATGAAACGGCTCATTCTCCTGCCCGTCGGCCTGATGCTGCTTTTTCTCTCGGCAGTAGCCTGCACCGAAGATGAAGAAGCGCTGAATCTCACCGACTTCCGTTACGACCTGGTTACCTGCCGGCACGACGACGGTGCCCTGATATTCCTGCGCGACGACACCGTGCTGCTCTACCCCCGCCAGACACTCTCGGCCGACCTGCTGCCCGTCGACAGCCGCGCGCTTGTGGGCTACTCGCCCGTAGGCGAAGTGGTCGCCCGCCGTCTCGACATCGACTTGCAGACCTCCATCGCTCCTGCTGCGGGCGGCGATATCAGGAGCCTCTCCTCCGAGGCCGCAGATTCTTTGGCCGATGACCCCATCTACCTCACCTCGGTGTGGTGCAGCGGCGGCTATGTCAACCTGCGCTACAAAATCGAATATCACGACCGCTCGCACGCCCTGACGATGATTACCGTCGTGCCCGACGAGGGCACCGACACGCTCGACGTGCAGCTCCGCCACGACACCCGGGGCGACGCCCCCGGATACGATGTCTCGGGATATGCCTCATATCGGCTTCCACGACCCCTCCCGCCGGTGGTGAGGGTACGTGTCAACACCTCCAACCTGGGAGGCGTCCGCCACTTTGTATCGACCATTAAATAATCATGTTATATACCCCATGGAAAAGAAAGAATTACAGATAGAACTTACCCCCGAAGTCGCCGAAGGCACTTATGCCAATCTGGCGGTCATCAGCCACTCCTCGTCGGAGTTTGTCGCCGACTTCATACGCATACTGCCCGGAATGCCCAAGGCTCAGGTCAAGTCGCGCATCGTGCTCACCCCCGAACACGCCAAACGCCTGCTCTTCGCCCTCGAAGACAATATCGTGAAATACGAAAAGCAGTTTGGCAAAATCAACGTCGAGACCCCTCCCGCCACACCCTTTATCGTTCCCGGTGGCGAAGCCTGACGGCTCCCCGGCCCGGACAGCTGGCGGCCGGCGGGTCGCTGAATCTTTTTTTCGCCCCGCTGTTTGAATCTTTATCGGGAATGACTACATTTGTATTTTAAACCCTTAGAACAATGGAACAAAAACTTACCATCTATAATACCCTCACCCGTCGCAAGGAGGAGTTTGTGCCCCTGAACCCGCCCTATGCGGGCATGTATGTGTGCGGCCCCACCGTCTACGGCGATGCCCATCTGGGTCATGCCCGTCCCGCCATCACCTTCGACCTGCTGTTCCGCTACCTGAAACATATCGGCTACAAGGTGCGCTATGTGCGCAACATCACCGATGTGGGACACCTCGAAAACGACGCCGACGAGGGCGAAGACAAAATCGCCAAGAAAGCCCGCCTCGAACAGCTCGAACCCATGGAGGTGGTGCAGTTCTACCTCAACCGCTACCACAAGGCCATGGAGTCGCTCAACGTGCTGCCGCCCAGCATCGAGCCGCACGCCTCGGGCCACATCATAGAGCAGATAGAGTATATCAAGAAGATTCTCGACCACGGTTACGCCTATGTGAGCGAAGGGTCGGTATACTTCGACGTGGCCAAGTACAACAAAGACCACCACTACGGCAAACTCTCGGGACGCAACATCGACGAGCTGCTGGCCACCACCCGCGAGCTCGACGGGCAGAGCGAGAAACACAACTCCTTCGACTTTGCCCTGTGGAAAAAGGCCGCGCCCGAACACATCATGCGCTGGCCCTCGCCGTGGAGCGACGGATTCCCCGGCTGGCACCTCGAATGTTCGACGATGAGTACCAAATATCTGGGCGAGACGTTCGACATACACGGTGGCGGCATGGACCTGCTCTTCCCCCACCACGAGTGCGAGATAGCCCAGTCGGTCGCCGCACAGGGCCACGAAACGGTACACTACTGGATGCACAACAACATGATTACCATCAACGGGCAGAAGATGGGTAAGTCGCTGGGCAACTTCATCACCCTCGACCAGTTCTTCACCGGCAATCACCCGCTGCTCACCCAGGCCTATGCCCCGATGACGATACGCTTCTTTATCCTGCAAGCCCAGTACCGCAGCACGCTCGATTTCAGCAACGAAGCCCTGCAAGCCGCCGAGAAGGCATGGCAGCGCCTCTCCGAAGGGTGGAACAACCTTTCCCGCATTGTCCCTGCCGCCGAGACGACGGTCGACGTCAAGGAGCTCCGCGCCAAGTGCTACGAGGCCATGAACGACGACCTCAACACCCCCATTGTCATTTCCCACCTCTTCGACGGCGTGCGTGCCATCAATACCGTGCTGGCAGGTCATGCCACCATCAGCGAAGCCGACCTTTGCGAGCTGAAAGAGACATTCTCGACCTTCATGTTCGACATTCTCGGTCTGCGGCTCGACGCTGCCGAGGCCGGCGGTGCCGCGCTCGAACCCTTTGAAAAGGCTGTCGACCTGCTGCTCGAAGTGCGCCGCGAGGCCAAGAGCCGCAAAGACTGGGCCACGTCCGACCTCATTCGCGACCGCCTCTCCGCCATAGGCTTTGAGATAAAAGACACCAAGGAAGGCACCGAGTGGAAAATAAAATAACATAGTCGTCGTGTACCGACGGTCGAAGGGGTTGTGCCACAATATCGTGCCACAACCCCTTTCGCTCTACACCATACGACCCCATACCGTTACCACCCACCCCCGCTATGGCGCAATGGAATCCCTGGCACGGTTGCCACAAGATAAGCGAAGGGTGCCGGCACTGTTACGTCTACCGCATCGACAGCCGGCATGGCCGCGACAGTTCGCAGGTGAGCCTCACCCGCGACTACGACCTGCCTGTGCGCCGTCGGCGCGACGGTCGGTACAAGATACCCTCGGGTGAGACGGTCTATACCTGCTTCTCGTCCGATTTCCTGCTCTCCGATGCCGACCCGTGGCGTCCCGAGGCCTGGGCGATGATGCGTCGCCGCAGCGACCTGCACTTCCTTTTCATTACTAAACGCATAGAGCGGCTGGCCGCCTTGTTGCCGCCCGACTGGGGCGAGGGCTACTCTCACGTTACACTCTGCTGCACGGTCGAGAATCAGGAACGGGCCGACTATCGCCTGCCCTTCTATCTGGCCGTTCCGCTGGCCCGTCGCATCATCGTGTGTGAACCGCTTCTCGGCCCCATCGATCTCTCGCCCTACCTCTCGTCGGCCATCGACGAGGTGATAGCCGGAGGCGAGTCGGGGCCCGATGCCCGCCCCTGCCACTATGAGTGGGTGCTCGACCTGCGCCGGCAGTGTGTCGAGGCCGGCGTGGCATTTTCGTTCAAGCAGACGGGCGCAAACTTTTACAAGGCGGGGCGACACTACGCCGTGCCCCGGCCGTTGCAGCATGCGCAGGCCCGTAGGGCCGGCATCGATTTCTCACCTCGCGGAGCGGCCCCGATGCCGGGGCAACCCTCGCTTTTTGGGTGAAAATTCTTGTTTTTGTCGTTGAAAATGCCGATATTGGGTCGTTGTCTTAAAACGATGCGATTATGAAAAATACGTTTATTGCTCTCTTGCTTGTCTTGTTTTTCGGTATTGATGCAATGGGGCAGGAAATTTATCCCTACCGTAGCAGCGATGGAAAATTTGGTTATAAGGAGAAATCGGGAAAGGTTGTTATCCCGGCCCGATACGACCGTGCCTTCAACTTTTCCGATGGGCTGGCCGTTGTGGTAATCGATGGTATGGCAGGATATATCGACCCGCAGGGTGCGCTTGTAATCGCTTCCGGGTTTGACATGGCAGGCTCTTTCTCGCAGGGGCTGGCCGGCGTGAAAACGGGTGGCAAGTGGGGATTTATCAATAAATCGGGCGAGTTGGTCATTCCCTGTCGTTACGACAAGGTGTGGGCCTTTTCCGGAGGGCAGGCCAAGGTGAAAGTGGCCGGCAAATACGGTACCATCGATACGACGGGGCGTTATGTCATTCCGGCCCGTTTTGAGGAGCTGTGGTTCTTCTCCGAAAATCTGGGGCGTATCAAGCTGAGCGGGAAATACGGTTTCATCGACAAGAACGGTGATATTGTCATTCCCTGCCAATACGACGAGGCCTGGGCCTTTGTCGATGGCCTGGCCCGTGTGAAGATAAATGGCCACTGGGGGTATATCGACACTACCGGCAAATGGTTTGACACGAAGAGAAACGCTACCGATTGGGTCGAACAGCAGAACCGTATGGACTGACCTCGCAGGTAGAGCAGTGCGAGGCTGTACCTTTTATGCCGGCGCGTCCTGCACGGCATATTTCCCGATAAACTCGATGAGGCTGCGGTTGCTGGCTTCGTTTATTGCCGTGTCGTCGCCCGCCTGGCTCAGGTAGGGAGGCAGTTCGCCGCACACGTCGATGCCTACCACGTCGTCGTGAGCCATGATGATGTGCAGGAGCGATTCGAGCTGCGGCAGGGTCATGGAGCCCTGGTCCCAGTTGGTCGTGGCAAAACGGGGCGAGAGCACATCCTTGTCGACCGACAGGTAGAGAGGCTCGTGAATGTGCCTTTCCGAGAAAAACTGCCAAGCCTTTTTCGACGCGAGCGATTGCTCGCTGAAAAAAATCAGCCGGCTGTCGTATCCCTCCATTTCGCTTTTCAGCGCTTCGTTGGCCCCTACGAGGCACACCTTCTGCAAGAAGGGGTTGGTGTCGAGCATGGTGCGCACCCAGCAGCCGCACGAGAGCAGTTCGTCGAAGAGGGTAGGCTGCATGTCGGGGTGATGGTCGAAAAGCACGAGCGAGAAGGGCCGGTCGATTTTGTCGGTCCACAACTTGGTTACATAGTGATAGTCGCCCGAGTCGATGAGGTGCAGCCCTTCGGGCGGGAACGGCGCGAGCATCTCTTGCAACTGCCTGTACGATTCGGGGCTGCAATAGCAGTCGGTGCCTTGCAGGCGGGTACAGTCGATCCACGAGGCGGGATATTGGCGCAGAAAGGGCTGTGTCTCGTAGCTGTGGGTAAAGTTGAGTATGACAAGCGAACGTTTCATGGGTATAAAAAAATACGCTCCCACCGTGGAGCGGGAGCGTATATTGAAGAGTGCGATTATTTAATCTCAATTTGTTTCGACCGTTTTACCGGCTCTTCTTTCGGCAGTTTGGGAAGGTCGATTGTCAGGACACCGTCTTTTACCGAAGCCGATATTTTGTCCTTATCGACATTGTCGGGCAGCACCATTGTCTGCTGGAACTTGCTGTACGAAAATTCGCGACGCAGATAGTGACCGTTTTTCTTGTTCTCTTCCTTGTTTTCCGATTTCTTTTCCATCGTGATGGAGATGTTGCCATCTTCGTCGAGATGTACGTTGAAATCGTCTTTTGTCATACCGGGGGCGGCAACCTCTACGGCATAGCCGTTATCGTGTTCGACTACATTGATGGCCGGAGCGGTAGCGTTGGCCTTTTCCATCCATTCGGTATCGAAGAAATCATTGAAAATGTCGGGCAACCAACCTTGGTTTTTTCTCATCATAGGTACCATAATATAATCTCCTATAATTAATGTTTAACAATCGTTTTTTGTGGTGATTCCGGCTCTTTTTGTGAACCGAAATCACCAACAGATATGCAAAGTCCGTGCCAGGAGAAAATAGAATGAATTATGGACAAAAAGTCTTGATTGTTAAGTATATAATGACAAAATTTCGCCACCCGACTGCCAAAATTTCACCCTTGCGGTGCAACGGTGGCACGAGGCTGGAATGTGTGTGCCGCGGGGAGGGCGCTCCGCGGGGTGGCGGGCGGCGAAGGGCGTGGAGTAGGTAGAAGAAAAAGGGCAAGGAGAGGGTGGTGGTGATGGGAGAATGGAAATGGAAAAATGCCGACGCGGCAAGGCGCTGCCGGCGGCACGTTTTTTCCGTGGGGGGGAGAGAGCTTTCGGTCGGGAAGCAGCAGGGCGGCCCCCCCCTTGCGGGAGCCGCCCTGTCGATGAGGCGAAACGGCGGGAGCCGTGTCAGAAAGAAAATTGTTCGAGTTTCATCTCGGCCAGAGCTTCCAGGCGTGGCACAAGCGTGGTGAAGTGGGCTGTCTTCATGTGGGCGTCGAGTGTCGTCTCGTCGCTCCACGTTTCGCAGATGATAAACACGTTTTTGCGGGTTGCGCTCTCGAAAATGTCGTAGGCGATGCACCCGGCATCGTGCAGCGATTTTTCCACCAGTTCGTGAGCCGTTTTCAAGACTTCGTTCCGTTTGCTCTCTTCGCAACGGATAAATACGTTCATTCTTATCATAGTGTCGGAATTAAAAAAAGGGGTGTCAGTTACAAGACCAGAACGCCGGCGGGCCCGGAAAGGTTTGCCGACGGCGGTCAGGAAAACGACTCCTGTTGCAGGGGACGGTCGCTTTCGAGGGTGATTTCGCCGGCCAGCGACTGGTTCATCAGCCGGCGTATCTCTTCGGGGCTGTGTCCGTGGCCGAGGAGGAACATCAGTTTGGTAACGGCTGCCTCGACGGTGCTGTCGTATCCGCTTGTTACGCCGGCTTCGAGGAGCTGGCGACCGTTTTCGTAGCGTTTCATGTCGACCGAGCCCGAGGGGCATTGGGTAATGTTGATGATGACCAGGCCGCGCTGTGTGGCATCGCGCACAGCCTTGACAAACCACTCCCGCTGCGGGGCGTTGCCCGTACCGAAGGTTTTCATCACAACGGCTTTCAGCCCTTCCATTTTCAACACTTCGGTAACGATGCGTTCCTGTATGCCGGGAAAGAGGGTGAGCACGATGACGTTGGTGTCGTAGAGAAAGTGCGGTTTGAGGCTTTGTTCGGTGTGGGGCGGCAGTATGCGGCGGGTGTAGTAGTTGATGTGTACGCCTATGTCGGCGAGGTTGGGGTAGTTGTGCGACTTGAAGGCGTTGAAGTTCTCGGCGTTGACCTTTGTGGTGCGGTTGCCCCTGAGCAGGCGGTCTTGAAACAAGATGCACACCTCGGGCACCATGGGGGTGCCGTCGGGCCGTTTGGCTATGGCTATCTCGATGGCGGTGATGAGGTTTTCCTTGCCGTCGGTGCGCAGTACGCCGATGGGGAGCTGGCTGCCGGTGAAGATGACCGGCTTGGCGAGGTTTTCGAGCGCGAAGCTCATGGCCGATGCCGTGTAGGACATGGTGTCGGAGCCGTGCAGCACCACGAAACCGTCGAACAGGTTGTAGTTGTCGTAGATGATGCGTGCCAGCTCGACCCACAGGTGGGGGTCCATGTCCGACGAGTCGATGGGCGGGTTGAACTGTACCGACGAGATGTGGCACTGCATCTGTTTCAGCTCGGGAATGTGCTGTACAAGATGGTCGAAGGTAAAGCTCTCCAACGCTCCCGTTTCGGGGTTGCGTATCATTCCTATCGTGCCGCCTGTGTAAATAAGTAAAACAGAGGGGCGTGGGGTCTCGGTCGTCATGGCTGTAAAGGGGGTTGAATTTTGTTACAAAAATACTCAAAATTCCGCCATTGACGATTGTACCAGATATATTTTTGCAAGGTAAAAGCTCTTTTCCCGGCTATTTGGTATTCTCTTCCCAATTCACTCGCAGGAGGTTGAGCTGTGTCGCACCGCCGTCGACCGTGCCGGTATGTTGCAGGCCTACCCCGCCGAAATCGTTCGGCTCTATTTCCGTCTCCATATCGACCGAGAGTTTCACTTCGGGGCGTCCCGGCAGGACATGGTAGGTTGCATCGGTGCGGGCTGTGGCCCGCAGCCGGTGCCCCGTTGCTTCGAGGGTGATGTGGCAAGGTGTCCTGAAACACGACGAGGTTACAGGTTCGCTGATGGGGGTTACCGTGCCGTGGTCATACTTGACGAAGAGGAAATCGATGGCATCGCCATATTTCGTGGTGCGTATCAACCGTAGGGCATATCCCGTGAGTGTGGTGTGGTCGAACTTGATGAACAGGTCGAGATACTGCTGCCGCGCACTGGCAAAGCCCTGCCCGGCCGTCTTGGCCGGCGACACGACAAGCTCGACGCTCATGTCGCCGAAACTCTTGCCCACGGGGGTGTACCGCAGGCGGGCTCCCACACGGCTCTGCACCAGCCCCAGTCCCTCGCGGGCACCGTTCACCCCGTAGCCGTAGTACCAGTGGTCCTGGGAGTTGTCGACCGTCCAGTCGTAATCATGGGTGTCGGCGGGCTTGTATCCGTCGAGCGTCCAGAATCCCGGCAGCAGTTTCAGCTGCTGCACCGTGGGCAGGGTCGAAAAGTCGGTGGTGAGCGACGATGCGTCGTCTTTTATCATTCTCGGCTTGACGGGCCCGTATATGACCCGGTATTCATTGCCCGGTTTGCAGCGGATGTTCCGGGGCGTGACGGTGGCCATCAGATAGTAACCCTTGTCTCCGGCCGAAAGACGGTAGGAGCAGAGCGGCTTGCCCAGGTTCGATGCCGCCACGGGAATGGCGTTGCGGCCCGACTTGTCGGTACATCGGTACCACGTTACCGGCGACAAATCTTCCAGTTCGGAGTCGAGGGTGTAGTGCAGATGCAGGGCCCCGCTTTCATAAACGATGCGGGGCTTGTCGACAAAAGCGGGAGCGGGGAGCGTGCGGGGGCGGGCATAGACGATGGCTGCCGCACAAAGGCCTTCGGGTGTGGACGCTGTTACGGCCACTTCACGCACTTCGTTGCGGTCGTGTATCGACTCGACCCGGCAACGGCTCTTGTCGGGCGACGGGGTGATGCGCACATAGGCCGAGTCTTCGGGCGAAAGGTGCCAGGAGACATTCCCGATGGTCCGTGGCTCGCAACCCGGCCGGGCAGCCGTCGCAGCCAGGGTGATGCCTTCCTCTCCGGTTTCGATGCTTTTGCGGGTCGGTGCTATCCACATTTTTGTGGGAATGTCGGTCAGGTCGCGTTGCAGCCGTTCACCCGCGGCGACAATCTGTTCCCGGGTGTGGCAGGGGTCCCAATCGTCGTCGCCCCGCAGGAGGTTGTATAGGTTGTATATCGTGTCTCCCCCCACGACGATGCGGTAGGCATCGAGCAGAGGTTTCCCGGTGAGGTCGATACTCGTTTCGGGGGAGTTGCTTCCCATGGGGCAGGGGCTGCCGTTGAGAAGGAGTCCGGCATGATAGTAGCGCTCTTCGCGCAGGGGGAAGTCGCGCCAGTTGCAATCTCTGACATGCTCGCCGTGTATGCGGGTATCGATGGCGGCAACCGGTCCTCTTGACTTGACAAAATATTGCGTGCCCCGGCTCATCGAGGTTATGTCGCAGTGGAGAAACACGGCGCCGTTCCCCTCGGTATGCCCGAAAGGTCGCGGGGCATAAAATTCGAGCGTACAGTCCTTATACACACCCGTCGCGCACAAGGCATCGTCGGTACACTCCATGTGGCACCCGAGAAACAGGGCGCGCCTGGCTCCGGCGAAGTTGCACAGGTTGAGCCGGCTGATGAAGCGGACATTCCGGCAGAACACGCGGTCGCTGTTGCAGATGGCCAGTTGCGCCTGCACGATGGCGTTGCCGCGTCGGGGACGGTTCAGCTCGGGGCGGAGCGGATAGTCGAGGTCGACATTGCAGTAGTTTCCCAGGGTGAGATTTTCGCAGGTTACCTCGTCGCTGTCGAAATAGAAGAGCGTGAAATTGCCTACCGCTCCCATCGTTTGCCCCCGGTTGCCCGCCAAGACCACTTTCGACGGGTCGTTGGTGAGCCCTTTGAGGTGCAGCCCGTCGCAATGTACAATAAGGCCATAGGGTGTGCTGCCCTGCTGCGGCCGGCGCACCGACGGGTCGTCGGGGTCGTCGACCCAGTACACCCAAGGGGCGAAATAGAGTTTCATGGGAGCTTCGGCCGTTCCGGGAGTCAGGTGGCCGACGGCCTCTTGTACCGAGGTGTAGACGTAGGGATACACACGGCTTATGGTGTCGGGCAGCGAGCCGTCGATAAAGAATGTCCTGGGGCCGAGCGTGATGGTGTCGGTGTGGTAGATGACGGTCTTGCCGTCGAAATATATGGGGTCAGCGGGGTCGGTGGCCCGGTAAGGATACTGTGCCGACAGTGAGGTCGCACATAAAAGAGCCGACAAAAGAAGGTGTGCCTTTTTCATGATTCTCGGATATATACAGACAAAGATAAGTATAAATTCGTCATATAGCTTTCTTTCTGAAAAAACGAAAGAAAAAAGGCCTTTATGCCGACGCTTTTTGCTACATTTGCGCAAAAACAACGATAATATGTCGACACTCCTTTCCCGACTGGTGCAGGTGCGGGCGGCTTCACGCCGGCTCAACCTGCTCGACGAAGCGGCGGTAAACGCCGTGTTGCGCGACGTCGCCGATGCGACCGACGCCTGGGCCGATTTTATTTTGGCCGAGAATGCCCGCGATTTGGCTCTGATGGAGAAGAGCAATCCCAAGTACGACCGCTTGCAGCTGACCCGCCAGCGCCTGGCCGACATCGCCTCGGACATGCGCCGGGTAGCCGACCTGCCCTCTCCGCTGGGGCGGGTGCTGGCCCAGTGGGAGCGGCCCAACGGTATGGCCATCAGCAAGGTATCGGTACCGTTCGGGGTAATCGGCATTATCTACGAGGCGCGTCCCAACGTAACCTTCGATGTCTTCTCGCTCTGCTTCAAGGCCGGCAGTGCCTGCGTACTCAAAGGGGGGAGCGACGCCCACTATTCCAATACGGCGATAGTCGACGTTATCAACAGTGTGTTGATAAAGCATGGAATCGACACAGATACAGTGGTTTTGCTGCCTAACGACCGCGAGGTTATCAACGAGTTGTTGACAGCCTCGGGCTATGTCGACCTCATCATTCCCCGGGGCAGCAAGGGGCTTATCGACTTTGTGCGGCAGAACGCCAAGGTGCCGGTCATCGAGACCGGGGCCGGTGTGTGCCACACCTATTTCGACCGCGCCGGCGACCTCGAAAAGGGGCGCGACATCGTGTTCAACGCCAAGACCCGCCGCGTGTCGGTGTGCAACGCCCTCGACTGCCTCATCGTGCACCGCGAACGGCTCGCCGACCTGCCCGCCCTCTGCGCTCCGCTGGCCGGGAAAGATGTCGTCATCTATGCCGACGGGCCGGCTCTTGCCGCCCTGCAAGGAGCCTATCCCGAGGCGTTGTTGCGGCCGGCCGACGACCATAGCTTCGGCACCGAGTTTCTCGACTACAAGATGGCGCTGAAAACCGTCGATTCGCTCGACGGCGCCCTCCAACACATAGCCCGCTACTCCTCGCAGCACAGCGAGTGCATCGTGAGCGAAGATGCCGGGGCCTGTGCCCGCTTCACCCGCGAGGTCGATGCCGCCTGTGTCTACACCAACGTGTCGACCGCCTTTACCGACGGCGGCCAGTTCGGCTTCGGTGCCGAGATAGGCATCAGCACCCAGAAACTCCACGCCCGCGGGCCCATGGCTCTGCCCGAGCTTACCAGCTACAAATATATCGTTACCGGAAACGGACAAGTGCGAAAATAACAAAAAAACATTCCGATATGAGACATTTCACTTCTGTCAAAGACCTGGGCGACCTGAACGCCGCCCTGCAAGAGGCTTTCGCCGTGAAGGCCGACCGTTTTGCCTACCAGCATCTGGGAAAGAACAAGACGCTCATCATGATTTTCTTCAATTCGAGCCTGCGCACCCGCCTCAGCACTCAGAAGGCGGCCATGAACCTGGGCATGAACGTCATCGTACTCGACATCAATCAGGGCGCCTGGAAGCTCGAAACTGAGCGTGGCGTCATCATGGACGGCGACAAGACCGAGCACCTGCTCGAAGCCATTCCCGTCATCGGTTGCTACTGCGACGTCATCGGCGTGCGCTCCTTTGCCCGTTTTGAAAACAAGGCCGACGATTACGAAGAGAAAATCATCTCGCAGTTTATCCAATACTCGGGACGCCCCGTGTTCAGCATGGAGGCGGCCACCCGTCACCCGCTGCAAAGTTTTGCCGACCTCATCACCATCGAGGAGTACAAGAAGACCCCGCGTCCCAAGGTCGTGCTCACCTGGGCCCCTCACCCCAAGGCGCTGCCGCAGGCCGTGGCCAACTCGTTTGCCGAGTGGATGAACGAGACCGACTATGACTTTGTCATCACCCACCCCGAAGGGTACGAACTCGACCCCCGCTTCGTGGGAAAGGCCCGTGTGGAGTATGACCAGCGCAAGGCCTTCGAGGGTGCCGACTTCATCTATGCCAAGAACTGGTCGGCCTATACCGACCCCAACTACGGCAAGGTCATCAACACCGACCGCTCCTGGACCGTCGATGCCGAGAAGATGGCGCTTACCAACAACGCCTACTTCATGCACTGCCTGCCCGTGCGCCGCAACATGATTGTTACCGACGAGGTCATCGAGAGCCCGCAGTCGATTGTCATACCCGAGGCTGCCAACCGCGAAATTTCGGCACAGGTCGTCCTGAAAAAGATTCTCGAAAGCCTTTGATTCGCGGTACCGCTTCGCATATTGTCCGAAAAGTCGTACCTTTGCCCTCTCGCCGTGCCGTGCTGCTGCATGTCGGGGCGGGAGAGTAAAATCCTAAACAAGAAATTATGAAAGTCGAAAACCAAATAGCACAAGCCCTCTCGGAGGCCATCGAAGCCCTCTACGCAACGAAGGTCGCCCCCGAATCACTGGGTTTGCAGAAGACCAAGAAAGAGTTTGAAGGCAACCTCACGCTGGTGGTGTTTCCCTTCCTCAAAGCCTCGCACAAGTCGCCCGAGGCGACAGCCACCGAGATAGGCGAGTACCTCAAAGAACACAATCCCGGGCTCATTGCCGCTTACAATGTAGTGAAGGGATTCCTCAACCTGGTCATTGCCCCTGCCTGCTGGGTGGGTCAGCTCAATGCCATCACCGCCGCTCCCCACTACGGGGTGCGCGAGGCCGCTCCCGATGCTCCGCTGGTAATGATTGAGTACTCCTCACCCAATACCAACAAACCTCTGCACCTGGGTCATGTGCGCAACAACCTGCTGGGTTACAGCCTGGCCTGCATCATGCAGGCCTGCGGCAACCGGGTGGTGAAGACCAACATCGTCAACGACCGTGGTATCCACATCTGCAAGTCGATGCTGGCGTGGGAGAAGTGGGGCGAGGGCATCACCCCCGAAAAGGCCGGCAAGAAGGGCGACCACCTCATCGGCGACTTCTATGTGCTCTTTGACAAGCACTACAAGCAGGAGCTGGCCGAGTTGCAGGCCCAGGGCATGAGCAAGGAGGAGGCCGAAGCCGCTTCGCCCCTCATGGCCGAGGCGCGCGAGATGCTGCGCAAGTGGGAGGCCGGCGATGCCGAGGTACGCCGCGTGTGGGAGATGATGAACAGTTGGGTCTATGCCGGATTTGACGAGACCTACCGCCGTCTCGGTGTCGACTTTGACAAAATCTATTACGAGTCGCAGACCTACCTCGAAGGCAAGGAGAAGGTACTCGAAGGGCTCGAAAAGGGAGTGCTTTTCCGCAAGGACGACGGTTCGGTGTGGGCCGACCTCTCCGACGAGGGACTCGACCAGAAACTGCTGCTCCGGGCCGACGGTACGTCGGTGTACATGACGCAGGACATCGGCACGGCCAAGTTGCGCTTCCGCGACTACCCCATCGACCGCATGATTTATGTCGTGGGCAATGAGCAGAACTATCACTTCCAGGTGCTCTCGATACTCCTCGACCGTCTCGGCTTCAAGTGGGGCCGCGACCTGGTACACTTCTCCTACGGTATGGTAGAGCTGCCCGAGGGCAAGATGAAGTCGCGCGAGGGTACGGTAGTCGATGCCGACGACCTCATCGACGAGATGGTGAATACCGCCCGCGAAACATCGGCCGAGCTGGGCAAGCTCGACGGCTGCACGCCCGAAGAGGCCGACGCCGTGTCGACCATGGTGGGACTGGGCGCTCTCAAATATTTTATCTTGAAGGTCGACCCCCGCAAGAACATGACCTTCAACCCCAAGGAGTCTATCGACTTCAACGGCAACACGGGTCCCTTTATCCAGTACACCCATGCCCGCATCTGCTCGGTGCTGCGTAAGGCGGCCGATGAGGGAATTGCCGTTCCTGCCGAGGCTTCGGCTCACATAGCCCTCTCCGACAAGGAGATTTCGCTCGTTCAGAATCTGGCTGCCTTCCCCGACGTGGTGGCCGAGGCCGGCAAGCAGTTCAGCCCCGCCCTCATCGCCAACTACACCTACGACCTGGTGAAGGAGTATAACCAGTTCTACCACGACTTCTCGATTCTGCGCGAGAGCGATGCCGAGGTCAAAGCCTTCCGCCTGCTGCTCTCGGCACAGGTGGCACGGGTGGTGCGCACGGCCATGTCGCTGCTGGGCATTCAGGTACCCGACCGCATGTAAAAAACAGCCATTCGGTATAATTTCTGAAAACTCCGCCTCGTTGAGGTGGAGTTTTTTTGTGCCGGCCGCGCTCCTTGTGTTGAAAATTCGTAAGTTTGCCACACGTTAACCTTTTTCCTATCACGACCATGAGACACCTGCGCATAGCCACATTTGTTTTCCCCCTTCTGATGGCAGGAGCCGTGGCACACGCCACCCCTTCGCCGGCGATGGCACCCGACACGCTGCTGCTGCCCGAGACACTGGTCTTACCCCCTCTGCCCGATACCTTTCCGGCTGCCTCGGTACCCCTCGGCGACCGTCGTGATTATGCCGAGGTGAAGAGCGATTTCCCCATGTGGAAAGGCCCTTTCGGCCCGACGTGGGACAGCATCAGTGCCCCTTATCCCGAAGAGGTGGCCTGGTTGCGTCAGGCCAAGTTCGGCTTCTGGGTACACTTCGGTCCCCAGGCAGTGGGCGAGTGCGGCGACTGGTATGCCCGCCGGCTCTATCAGCGCGATTATCCGGCCTACAAGGCCCATCTCAAAAAGTATGGCCACCCCTCGCAGGTGGGCTATAAAGATGTGCTGCGCACCTGGAATCCCGAACATCTCGACCCCGAAGCCTATACCCGCCTCTTCTACGAGGCCGGTGCCCGTTACCTCTTTATCCTGGGGGTGCATCACGACAACTATGACTTGTGGAATTCGCGTTACCAGCCGTGGAACTCGGTCAACATCGGTCCCCACCGCGACCTGCTGGGCGAGTGGGCCGCCGCCATTCGGGCTCAGGGCATGCACTTCGGCATCACCTTCCATCACGAGTACACCTGGTGGTGGTGGCAGACGGCCTTTGAGTGCGACTCTACCGGCCCCTATGCCGGAGTTCCCTACGACGGACGCCTCGTCTACGAGAGTGCCGAGGGCCGCTGGTGGGAGCCCTATCCGCTGCAATGGCTCTACGGGATAAACCTGCGGGAGTACAAGACGATGGACGAGTTTGTGAACCGCCCCGAAGAGGGTATCTTCACCCGCCATCAGGACTATGCCTGCTGGTACACCACGCAGTGGGCCCTGCGCATCGAAGACGCCATCGAGAAGTACGACCCCGACTTTATCTACACCGACGGCAACACCCTGCAACCCTTCTGTGGTATACGCACCGGTACCGGAACCAGGAGCAATGCCGCCCAGCGGGTCATTGCCTCGTACTACAACCGGGCGTTGAAGAAGCACGGCGAGGTCGACGTGTTCAGCATCGTCAAGTTTCACCCGGCCGGTCGCCGTGGCATCGTGACGACCTTTGAAAACACCGTACCCAAAGGCATCAAGCGCGACCAGATGTGGATAGGAGAAGTCCCTGTGGGCGACTGGTTCTATGCCGAGGGCATCGACTACAATGCCGTGTCGGTGGTGCGTTACCTGCTCGAATGTGTGTCGCGCGACGGGAACTGCGCCGTGAACATACCCATACGCCCCGACGGTTCGCTCGACTCGGCCTGCGTCGACATGTTGCACGAGATAGGGGCTTGGATGCAGGTCAATGCCGCCGGTATCTATGGCAGCCGGGCATGGCGCGTGTGGGGGGAGTCGCCGCTGACCCCGGCCACGATGACGCCCCGTGGCAAACTCGGACGCCGCCAGGCCGAGGTGCCTTTCACGACGGGCGATTTCCGTTTTACCCTCGGAGCCGACAGTGCCCTCTATGCCTATTGCATGCAGGTGCCCCGTGCCGGTGAGACGCTTGTCATACGCTCTCTTTCCCGCGAAACGGCACAGGTTAAAGCCGTCTCCCTCATGGGCAGCGATGCCCCCGTGGAGTGGCGGCAGACGCGCAACGCGCTCATTCTCAGTTGCCCCGCAGAGGTCGAGCAGTGCCGCATTACCGCCACCTTCCGCATAGAGGTTTCACGGTAAAAGTATCCCTGTAAAAAAGACGAAGGCAACAATCCAATGAGGATTGTTGCCTTCGCGGGTATATAACGGAGGAATTCTATCGCGCAAAGTAGCGGTCGAGAATCTCCTGGGCGGCGGTGAAGGGGCTCTCTTCGCCCACGAGCACGCGGCGCTCTTTCTCGGTCAGCAGCCGGGCGATGTCGGGATTCTGGTAGAAGTGGGCCCGCAACTGTTCGTCGATGGTTTCGGTGAGCCAGTAGCGCGACTGTTCGCGGCGGCGGCGGTCGAAGTAGCCGTTGGCTTTGACAAAGGCCACATAGTCGTCAATCATTTTCCACACCTCGGCGATGCCTATCTCGTAGTAGCCCGAGTAGGTGAGTACCTGCGGCTCCCAGCCCGACGGGGTGGGGGGGAAGAGGTGCAGGGCGTTGCGGAAGTGGGCCTGTGCCAGTTTGGCTTTCTCGATGTTGTTGCCGTCGGCCTTGTTGATGACGATGCCGTCGGCCATCTCCATGATGCCCCGTTTGATGCCTTGCAGTTCGTCGCCCGTGCCGGCCAGCTGGATAAGGAGGAAGAAGTCGACCATCGAGTGTACGGCGGTCTCGGACTGTCCCACACCCACGGTCTCGACGAAGATGGTGTCAAAGCCTGCGGCTTCGCACAGGATAATGGTCTCGCGTGTCTTACGGGCCACGCCGCCCAGCGAGCCGGCCGACGGTGAAGGGCGTATGAAGGCGTTTTTCTCCTGAGAGAGCCGCTCCATGCGGGTCTTGTCGCCAAGTATGCTCCCCTTTGAGCGCTCGCTGCTGGGGTCGATGGCCAGTACGGCCAGTTTGCTGCCCCGGCCCAGCACATGCAGTCCGAAGGCATCGATCGATGTACTCTTGCCCGACCCCGGTACGCCGGTGATGCCGATGCGCACCGAATGTCCGGCGTAGGGCAGACAGCCGGTGATGACCTCCTGGGCAATGGCCTGATGCTCGGGTAGCTGGCTCTCGACCAGTGTGACGGCCTGGCTCAGCACGGTGATGTTGCCTTTGCGTATCTCTTCGATGTACTCGGCGGCGGTGTATTCGCGGCGGCGGTGTTGCAGTTTCTGTGCCAGATAGGGGTTTATCGACGGGGGTTGGCTGACGCCCTGGTTGACCGACAGTCCGGCATATTCGCTGTTGTTCTCGATATGTTTCATGGGGCAGGGTTAAGGTGTTTGCTACTTGGTGGTGGAGTCTTGCCGCTTATCGGGCGACGGGGCGGGTGCGCAGTTCGCCCGCCGGGTAGTCGCTGGTCGAAGGCTCGGCGCTGTTGTTGCCGTTGTCGGGAATCACCACGCCTTTCACTTGCAGGGTGGTGCGGTCGGGCTTGGTGTTGGAGTAGACAAAGATGTACTTGGTAAACTCTCCCGGACGGTGGCGGGTACGGTATTCGACGGTCATCTCGGCCGTGTCGCCCGGAGCGATGGGGTGTTCGGGGTAGGAGGGTACCGTGCAGCCGCACGATGCTTGCGCGCGGAGTATGACGAGCGGCGTCTTCCCTTCGTTGACGAAGCGGAAGGTGCAGGTGGCGTTGCCGTCTTTCTCGTAGAGGGTACCGAAGTCGTGTGTGAGCTTGTCGAACGATATTTTCGTCAGTTTGCGGGCAGCCTGCATCGGCAGCAGGGCGATGAGGAGCAGCCCGACGATGAGAATCGATTTGCGGGTCATGGCTTATAAGATATTGATAATAAAGTTTATATATGTGTATGCGCTCCTGTGTGGAGAAATACCGTAATTACAAAAATACGATTTTTCGTTCATACTGCTCTCTCCGTTCCCGCTTTTTTCGATAATGCCCGGCTCTTTAAGAATTTTTGGGAGAAAGGCTCTCTTCTCCTTGAAAAAACTTTATCGAAGAGGAGAAGCTTTTACTACGCTGTTTTTTTAATCTGACGGATTTGGCCTATTTTTGTGGCGAAAGTCTGCAAGACAAGGAGGTCCGGCATTTGACAGTGCCGGTAGAAACAAAAAATCAAACCCTTTCAATACGGATATTTTTATGAAAAGAGTCTGCATGAAAACCGCAATGCTTCTCGTTGCATGGTGTTGCACGATGGGCGCGTGGGCCTATGACTTTGAGGCCAACGGTATTTATTACGGAATCACCTCCACCGCCGACAAGACGGTCGAGGTCGTGGTCGGTGATGCCCAATACAGCGGTGATGTAACCATTCCGGCTACGGTCGCTTATGATGGCATAACCTATCGGGTTACCTCGATTGGAAAACATGCTTTTTATGATTGCAGTAATCTGGCCTCCATCGTGATATCCGAGGGGGTTACCTCGATTAGAGACTATGCTTTTTTTAATTGCAGCAGTCTGGCCTCCATCACTCTTCCTGAGAGTCTTACCTCGATAGAAAGCGAGACTTTTCAGACTGTAATGGCTTTGCCTCCATCGTGATACCCGAAGGGGTTACCACGATTGGAGACTATGCTTTCGGGGATTGTAGCAGTCTTACCTCTATTACCCTTCCCGAGAGCCTTACCTCCATTGGAGAGTATGTTTTTCAGTTTTGCAGCAGCCTTGCCTCCATTGTGATACCCGAAGGGGTTACCTCCATTGAAGACGGCACTTTTTCTTGTTGCAGCAGCCTTGCCTCTATTACCCTTCCCGAGAGCCTTACCTCGATTGGAGAAAATGCTTTTCAGTTTTGCAGCAATCTTCAAAAAATACACAGCCTGGCCATAACGCCTCCGACTTGTAAAAGCGATTGTTTTTGGGATGTCGACAAGAGTGCCTGTACGCTGTATGTACCCAAGGGAGCGCTCGAAGCCTACAAGGCGGCCGATGGGTGAAAAGAGTTTGTAAATATCGTCGAGGAGGGATCTTCTTCCATAGAAGAGGTCGGCGCCGACAGGGCCGGACAGGCCGTGATAACCGCCTGCGGCGACGGCATTGTTGTGGAGAATCTCCCGGCCGGGACGGCAGTGACCGTCTACACCCTCTCGGGCACAGTGGTGTACGAGGGCGTGGCGAGCGGCTCCCGCACCGAGCTGACACTCCCCGCAGGCCACCTCTATCTCGTGAAGTGCGGCCCGACGGTGACGAAGGTTGCCCTCTAAGAGAGACGCGATATGGTTTTTGCAGCGATGTCCGACCAGAGAGGCCGGACATCGCTTTTTCTTTGTCAGTGCGTGTGGGTGATTCGAGGGGCTGCCGGTTTGGCGGTGTGTCGCAGAGGAGTAGGGCCGGAAAGGTGAGAGAAGGCCGGGTGTATGGATATATACTATTTTTTGCGTGTGTGCGGGCAATCGTTTATCTTTGCGTGCGGCTGTTGCCGGCAAATGAGAGGGGGTCTCTCTGTTGCGGGGTTTTCGTGCCTTGTGTTGCCGGGGCGGCCGGAAATTTTTTATCCGAATTTTTTACACCAATCTTTTACGCTAATCCTACTGCCTGTATGGAACAACCTGCCGACCTGTCGCCGCTCGATTTTTACAATAGAAAACAGCAAGAATATACCGTCGCTCTGGCTGGGCTCTCCCGTCGCATACGCCGGGTGAGTTTTGCGCGGGTGGCCCTCGCCCTACTGTTTATTGCCTGGCTGGTGTGGGGGCGCGACTGGTGTCCCGCACCGGTGGTGTGGTCGGTGGCCGTTGCTCTCGTGGCAGCCTTCCTGGCTCTGGTCAAGGTGCATGGCCGCCTCTTTGCCCGCCGGAGTTATGTCGAAGCGGCGATGGAGATTTGCCGGCAGGAGTTCCGTCTGTCGCAATACGACTTCTCGGATTGCGACGGGGGTGTCGAGTTTTTCGATGCCACGCATGATTTTACGGCCGACCTCGACATCTTCGGCGAGAAATCGCTCTTTGCCTATATCAACCGCACGGCTACCGAGGCGGGTCGTCGTCGGCTGGCCGACTGGTTGCGCCGGCCGCTCTCCGATGTGGCATCGATAGCCCGCCGGCAGGAGGCGGTGCGTGAACTGGCAGCCCTGCCCGACCTGCGTCTGCACTTTGCTGCTACGGGGCGGGTGTCGGGCGAGAAACGGGGCGATGCCGAGACTGTCGGTACGGCCCTTTCGGCGCCGGTTTTTCCCCGTAGCAAAGGTCTCTTCTGGGCCATAAGAATTCTCCCGTTTGTCTACCTTGCCCTAGCCCTCTCGACGGGCGTATGGCCTGTTGCCGCGTCGCTCATAGGACTGCTCTTTGCCGTGTGTCTGGTGGCGGCGCTGGCTGCCGTCAAGCGGGTCTCGCAGGCGCAAGAGCGGCTCGAATCGGGCCTGCGGGCGCTGGCCAAATATGCTCCGCTCATCGAGACTCTCGAATCGGCTTCGTTTTCGGCCCCGGAACTGCGTGCGGTAACCGATGCGTTCTCCACCTCTTCGGGCGAGAAGGCTTCGGTGGTTTTGCGCCGCCTGCGCCGTCTGATGGACAATCTCAACCAGCGCAACAATGCGCTGGTCTTTCTCCTGCTCAATGGTTTTCTGTTGTGGGATTTCAGGCAGCTGGCCGCTCTCGACGGCTGGTTGCGGCGTTATGGCCGTGAGGTGGCCGGCTGGTTCGATGCCTTGGCCGGGTTTGACGCCTTGGCGTCGCTGGGGGCATTTGCCTATAATCACCCCGGGTATGTCTACCCCGAGGCGGTCGGCAGCGACCGTCCGGTCTACGAGGCCGAGGCCTTGGGCCACCCGCTCATCGACCCGGCCCGCTGTGTGTGCAATTCGGTGCAGTTGCCGGCCCGCCCGTCGTTTCTCATCGTTACCGGTGCCAATATGGCCGGAAAGAGTACCTATCTGCGGGCTGTCGGGGTGAACTTCGTGCTGGCCATGCTCGGCGCGCCGGTGTGTGCCGCGTCGATGACATTCACTCCCTGCACGCTCTTTACCGGGCTGCACACGACCGACTCGCTGGCCGGCAACGAGTCTTATTTCTTTGCCGAGCTGAAACGGCTGCGTCAGGTGGTGCTGCGTCAGCGGGCCGGAGAGAAGTGCATGGTGATTCTCGACGAGATACTCAAAGGTACCAATTCGGTCGACAAGCAGACCGGCTCGCTGGCTCTTGTCCGCCAACTGGTTTCGCTCGGTACCGTAGGGGCGGCCGCCACACACGACCTGGTGCTGGGCTCGCTTGCCGAAGAGTTTCCCGGTGTGGTGCGGGCCGTCTGCTTCGAGTCGGAAATCGTCGACGATGCGTTGCACTTCGATTACCGTCTGCGGCCCGGGGTGGCCCGCCACATGAATGCCTGCTTCCTCATGGAGCAGATGGATATCATACCCCGCGACGGGCAGAAGGGCCGCGACGCCTCTATCGGTTGAGCAGTATCACCTGCGCCCGGCTGTTGTCCATGCCCTTCATCGTGCGGCCTATGGTGGCGCCGATGAAGGTGGGGTCGCAGATGAGGTAGCGTTTGTCGCCGATGACGAAATAGTCGCCCGGTATCTCTTCGTTGAACCGCACCGCGGCCGCTAGGTGGCCGGGGTAGTAGATGAGTGCCGTTTCGAGTCCCATCACGTCGCGCACGATGCGGGTGAAGAGTATGGCCCGGTCTTCACAATCGCTGTAAGGATAGTAAAGAGTCTCGTCGGCGGCAAAGATGCGGTCGCCGCCCCATACCTTGTCGTCGTATTCATAGACGAAGGCCGTCTGCACAAAATTGATAATCATGTTGGCCGCCTCCTCTTCGCTTTTCCCGGCAATAGCCTGCCGCAGAGCGGGGTAGAGGCGTTCGCGGTTTTCTGCACTGAGGGGAATGTCGGCAAAAATCGTCCACTTCGTGTGTTCGTCGTCGCCCATGGCCGAGGCGGGATAGTCGGCGAGGAAATCGATCAGGTTCTTGTTTGACGACACGCTGGCGCGCACGTCGGGGTAACGCCGGGCGGTAAGGGTGCGTTCAGCCGACTCTTCCACCCTCAGCCGGGGTGTTTCGGTCATCGTGAGGGTCAGGGCGCAGTCGTTGGGAAAGCGCCGGTCGAAGATATGCATCGTGTTGCCTTCGTAAGGTTGCAGCAGGTAGAAGCGGGTGTTGTCGAGGAAGAAGAATCGTTTCCCGTATATGGTATAGTCGCTGGCCACAAGCAGGTAGAGGTGGTTGTCGTTGCCCCGGGCCAGGCGTATGCGGTAGCCCGACTGGTTGAGTATAAAGGCTTGCAGCAGGGTCGACTCGTCGCTCGACTCTCCCAGGAAAGATGCGCCGAGTTGTTGGGCCATTTTCAGGTAGGCCCAGTCGCACAGGTTGAGCTCGGCTTTTAGTCGCAGGCAGTCGGCCACCATGTCGGTATAGGCGTCGGAGCAGAGTATTTCCCATCGGTCGGCCACGGCCTCCTCTTGTGTGTTGTCGAGAGCAAACCGCTGTTTCCCGTCGAGACGCACGCGACAGTCGGTGCCGTAAAACGAGAAGGCAAACCGGGAGTCGGCCGGTTGTACCGCCTCTTCTTCTTGGGGCCGGGGTGTCTCCTCACGGGGCGTAGGCGGTACGACGGGCAGGAGCTGAGGTTCCTTGTCGATGTGTACCACAGGCTGCGGTACCGTTATCGGGGCGATGGGTTTCTTTACGATTCTGTCGATGGCGACAGGCCGGTCTACCTTGGGGCGCTCCTGCTCTTCGCGGGGGGCGACGGTAGGTGGTACGGGCGGTTCCTGTTCGGGCAGCGGTATGGCCTCTTCGCCCGAGAACTCTTTCCAGCGTTCGCGCATGAACTGGGTGTATTCGGCATTTACGCGGGCCCGGTAGGCGGCAAAATCCTCTTTGGCCTTTTGCTTGTACGAGGCAAAGTCGTTCCGTCGTGCGTTTCGGTACTCTTCATACGAGTTTTGGGCCGTGGCGCAGAGCGGAAAGAGAATGGCAATGCCGACGAGAGAGAAAAAACGGGGTTTCATGACGGAAAATATTTATCAGCTAAATATAGGAAAAAATGCGGTATGGCACAACACCTTCCGGCGGAGATTTTTTGTCTCGACAAGCCTCTTGTCTAATTATCGAATCTCCACCAGTCAAGATTGAAGAGTTTACATCCTTTCCGCCCTTTAAATACGAAATAGAGGTCGTGAACGCCCGAAACATTTCCGGTCGTATTGCATTTTAATCTCTTCCATTGTTCCCAGCCTCCCGTCGGTGGAACATCGACTTTGGCAATGATGCTCCCGCCGATGCTGTCGAGCCGCATTTCGATGGTCCCGCCGCGCCGTGCGCTTGCGGCGACGACATGGAATTTTTTCGGGCTACTGTGGCCGAAGTCGACCGCACGCACTTTGATGTAGTCGCCGTCGTGTATGTCGGCAATGTAGATTCCTGTCGTGGCATTGGGTTCCGATTTCACCCCGCGAGAGAATGCCATCGTTTCGGCCTCGGTGCGCTTGTAGGGGTTGAGGGTGCCTACCGGGTCTACCCCTTTGTCGGTAGCATAGATGAGGGGGAAGGTGTCGTCGGCGTTATATTCAAATTGTTCTACGGCTACCGAGCGACCGAATCCTCCGCCGCCCGGCAACTTGCCGGTGTGGTAGAAGAGGTAGGAATTTCCTTTGTAATCGATGACTCCTACATGGTTGGTAAAGGAGCCGGTCTCTTGCAGGGGCATGACTTCGCCCATGTATCGCCACGGCCCCGTGGGGCTCGGGCCCATCGAGTAGGCAATGTGTTCGGGTATCCCGCCGGCAGCATAGAGCAGGTAATAATTGTTGCCGCGTTTGCAGAGCCAAGGGCCTTCGGTATAGGTGTCGGGATATTTTACCCCTTTTAGCCGTTTCTCGGGATTGGGCGCCCCGAAACTCTCGACGGTCTGTTCTATTTTTTGCACCTCGCCTTTGAACGATACCATGTCTTCGTTGAGTTCGGCCATGTAGAGGTTGGGATTTCCCCAGTAGAGGAAGGCCCGTCCGTCGTCGTCGATGAAGACGGTGGGGTCGATATAATCCCAACTGCCCTCATAGAGCGGTTTGCCGAGGGCGTCTTTGAAGGGCCCCGTGGGCGACTTGCTTACGGCGACGCCAATGGCCATTGTGTTTGAGAGTTTCGAGTGCAGGCACACATACCAGTAGAACTTACCGTTGCGCTCGATGCACTGTGCGGCCCAAGCCCGGTCATCGGCCCAGGCAAACGATTCGATGGCCAGCGGGGAGCCGTGGTCGGTCCAGTTGACCATGTCCCGGGTCGAATAGACGCGCCACTCCTGCATCCAGAAAAAGTCGGCACCGTCTTCGTCGTGTCCCGTGTAGAGGTAGAGGGTACTTTTGTGTACCATCGGTGCTGGGTCGGAGGTGTAGCAGGTTTGCACGATGGGGTTCTGTGCGGACAGCCATATCGGGGCAAGAATAGTCAGTGTGGTCGAGATAAACTTTTTTGATGAGGGTTTCATCGCTTTTGGGTGTTTCAGTTGTGAATGACCACTCCGCCGTTGGTGGGAATGGCGATGGAGAATTGTTGTCTTTTTCCTGTTCGGACGGTACGCACCCTTCCTTCGAGCCGCTTGTTGTCGTCATAGACGGTAACTGTCTCGCCGGCCTCGAACATGGGCAGGTCGAGGGTGAGGCGCACCGTCTCTTTACGGGCATTCACCCCCACGATATACCAGATGTCGCCGTGGCGGCGGGCCAGCACTACATACTGCCCCGGGTATCCATCGATGAAGCGGGTGTCGTCCCAGGTCGTGGGCACCGCCTTCATGAAGTCGATGGCCCAGGCCGGGGCGTCGATCATGTTGTTGGGTGCCAGAGCAAAATGCTGCACGGGGCTTTGGAACAGTATGGCCGTGGCCAGTGCGAAGACCTCGGAGGTAACCCGCCGGCTTCCGCCCGGACGGTTCCCGGCGTTGTAGTAGCGGTTGAGCGTGCTGCCGCCGAAATCCATGCTTCCCACCGTATTGCGCAGGAAAGGGTGGAGGCAGGCGTTGAAGGCTTCGGCATCGCAACTGCTTTGCGTGAAGTTCATGTTCTCGCTGGCCAGTACCGCTTCGCTGGCGGCATAATTGGGATACATGCGTTCCCAACCGCGGGGCAGGGTGCAACCGTGGAAGATGACCAGCAGGCCGTAGTCGTTGGCATCGGCCAGAATCTCCTCGTAGAGTTGCAGGGCGGCCTGCTTGTCGCTCCCGAAGAAGTCGACCTTGATGCCCTTGATGCCGGTCTGTTGCAGCCACTTCATCTCCCGGCGGCGTCTGATGAGGTTGTCCATCTTGCCGCGCGGCCCCTGCGGGGCATCGTTCCAGTAACCGTTGGAGTTGTACCACAGGTAGAGGCCCACCCCTTTGGAGCGGGCGTAGGCGGCCAGTTCTTCGATACCCTTGTAGCCGATGCGGGTGTCCCACCAGGCATCGACAAGTACCGTGCGGTAGCCCATCTCGGCACAGAAGTCGATGTAGCGTTTCTGCTCGGCGTAGTTCATGCTGCCGTCTCCGGCGATAATCCAGCTCCATGTGCCGCAGCCATACTCGTCGGCATACTCTTTCGATGGCTCATAGAGCGGCTCGACGAGGTCGAAGGCCACTGTCGTCTCGACCACCGGTGCGAGGGTGCCTCCTACGGTGATGGTGCGCCACGGCGTCTCTCCCGGCAAAGTGATGCCCGGCGAGGCCGAGCCGTTGCCGTTGAACTCCTCTTCTTGCGGAAACCCGATGGTATAGAGTCCGCCGGCGTGTCCCAGGAGACGGGAGGCGCAGTAGCGGCTGTCGACACCCGTCTCCGAAATCAGCACCCAGCCCCGGTCGGCAATACGGAAGAGGGCGGGGAAGCTGTACCCCTCGCCCAGTCCGTTCTTGCCCGGTGTGTCGTCGGGGGTGTAGGGGGTCTCGTAGCTCGGGGTTGTGCGGGCAAATCCCTTCATGGCCGGGCTTTGCGGGCAGAGAAATGTAGTGCTTCCGGCGGGGAGCCTGAACCCCGTGGCCTCCTGCCGCACCACGCCGCACAGTGCCTCGCCGGTGCGGCAGACGGTGTAGCGGAACGCCACATCGTTGTTGCCTACGCTGAACATTACCTTGAAGACCGTTTTCCCGTCCTGCACAAAAGGTATCTCTCTTATGTGGGCGAGGTAACGTATCTCGCTTCTCTTGCTGTTTCTGAGGCTGTATGTCTCGTCGACGACACACGCGTCGGAGGCATTGCCCAGGCGCAGGTCGCGGGTGAAGTCGCCCGCGTCGGTAGTGAGTCCGAGGGGCGAGGCGTCGAGAAAGGTCATGCCGTCGTACAGTATGCGGTAGGAGGCATACCCTCCGCTGTCGGAGACGACGACCGTGAGCCGCCCATCGGGGCCCGACAACTTCACCTCTCCTGCATGCAGGAGAGATACGCAACACAATGTCAGCAGTATCAATATCGGTTTTTTCATGAGTATATGTTTAAGGGAGATTGGACATTCTTGTGTAGAGAGGGGCGGAGGTTGTGTTATTCGCCGAGGCGTTTATAGTCGAAGAAGTCGACGTCGATGTATCCGCCCGTAGCCTGAGTGGCATAGTTGAAGAGGGCAAATTTGGTGCCCATGAAGAAGCGCCGGTAGTCGAATATCATATTAAAATCCGCGCCGATTTGTCTCCAATGCTTATTGTCGAGGCTGTAATAGAAGGTGGCGATGTCGCGGCCTACCCTGAAATCGCCGTCGATGCGCAGGTAGAGGGTGTCGGAGGTGAGCGCAACGGTCTCGTGTGTCCTTGTTTTGACGTCGGACACACGTTTCTCCTTTTCGGTCAGGCTCACCGACTGGCTCTGCATCGAGAGCTGTTTTTTCCCGTCCCGGCAGGTAATTGCCAATACGCCCGCATCGCTGTTGAACGCGGCAAATCCTGCCACGTCGCCCTCTTTCATGCCCGCGAGGTCGAGGGCGACGATACCCCGGCACCGGGGCCCCTCCATGCGTTGGGTGAGGGTGTTCGGTGCCAGAAACAGATTCTCTGCCACGCGGCCTGTCGAGAGGCGCAGGAACCCATTGCGTGCCGTTAATGACCAGCAACTGTCGATGGGGTTGTGGTTCCACTGCCAGTTGCGTTTCAGGTCTTTGGCATTGAAATCGTCGCTCACCGTCAGCCTCGGCGAAGAAAATCCCGCCACGGGTTTGTCCATGGTCTCGGGTACCCGGCCCGACTCGTCGCCCAGCAGGGGCCAGCCGTCGACCCACCGGCAGGGCATGAGGGTAAGCACACGGCCCACGCCTCCGCGGTCTTGAAAGATGATGCCGTACCAGTTGCCCCGGCCGTCGTCGACGATGGTACCTTGCCCCACATAGGGAAAGCCCGCGAACGCATCTTCGAGAATCACCCGTTTCTCATACGGGCCCGTGATGCGGTCGGCACGGTAGCATACCTGCCGGCGGGGCGCACCGACCGGCCATGAAATCATCAGCAGGTAGTAGCGGCCGTCGTGTTTGACGACGCGGCTCCCTTCGAGCAGTCCGGTCTCTTCGGCGTCGCGCACAAAGAGGGTGGTGTCTATCCCGCCGGGCAGTACCCCGGTCAGGTCGGGTTTGAGTTCCCGCAGTTGCCCCGTGCCGTAGAAGACATAGGCCCGTCCGTCGTCGTCGAAGAAGAGCGAGGCGTCGTGAAAATGGGGCAGTCGGGCTACGAGCGACCACTTGCCGGAGGGATTGTCGGTGGAGTAGAGGTAGCCTTTGAAAGGGGTGTCGTTGGGCGAGAAATAGGCGTAGTAGCGACCGTCGCGGTAACGCAGCGAGGTGGCCCACTGTCCGCGTCCGTAGACGGTGCCCTCCATCAGGTCATATTGAGGTTTTTCGTCGATACGGTCGTAGAGGTAGCTCATGATGTCCCAGTTGACCAGGTCTTTGGAGTGCATGATGGGGGCGCCCGGCATGAGGTGCATCGTGGTACTTACCAGGTAGAAGTCGTCGCCCACGCGTATCACGTCGGGGTCGGGAACATCGGCCCACACGACGGGGTTGGTAAACGTTCCGTCGTAGTTGTCGCCCGATTGAGCGGTTGCCATACGGCCAGCTATCAGGCCGATTAGGGCTATGGCAACCGTTAGAAATCTTTTTTTCATGGTATTCAGTTTTTCCTGCCGGCTCCCGGTGTAGGGCTGTATTGCCTGCCGGAGACGACGGGTGCAATGCAGGGCGGAGGCTCCCTGCTTGTGGAGGCTGCCGGCCGTTACGCTTGCGGCGTTGCCGACAGTTCGAAACTCAGCGGCAGCAGGTCGCCGGCCGATGCGGCGATGTATATCTCTTCGGCGCCGCACATGAGTACGCGCAGAGGGGCTCCGTAGCGGCTCTCGACCTCACGCATGACCTGCCGGCAGCCGCCGCAGGGGGTAACGGGCATGAGGGGGCTTTTGCCATCGGGTGCGATGGCCGCCAGGGTGATGGCCACCGGCCGGGCGCCGGCGGCAGCTCCGGCGGCAAACAGGGCCACCCGTTCGGCGCACAACCCTTCGGGATAAGAGGCGTTTTCCTGGTTGTTACCGGTGATTATCTCTCCGTCGGCCAGTGCCACAGCCGCGCCGACGCAGAATCGCGAATAGGGTGCATAGGCCTTTTTTGCGGCTTCACGGGCTGCATCGACCCATTTTTTTTCGCTGTCGGTTAACTCATTGTACCGACAAACCGTTATCTTTGCCGATAGTTGAAGTTGTTTTGCCATAGGAAGATATTTTTATATCGGATTCCTTACAAATATAGTGAAAGGTGAGAGGAGAAAGCCAAGTTTACTTGAACTTTATCCCAAACCGAATCCTATATTCTACAAATATAATCGGAATTTCCGATACATTCTGCCGGCCGGCCTTAAATTGATAAGAAGATTTTATGTCCGAGAATATGTATGTACGTTCCCGCCTTCCGTTTATAGGGATTTTCCTTTTTATCGCCGTTTTCGTCTCGGCCCAGACGAAAAACCCGATATATCTCGATTACATCAACAAGTACAAAGATATCGCCATTGACCACCAGAAGCGCTACAAGATACCGGCCAGCATCACGCTTGCCCAAGGGTTGCTCGAATCGGCGGCAGGTACCAGCGAACTGGCCCGGAAGTCGAACAATCACTTCGGCATCAAGTGCCACAACTCGTGGGAGGGTAAGCGTGTCTATCACGACGACGACGAAAAGGGCGAGTGTTTCAGGAAATACCGCAACCCCAAAGAGTCGTACGAAGACCATGCCCTCTTCCTGACAAAGAGCCCCCGCTATGAAAAGCTCTTCAAGCTCGACATTACCGACTACAAGGGGTGGGCCCACGGATTGAAGCGCTGCGGCTACGCCACCGACAAGGCCTATGCCAGCAAGCTGATACAGACCATCGAGCTTTATGGCCTCCATCGTTACGACGGAAAGGGATTGCCCCGAATGCCCAAAGGCTATGAATATCACGACATGGATTCGAAATGGGGGCTGCCTTACGTCGTGGCCCGCGACGGCGATACCCAGCGGCTCATTGCCCGCGAATTTGAACTGTATGCCTACCAGATACGTCGCTACAACGACTTCCCTCGCGGCTACAAACTCAAAGCCGGCGACATCGTCTACCTCAAAGCCAAACGCCGTCGGGCTCAGAAACCCTATACCACACACACCCTCCAACCGGGTGAATCGCTGCACGATGTCTCCCAGAAATACGGCATCAAGCTCAAACGGCTCCTGAGCCGCAACAAGATTTCGGGCGAGAGGGTACCCCGTGTGGGCGACGTGCTGCGTCTGCGCTGACCGGGAGGGGCGGCGCTTGTCTCTGCCACATTTACTTAAAGAGAGAGGCGGCCGGAAAGATTTCCGGCCGCCTCTCCTGTATTGCCACAGAACCTCTCGGTAATGGTTGCCGGGGTCAGTCGTCGGTAAGCGAGAAATTTTTGTCGGCAAAGAGAGCGGCCAGACCCGAAATCTGTTTCAGCCGCAGCAGCTCGTCCTTGTCCATGCCGATGTTGCGCTCTATCCAACGGTCGGACATACCGGCGCGGGTCAGCTCCGATACGATTTCGCTCATCAGTTCCACATTGTGCGTTCCGCGGGCGCGGTTGTGGCGTATGGTCGAGGCCATGCGGTTGGAGAGGTCTTTCTCGATGACGACGACGGGCAGCAGGCCATGCTCGCGCTCGTAGATGCGGCGCGAGGTCTTCATCACCATGTACCGGTGATAGCCGTCGACCAGCTCATACACATCTTTGTCGGCCACATAGTAACACACACAGGGCATCGTGTAGCCATCTTCCCATATCGAGAGTTCGAGCAGCTTCATCTCGGGAGGCGCCACCACATTGGGGTTGTAGGCATTGGCCACCACTTTGTCGACCGGGACGGCTATTACTTTATATACCGGACTTCTGTACCGGGGTTCCTTATCTGTCTTCGCCATAATATTTCTTATACTTTTCCATGATTTGATTGCGACGCTCTTTCTCGTCTTTGGTGGGAGCAAACCCCATGTATTTGCAGGCATGGTCGTTTTTGAGAATGCAGATGCACATACGCTTGAACGAGGGCAGCTCTCTGAACTCTTCGATGTCGATATCGTCGAGATACTCCATGCGCACAGGTTTCTTGTCGGTCTTGTAATTGGTAGAGTCGCCCACCGAAATCTCCACCCCCATGCGGCGCAGCTTCTCTATGGTCTCGTCGGCCAGGCAGCCCCCCTTGTTTCGCCAGAAGGCGATGCTCACACTGAGCTTGTCGAGATAGCCCTGCCTGATGTCGTCGGGCAGGGTACTCAGCAGGAAGTGCATATAATCTTCCCAGGTCATGCCTTTGGGGCACTTTACCTTGTACCAGCCCATGGCCGAGGTATTGCCGTAGATGCCGGCAAAGTTCACGCCGTTCACCCGGTTTATCATGCGGCCCCACATTTGGGGGTCGATGGCCCGGTAGAGTTGCAGGCTGGGAATGGCCGCCGAGATGAAGGGGCTGGCCACCCGTTGTTTTTCGAGAGAGACACCGGCCTGGTAGTAGAGGTCGTAGAGGTGGTTGTAGGACCAGCCGAAGCGGCCGTTGGCCACCCACACATCGGTCGTGCGCCAGTCGTAGATGGGGTAGGCGTTGTACACGTCGTCGGCAATTTTGCGCGTCCACTTGAAGCGCTCGTAGCAGCAGTAGTTTTTGTCGCTGTGTATGGCCCGCCAGCGGTTGAAGCTCTCCTGGGTGCGGATACCTACCAGGCAGCAGGTGCGTGCGGCCCGCTTGTAGCGGTGCAGCCACTCGGCAAACCTCATCTGGAAGTCGTAGTCCCACAGGTCGTCGGAGAAGAAGTCGAAATCTTCTTTGCGGAACGCCGAACGGGGCATCTCGCGCACCCAGATTTCTTTCATTTCCTCGTCCCACGGGCGCCAATAACTCTGGTGCATTGAGGTGCAGGTCGATACCTTGAAGGGCACGCACACCCGGTAAATGTCGAGTATGTCGGTATTCTCCGAGAAGACCTTTTCGACATACTGCAACGTGGCCGAGTACTGCACCTCGTAGTCCATGTGGAAGACACCGATGCGGCGTTTCAACTTGTGGCGTCTGATGTAGTCGATGCAGAGGTTGAGCAGTACGCCGCTGTCTTTCCCTCCCGAAAAGGATACATAGATGTTGTCGAAGTCGGAGAATATCTTTTCTATGCGCGAGAGTGCGGCCTCATAGACATTACGACGTCTTTCCATCGCTCTTTCCATATCGCATTTTTACATATAGTTTCCACTCCCGTTCGGGCAGGAATCCTTTTTTCTGAAATACGGGTACATGATGGGAATGTACGACGGCGACCAAGGGGCCGATTGGGGCGTAGAGTGTGATGGCCTCTTCGATGAAGATGTGCAACAGTTCCTCCTCCGAATCGGCCGGGACGTAGTAGTTGTTGAGGTAGTAATATCCCTCGCGCCGTTCCATGGGAAAGAATCCTCTCACGGTTTTTCCGTCGTCGTCGAGTCCTACGAGCCATTCGTGTCGCGAAGATGTCTTGTAGGGATAGTTGTTGTTTTGTCGCAGAACCGCCGCATTCATGACAAGCGGAGCTACGAGCTTGTACAGGCGGGGCGATGTGCCCCCCAGAATTTCGATTTTCATGTATCTCTCAACATTTGTTGTGGCAGGGCTTCTCTTCCCTGCCGAAGCAAAGATAATAAAAAAAGAGTTGTTGCGGCAAATGTTTCCCGAGAAGAAAATCCGTGTCGTGTAACCGGTTTATTATCTGATACATAATACGGCCGGATTGTGGTCCGGCCGTATGTGTTGATGGTGTATATACCGTATCAGCGTATGTTCATCACTTTTCCGTCGATGATGTATGTGCCTTGCGGCAGGGAGTATATCTGCGAGCGGTGCATGTGCAGTCTCACCGGTTGTCCCAGAATGTTGTAGACATCTACATAGAGCGATTCCGAGGGTACGGCATTGAGTACCTCTTCGAGAGCCATTGTTGTGGCGCGGGCGCTGTATGCGTCGCGCACGGCGTAGTAGGCCGGTTTGGCACAGAAGTAGGTATCGAAGAGCAGCGGCTCGCCCCGGGTGTAGTTGGTCGACCCGGGAATCCAGGAGTAGGCATCGGAGCTGCCCCATATCAGCAGCGAGGGAGAGTTGGCGTTGTTGAGGGTAACGTTGACGATTTTACGATAGTCGGCGGCCTGCTTTTCGTATGCCGTCTGCGAGCCAAACTGGCTTGTGGGCAGGCTGATGTCGAGTTCGGTGATGATGCAGTTCAGCCCCAGCTCGGCATAGCGTTTCATGTTGCGGTCGAGTTTGGCCGAGTCGACCGACCCTTGGTAGAGGTGGGCCTGCAATCCTACGCCGTCGATGGGTACGCCGCGAGCCACCAGTTTCTTCACCAGATTATAATAGCGGTCGGCCTTGTTGTTGCCGGCAAACTCCACGCTGTAATCGTTGATGTAGAGTTTTGCATCGGGGTCGGCCCGGCGGGCGTAGACAAATGCCGAGTCGATGAAACTCTCGCCGATGACCTTCTGCCATATTGAGTTGCGAAGCGTCTGCGTACTGTTGTCGCTCACGCACTCGTTTACCACGTCCCACTCATGCACGCGCCCCTTGTAGTGCGAGACGATGGTGGTGATGTGGTTTTCCATGATTTTGAGCAGCTCGTCGCGTGTGTAATTGTTGTTGTTCGACGCACCTTCGGAGCCGGCACCCAGCCAGCCGGGCAGTTGCGAATGCCATACGAGGGTATGTCCGCGCACCTTCATCTGGTGCTGTTCGGCGAAGGCCACCAGCTTGTCGGCCGTTTCAAACTTGAAGTTACCCTGTTCGGGTTCCATGGCGTCGAACTTCATCTCGTTGCCGGCCACAATCATGTTGAACTGGCTCGAAACCGTCTGCGTAATCACCTTGCTGTCGTCGTTCATGGCCGAGAAGAAGTTGGCATCGCCCGTTGCTACGGCAATACCTATGTTTTTCCCGCACTGTTCGGCGTAGTGGCGTATCGAGTTTTCGGCATCGGAACGGTCGTACCCGAAATCGGCCACATCGACAATGCGTACGTTGTCGATATAATATTCGGCATCGGTCGAGTTGAATCCCAGGCAGAGGGTTCCGCTCTCGCCGGTCGAAGCGTCAAGCTGGTAACACTTCGTCGTCCAGCGTTCGGGAGGACATTGCGACACAAACGAGCCGTCGATGTAGACCCGCTTGTCGCCGCAGTAAATCATCAGCTGCTTGTAGGCGCCGTCGCTCGACGGGCGGTAGAGGTCAAAGACGAGGAAACGGCCTTCGCCGGTGAGGTCGGCCGCAGTGATGCCCAGGTCGTGCAGGGCCACCAGCGTGTTCCACGAGCGGCTCTTGATGTGCAGCACCTTGTTGGAGGCATCTTTGGGGTCGGCCGCCACGATGGCCGACGAGGTGGAGATGTCGGAGTTGTAAATGTTCCACATGTCAACAGCATCGCCCACCTGATAGGATTCAAAATCTTGCAGCATTCTCTCTTCTACCGAGGCAGAGGCCGAAAATGCACAGAGCGAAAGGAGTAGTGTAAACAGTTTTTTCATGGTTGTAGTATTAAAGGTAACGAGTGATACAAAGATAGTGAAAAGCCGAGCGCAGAGGGAAGGAGAAAACAAAGTTTTCGTCCGTTGACTATGTCGAGGCGCCTCCTGTCTTCTGAAAAGACCGTGAAAAGACCGTGAAAATTCCGCTCGAAGCCATTTATTTGCAAGAATTCCGTATCTTTGTCTTTCTTGCAGAAACACTCTTTTATGGACAATTATATCGTATCGGCCCGAAAGTACCGCCCTTCGACCTTCCGTTCGGTGGTGGGGCAGAAAGCTCTGGTGCAGACCCTCAAAGCCGCTGTCATTACCGGCAAGCTGGCCCATGCCTATCTCTTCTGCGGAACCCGCGGAGTGGGAAAGACCACCTGTGCCCGCATCTTTGCCAAGACCATCAACTGCGAACACCCCACCCCCGAGGGGGAGGCCTGTAACGAGTGCGAGTCGTGCCGCGCCTTCAACGAGCAGCGCTCCTACAACATTATCGAGCTCGACGCCGCGTCGAACAATTCGGTCGACGAGATACGCAGCCTCATCGACAAGGTGCGTGTGCCGCCCCAACTGGGACGCTACAAGGTATTCATCATCGACGAGGTACACATGCTTTCGACAGCCGCCTTCAATGCCTTCTTGAAGACCCTTGAAGAGCCGCCGCGCCACGCCATCTTCATCTTGGCCACCACCGAGAAGCACAAGCTGTTGCCCACCATACTTTCGCGTTGCCAGATATACGATTTCCAGCGCATCACCATCGAAGACATTGTCGACCACCTGCGCCATGTCGCCTCGCAGGAGGGTTATACCGTCGAAGACGAGGCCCTCAATGTCATTGCCCGCAAGGCCGACGGCGGCATGCGCGATGCCCTCTCCATCTTTGACCAGGTGGCAGCCTCCTCAGGAGGAAACCTTACCTACCAGGCCACCATCGAGAATCTCAACATTCTCGACTACGACTACTACTTCAAGCTCACCGATGCCTTGCTGGCCGGCGACGTGCCCGGAGCACTGCTCGTTTTCGATGCCGTGCTGCGTGCCGGATTCGGAGGCCAGCTCTTTGTCAACGGCCTGAGCAGCCACTTCCGCGACCTCATGGTGAGCAAAGACGCCGCCACCCTGCCGCTGCTCGACGTGGGAGCCACCGTTGCCGAGCAGTATGCCCGGCAGGCTGCCCGGTGCGACAAGCGGTTTCTCTATACGGCCATGGAGTTGAGCAACCGGTGCGACCTCGATTACCGCATCAGCAACAACAAGCGGCTGCTTGTGGAGCTGATGCTCATAAAGGTGTGCGCGTTGGCAATGCCGGCCGAAGCCGCTCCCTTGTCGGGGACTCCGATACCATCGGTAGCCGTTCCTTCTCAGCGTCAGGCCACAGGGGCAAACCCTCCCGCAGCGGTGCCGCCGACCACCGCGCACACAAATAAGCCGGCCGCCGAGGTGCCCGGGCCGTCTGTCCCTCCCCCGCCCCGGGAGGAGGCTCCCGCAGCCTCCCATGTGCGAGTATCGCCACCCCCACCACCGGCACCGCAGGCACGGGCTACGGTGCGCAAGGTGCCCCGCATCTCGCTCAAACACGGTGTCGAACCCGACCCCTCGGAGGTACCCGTCGTCGTGCCCGACACGCCGGCCGAGATGCACGAAGCCTTTACGCTCGATGCCCTCCACGATGCGTGGCTGCGGTTTACCAAGAAGATTCCCACCGAGACGGTGCTGGTGCAGACAATGTACCTGTGTATGCCGCAACTGCTCGATGCCACGACCTTCGAGGTGGTGGTAGACAATCGGGCGCAGATGGACAAGCTCAACGGCCGGGGGGCCGACCTGCTTGCTTTCCTGCGTAGCGAGCTGCACAACACCCATCTGACGATGCGGGTGCGGGAACGCGAACGGCAGGAGCGCACCAAGGCTTTCAGCCCCGGCGAACGCTTTGTGCTGCTGGCCGAGAAAAATCCCGAACTCAACCGCCTGAAAGAGATTTTCGGTCTCGAACTCTCTTAGCCTTTTTTCCGCGAATAATACCGACGCCCGAGTGTGCCTGCCTGCACACCCGGGCGTCGTTGCAAAAAATATCACGGTGTTTCTCTCTGTTAGCGGCCTGTTGCTTGCAGGTATTCCCGTTTCTTAATCTCAAAGCCGGCATACGATTCGATGTATTTGTCGCGGCTCTGCTGGTAGAGCGACTGGGCGTCGAGCCAGTCGTTCATGGTGCAGGTGCCGGCCAGGTAGTAATCGGTGTTGAGGCGCAGATTCTCTTCGGCCTGTTCGATGGAAGAGTGGGCTATCACTACCTGTTTGTAGGCATCGTTCATGTCGTTCCATGTCTGCTGCATGCGTATGATGAGCTGTTCGCTGTTATCGTTCAGGGTATTCTCGGCATTCATCACCTGTAATTTATGTTTCCTGATGCTGTGGGCGCCGCCCCACCAGTCCGACAAGGGCACCGATACGGTGGCAAAGCCTATCCAGAACGGGTGATCGTGGTCGGTTATGTTGTCATAGGCATACGCGCCACCGATGGCAACCGTAGGCAGATGTTTGCCTATGGCCATTTTTTTCTGTAAGCGCGTGGCTTTTACGTTCTGGCACAAGAGGCGGTACTCGTTGGTCTCGGCAAGCGCACTCCGGGGGTCGACAAAGAGCCGTTCGGGCGAGAGGGGGAGCGAGTCGGTCAGGACAAACGCCACGTCGAGGCTGTCGCTTTCGGCACCGATATATTGCGACAAGGCCATGCGTGAGAGATTCAGGGCGTTCTCTATCTGTATGCGCTGGCTTTGCACCTCATTGCGTTTGAGCTGCACTTGCAGCAGGTCGTTGCGGGTGGCGATGCCGGCTTCGACCGAAGCCTCGGCATCTTTGTAGAGGGTGTCGAGCTGGGTCTCAACCACGGTGAGGGTGCGTTGTTTCTCTTTCAGCATGACGATTTGCCAGAAGTAGCTTTCCGTCGTCAGTCTCACCTCGTTCTCCGACTGCCGGTATTGCAGGCGGCTGGCTTCGACGCCCACCCGGCTCAGTTTGTTGGCATTGACAATCTGTCCGCCGGCAAAGAGCGGAACCCCGGCCGAGACGCCGGCGATGATACCGTCTTTGGCCATCGACATTTGCATCATCGGGGCCAGTTCCATTTCTAAAAGCCCCTTGTTGGCAACAAATCCGGCGCCACCGGCCGATATCGAAGGAAAGTATTTGGTAAAGGCCTCTTTCCGTTCCTGCTCCGATATCTGCATATCGTTCCGGGCATTCTTTATCCGCACGTTGTTTTCAAGCGACAGTTGCAGGCACTCTTCGAGGGTGTAGGCCCGCTGGGCAGCGGCCGTGAGGATTGTCATGCCGGTGAGCAGGAGAAGAGCGTATTTGATTGATAGGTTTCGTTTCATGATGATGAGTTGAGATTATTCGTTTTCCAGGCGGGCCGAGGCCACGCGTTTATGAGAAGTACCGTCGAAGATGAGCCAGTAGCTGACCGGCAGGACGGTGAGCAGGAGTACCATGGTGATGAGTGTCCCGTAGAAGATGACGGTTCCCATGGGCATCCACAGGCTGCTGCCTCCGAGAATCATCGGCACGACACCCATTGAGGCGGCTGCCGACGTGAGGAAGATGGGGCGCATGCGACGTCGTGCCGAGTGGTAGATGGCATCGCGCACGTCGAGTTTCTCGCTCTTGCGCAACTCTTCGGCATAGTCGATCATGATGATGCCGTTCCTTACAATGATGCCCATGAGGCTCACCAGACCCAGCACACAGGTGAGACTGAAATCGACACCGTGTATGAGCATGCCGGCAGCCGCGCCGAAGATGCACAGCGTCATGCTGGCGAAGATGAGCAGGGCGATGTTGATGCGGTGGAAGTGGAGCAGCAGAATAAAGAAGATGATGACGGCAGCAACCACCAGGCACGACATGATGAGCGGCAGTTTCTCCTGGCTGTCTTCATAGTCGCCTCCGTACTCCAAGGTTACATTGTCGGGCAGGGCGATGCCGGCCAGCTGTTTCTGCACTTTGCCGGTGAAGGCCATGCTGTTTACCTCTCTTTTGAGGTCGCACATGACGGTAATCGTGTAGACGCCGTTGCGACGCACAATCTGGCCGTTGCTCCATGTGGGCTGTATGTCGGCAATCTGCCGCAGGGGCACATGAGACAGTCCGCCCATCGTGGCGACAAGTTCATCGGCAAGAGTGTTGCAGGCGGCCGAGTCGGCATTTTCGCCTTTCAGCACGACGGCAATGTCGTAGTCGCCCTCCCAGGTCTTGGCCACCGGGATTCCGTTGCCGTAACGCATGGCGAGGGTCGTCTCCACGCTGGTGTTGCTGATGCCCATACGCGAGGCCAGGTCTTCTTTCAGTACGATTCGGGTGCCGGCCTGCGGCTCGAAGAAGTTGGTGCGCACCAGGTCGGTCTCGGGACAGTTTTTCAACAGTGTCGCAATCTGGTTGGCCACGCCCCGCAGCGTATCGATGTTGTCGCCGCTCAGACGTATCTCTATCGGGTAGACCGACTCATTGTAACTGAGTTGCTTGAAGCGGACAAATGCTTCGGGAAAGTAGTTGGTGTACAACGGGGCATACTCGTCGAGAAGAGCCTCGGTCTCTTTGTTGCCCTGTGTGTTGACGATGAACTGGGCATAGTTGGGGCCGGCAATCTGCGGCGCGTAGGTGGTGTGGAACCGCGGCGAGGAGCAGCCCGTAAAAGAGGTAACTGATACCACCCGGGGGTCTCTCCGCAGGATATGTTCGAGACTGTCGGCCACTTCGGCGGTCTTTTCCAGCGGTGTGCCCGTGGGAAGATAGATTTCGACGGCGAACTGGTTGCGTTCGGCTATGGGCATCAGCCGCTGGGGTATGCGGCTGATGAGCAGGGCGCCTATGGCAACGAAGGCAATGCCTGTGGCCACCGTCGTCAGCGGCCAGGCGAAGCAGATGTCCAGCACCTTGTTGTAGAGCCTTTGCAGCGCGTCGAGGAACGAAAATTTCTTCTCACCCGTGTTTATAGGCTTGCGTATGAACCAGAACTGCATGAAGGGTACCAGCAGTACGGCTACCAGCAGCGAGATGCCCAATATCAGTGTGATGGCCCAGGGGAAGCTCAGCAGGAAGTCGTGAAACATACCTGTTAAGATGAGCAGGAAGGGGAAGAAGGTGATGCTGATGGCCAGCGTGGCCGAGAAAATCGACTTGAAGAAGTGGGTGGCACTCTCTATCGAGGCGTGCCAGCGGGAACAGCCTTCGCCCAGCTTTTCGAGGTAGTTGTCGATGATGACGATGGAGTTGTCGACAATCATGCCCAGCGTTACGATGAGGGCGGCCAGCGTTACGGTGTTGAGTTCGATGCCGAAGGCGTAGAACAGTCCCAGGGCGATGAATATCGTGATAGGTATCGTCGAGGCGGCCACCAGGGCTACGCGCATGGGGAGCAGGAGCATGACCACCACGATGACTGCCGCGATGGCAATGAGCAGCTCACTGAGAAAAGTCGACACGCTGTTGTCGACGACTTCGCTCTGATTGGTGATGCGGAAGATGTCGACCTCCGGCGGCAGCTCTTGTTCAAAGGTAGTCAGTACCCGGTCTATCTCTTCGCCCATCTCTACGATGTTTTTCCCTTTTTTCATCTCCACACTCAGCAGGAGGCATTTCTTGCCGTTGTTGGTGATGTAGCTGTCGGGTGCGGGATACTCCTTCACGACGCGGGCCACATCTTTCAGGCGTATGTTGTTTCCGTCGGGGTCGGTGTAGACAATCTGTTCCTGCACGTCGCGCACGGTGTTGAGCGACTGGGCCACATACACGGGCATGATGTTGCCGGGGGTCGTTATCTCCCCGCCGGTTGTGATGAACCCTTTTGAGAAGAGGGCGACGGCCAGACTCTGGCTGTTCAGTCCGTATTGCGAGAGTTTGTTGTTGTCGAGATAGACCGAAATCTGCTCTTTCTGCATGCCGCTCACCGTCATGCGCCCGATACTGTTGATGCGGCGCAGCCGGCTTTGCAGGTCGTCCATGTAGCCGTCCAGCTCACGGTAGGTCTTCTCTTCGCTCTCCATCGTGATGAGCAGGGCCGAGGTGTCGCCGAAGTCGTCGACCACCTGTACGGCCAGTACGTTCGACGGAAGTTGGGCCTTGAAGGTGGCGACACCGTGTTTGAACTTGCTCCAAAACTCGTCCTTGTTGTTGAGCTCGTCGTTGAGCTGTACCTGTATGTACACGATGCCGGGGCGGGTGGTAGAGAAGGTTTTCTCTTTCTTTACCTCCTTGTAGCCGAAGATATACTCTTCGAGCGGTTTGGTTACCTGCTCGACCATCTCCTCGGCCGTATTTCCCGGAGCCACGGCTACGACAAGACCCTGTCTTATCGTGAAGTCGGGAAATTCGTTCTTCTGCATGTTCGGCAGGCTGTAAATGCCGAAAGCGATAAGGCAGCATACGGCCAGAATGATAATCTGGCGGTAATGCATGGCCCATTCTACTGCGTTGCGTTTCTTTTTCATCGCTGTTCTTTTATAAAGTTACCGGTATGTTTTCGCACACCTTCTGTCGACCTTCGACGATGACTCTGTCGCCGTTTTCCAATCCCGATACGACCGTTACGCCATCTGTGGCGAAGGGGCCGCACTCGATGTAGCGTTTCCGGGCCTTGCCCTCCTGCTCAATCCACACAAACGTACGGTTCTTCTCGTCGAGCTGCACCACCTGTGCCGGCACGACATACTGCCACGAGGCCTTCTCGTTTTCGATGCCTACCTCTGTTACCATGCCGGGCATGAGGTCGGCGTCGGTATGGTCGAGCGACACCTTCACCTCGTAGGAGCGCGAGAGCGGGTGGGCCACTATCCCCTTTTCTGTTATCACGCCCGGGAAGCGACGGTTGTCGAGAGCGCCCACGGTTACCACGGCCCGGGTGCCGAGGTGTATGTCGGCTATTTCGTTTTCGGCTACGGAGAATTTTACTTTCAGCCGGTCGCCCGATACAATCTTCACGACGGGCAGGCCAGGCGATACGGTTTGTCCCACCTCGATGGATTTTTCGGCGACAATTCCCGTGTAGGGGGCGTATAGTTTACAGTCGTGCAGATTCTTGCGCGCAATCTCTTCCAGAGACCGGGCCTGTTGCAGCTTGTTCTGTATATCGACCCATTTTATTTCGGGCAGGCTGCCTTTCTCGTATAGCGTTTTCATGCGGGCGTAGGCGTCTTCGGCCTGCTGCCGGGCCGACAGGGCCGCTTTGTAGCTGCTGGCCGTTGTGCTCGAATCGATGGTGGCGATAAGGTCGCCCGCTTCGACCCGGTCGCCGACGTTTACGCCGATACTCTGTACGTTGCCCGGCATAGTGAAGCTGAGTGCCGTGCTGTTGGCGGCTTCGACGGTTCCCGAGTAGCGGTGTTCGTTGTGTCGCTGTTCGGCCTCGACGGTGAGTGTGCTTATCTTTACTGGGGCAACCTCTTCTCGGGTGGTTGTACTTTTTCCCTGACAACTGTTTAACGATGGAAGCAGCAGTAGGGTGGCTGCCATCCATAAGGTGTGTGTTGTGTGCATAATCCGTGTTGTTAAATTTTTTCTGCAAAGGAAAAGCATAACAATGGCGGAACGGATATTTTAAATTCGTCGTTATTGTTCAAAATATCTTTTTGTGTTCCTGTGTAAGACAAAATGAACAACTTTGTGTAATGTACGAATAAGTGCTTCGTATTCATTGTAAAAAAACTCGAAATGATAGAAGTTTAATTTGATTTGTAGATATGCTAGACGATATGCTTTCTATAAATATTGTTTTATATTTCCTATATATAGTCTGAATTTGGTACTTATTAAGATGTTTATATGTGAAATAATATTAAAAGTCTTATCTTGGTGTTTTTAATGGTAAAAAAAAGAATAAATCGAAAAATGAATTATTCAAAATTTCCTATATTCGCGATATAAAAAGAACAGTTATGGAAAAAAAAGACATTGTGAGTTTTTCTTTACAGGAACTCTACAAGAATGCAAAAGTGTTGCAGGCATCGTTTCACGACGGTTGTTTGGTGTCGACTTATCACAATATCAACAAGAGTGATACGGCGCGAAGCGGAATACCGCTGTTTCAATATCCCTGTCGGGTCGATGCCGTTACCGTTGTTATTTGCGAAAAAGGGCAGGTAAAGTTTACCTCCAACCTCAAACAGTATATTCTGCGGGAAAATACTCTTTACATCAATGCCTCCAATTCCATAGTCAAAGTCGATGAGATAGAAGACAGTGTGGTGCATCTCATAGCGTTTGACGAGAGTTTTCTTCGCGATGTGCATATCGACTTGAAAAGTATCCTCCCGCAATTTATCCACTTGCTCGACAATCCGTGCATGACGATTCTGCCTGAGGAGCTTGACGACATACGGCAGATTTTTGCCACGATAGAACGGGAGATGGAGAATCTTTCGGGAAAGGTCTATCAAAAGGAAATTTTGCGTGGATACACGAGTGTGGCTATTTACAAGCTGTGTGCTATCTTCGAGCGGGTACTTCGTATGCGTAGTGAAAATGTTGTCGCTCCCACCAAGAATCGGGGAGAGGAGTATTTCAAGGAATTCCTGATGCAGTTGCAACAGCACTATTGCCAGGAGCGTTCGCTAGGCTTTTACGCCTCACTGTTGCATATTACCCCTAAGTACCTGACGACGATTATCAAGCAGGTAAGCGGACGGTCGGCGGCCGAGTGGATTGACGAGTGTGTCATTCTCGAAGCCAAGAACCTGTTGAAATATTCCTCGATGAGTATTCAGCAGATAGCCTATTACCTCAACTTTCCCAACCAGTCGTTTTTCGGCACCTATTTCAAGCGGCGCACGGGCATGTCGCCCACCGAGTACAAGCAGAGCTGACAGTCGGCGGTTCCTTGCGACAGTAAAAAACGGCGTATACCCCACGAGGGGCATACGCCGTTTTCTGTTTCGGAGAGCGACGGAGTGCTTACTGTACGGTCACGGTAACCGATTTCAGCGCCTTGTCGTCCGATGTTCCGCCGTAGAGGATTTCATATTTTCCCGGTTTGCACCATACCGAGCCGGTGGCCGGGTCGAAGAAGTCGAATGTCGTGGGTCGCAGATCGATGCGCACTTTCTGTGTTTCGCCGGCTTTGAGGTGTACACGCTTGAAGGCACGCAACGATTTTTTCGGTCCCTGCGGGTCTTGCAGGTTGCGAACATAGACCTGTATCACCTCGTCGCCGTCGCGGCTGCCGCTGTTGGTGAGTGTGATGGTGATGTCGCTGGCCTTGCCTGCCTTTATCTTTTTGGCGATGGAGGCCTTTCCGTAGTCAAAGGTTGTGTAGCTCAGTCCGTGGCCGAAGGGGAAGAGAGGCTCTTCGGTCATGTAGCGGTAGGTGCGGCCCGTCATGTTGTAATCTTCGAAGTCGGGCAGTTGGGCCGTACTCTTGTAGAAAGTAACGGGCAGACGTCCGGCCGGGTTGTAGTCGCCGAAGAGTACATCGGCTACGGCTGTGCCGCCGGCCTGTCCCGGATACCAGGCTTGCAGAATGGCATCGACGCAGGGCAGCTCCTCTTCGAGACCGATGGCGCTACCCGAGTTGAGTATGAGAATCACCTTCTTGCCGGCTTTTTTCAGTGCTTTGATTACCTCTCTCTGCACCTGGGGCAGTTCGATGACGGTGCGGTCGCCCTTTTTGAAGCCGGGATAGTTCACCCGCATCTCCTCGCCTTCGAGGCGGGGGGTGATGCCACCGGCAAAGATTACAACATCTTCGTCGATGCTGCGGGCCAGTGCTTCGGGGTCGACACTGTTGTACTGGCCTATGTCGAAGCGCAGGTGGCCTTCGCCGCCGCCCTGTACATATTCTACAACGACGTTGTAGGAGCGGCCGCCTTCGGCCGTGAATTTTATTTCGTTGTTGGCACGCGATTGTGAGTCGTACCAGAGATTGGAGAGGGTGTCGCCGTCGACGATGAGGCGGAATCCGTCGTTGGCCGAGAGCGTGAATACATATTCACCGTCGCGCTCGGGGGTGAAGGTGGCGGTGTAGCGGCCCGAGAAGTCGTAGAGCGACACGCCTGCGGCGAATCCGTCGGCACCGCCGATGTCGAAGTTAAACGGCAGCGAGACGTGTGTGCGGGTTACCGCTTCGCCCTGCATCTCGGTGTTGTTCCAGTAGGTAGCCGAGAAACCGGTCTTTCCATGGGAGGTGCAGCGGTCGAATACGCTGTTGAAAATCTTGTCTTCCACCCAGTTGCACCCTTTCTGGTAGGTGAAGTCGATGCCTTTTTCCTGTAAGCCGAGGAGCAGGGTGGTGGTGTGCGAGGGGAATCCGTTGTAGTTGCCCCACTGCATTACCGAGTCGGCGGCATTGGGTCCCACTACGGCGATGCGTTTGCCCTTTTCGAGGGGGAGTATGCCCGCTTTGTTATAGAGGAGGGTCATGCTCTTGCGGGCCATTTCGAGGGCTTTGGCCTTGTGTTTGTCGCAGTCGACTACCGAGTAGGGAATCTTCGACCAGGGCACAAGGCTGTCGGGGTCGAGAAGGCCCAGTTCGAAACGGGCTTTCAGCAGGCGGCGCACCGAGGTGTCGATTTGGGCTTCGGTGATGAGGCCCTGGCGCACGGCCTGTACCAGCGACGAGTAGTTGCTGCCACATTCGAGGTCGGTGCCGCTGATTACGGCGTCGGCCGAAGCGGCCTCTTTCGAGGGGTGGGTCTCGTGGTGGTTCTTTTTAAAGAAGTCGGTAATGGCGCTGCAATCCGAGACTACGATGTCGCGGTAGCCCCACTGTTCACGCAGAATGTGTATGAGCAGTTGTTTGCTGCCGCAACAGGGTTCGCCCTCGTAGCGGTTGTAGGCACACATCACCTCCTTGACGTGAGCCTCCTGCACCAACTCCTTGAAGGCCGGCAGGTAGGTCTCCCACAGGTCGCGGGGCGATATGTTTTCGGCGTCGAACGAGTGGCGGTTCCACTCCGGGCCGCTGTGCACGGCAAAGTGTTTGGCGCAGGCGTGCAACTTGTTGTAACGGGCGGTCGTGTCGCCTTGCAGACCCAGAACGACGGCTACGCCCATGCGTCCGGTGAGGTAGGGGTCTTCGCCGTAGGTCTCCTGGCCGCGTCCCCAGCGCGGGTCGCGGAAGATGTTGATGTTGGGCGTCCAGAAGGTAAGTCCCTGGTAACGTTTCAACTGGTCCTGGCTGTTCTTGAAGCGGTGGTGTTTGGCGCGTGCCTCGTCCGATACGATATCGAATGTTTCATACACGGCCTGGTCGTCGAAGGTGGCGGCCATACCTATGGTTTGCGGGAAGACGGTAGCCAGCCCGGCGCGTCCCACGCCATGCAGTGCTTCGTTCCACCAGTCGTAGGCGGGAATACCCAGCCGGTCGACAGCGGCCGAGCCGTTTTTCATGAGCGACACCTTCTCTTTCAGCGTGAGACGGTGCAGCAGGTCTTCGGCCCGTTCGGCGGGCGAGAGGTTGGCATTTTGGTAAGGAAGTACATCTTGCGCCTCGACGGTGAACAGACACAGCCCGGCGCATAAGCAGGCAATAAGTTGTTTCTTCATGGGCATCATTAAGTATTTATGCAAAAATAGAGAAAAGTTATATCGACTACAAATAACGTTTCTTTTTTTGTAGCAGATGTGGATTTTTTGTCTGTTTTGTGTGGATTTTCCTTTAAGGGGTCTTTAAAAAAGAGACTGCCGGCGGGATTCACATCTCACCGGCAGTAGGACAGTAAGGAAAAAGTTCGGTCAGGATTTCCTTATGTCAGGGGGTTAACTGGTTGTTATTTCGACCATTCGGCTTGCGGAATGGTAAAGGTTACGGTTGTCGTTCCGTTGGCGGGCATACCGCTTACACCCCACAGGGTGGGAGCAATGGTAATTTCGGCCTTGATGGTAACGTCCTTGTTGGGAGCCGTTTCGAGATCTTTCATCGTGATGGTGCTGCCCGAGAGCGTTACATAGGTATCGCCTTCGATAATCTCGTAGCTGACAGTGAAGTTGTCAACACCGTAAACCGTTGTCAGATTTTTGCTGGTACCGAATGCCGTGGCCAGTGCATTCTCTTCGGCCGAACCACTTGTTGCGTCGTTGGCTGTGGTATAGTCGGCACCGTCTTTCCACAGGGTAATCTCGTCGACTACACCGTTGAGAGCGTCGAGTTTGGCACCAACCGTGGTCGAGAGCATGAGCCCTTTGGCCAGGTCGATAGATTCACCTTTGCCCAGTGTGGCGGGAGTGCCGGCCTGGCTCCATCGGGTAGCGATGGGTTGTACGGTAAACTCGATTGCTTTCGGGGTGGCGATTTCGGCTCCGGTGCTGTTCAGGTTAGCTTCGGCCGTTACTCTGATGACATTGCCTGCATAGGCATCGTTATCAATGGTGATTACGCCGACGCTACTAAGGCTTACACCTGCTTGGGTACCGCCGTCGCTTACGGTTGTTACCGTCTCATCACCCTCTTCATCTTCGCCGATAACAGCTACGGTGTACTCGATGGTAAATGCTCCCGCGCCGTAATATTTTTCGAGTGTGTCGGCATTCTGGGTGTCGTTGAAGAAGTCTTTGATATCGAGACTTGCATTCCAATCGGTGTTGTCGTAGTTGTACAGAATCTGGGTACCGAAGTCATCTTCTTTCGTCAGGAAGGTGTGCATGGCGGGCATTACCTGATCGATGGTAACGTCGAGCGTGATGGTCTTGCCACTTTGTCCGCTTTGACCGTTCAGGGTGATGGTTACAATGTTGCCCTCAGGCAGTGTTATACCCGTGTTCTCGGCAACTTCCAGTTTTATACCATCTGCCGACCAGGTTGCTGTAAGGCCGGTTACGCCGCTCAATGCTTCTTGTGCGAAGTTGTTGGTGGTGAGGAGGGCCTTGTCTATACCTACGCACTCGGCAATCTCGTCGATGGAGAAAGTCTTGTCGAGACCCTCTTCAAACTTGAAGCTGATGGGTGCCAGTGTGCCTTCAAATTCAGTTTTTGCAACCAGCGTAACGGTCTGGTAGGTGGTAACGAAGTCGTAGTTCTTGCCTTCGGCCGTTACCGTGAGGGTAGCTTCGATGTGAGCCGTCTTATTGTAGCTGGCCGAGTTGAGCGGCTGGGCAACGGCTATCGAGGCGGCGTTTCCTTCGGTGGTGAATGTGAAGAAGTCGTCGTCTTCGGATACGAACTTGTAGGCTACCGAGTAGGCAATGTCGTAGCTGTCGAGCAGATTTTCGTCCGAAGAGAAGGCACCCTTGTTATCGCACAGAATGAGCGGATAGCTGATCGATTCGGCATCTTCTACCACGAGTTCCTTACTCGATACGTTGCTCTCGGAGTTGGCATAGATACCCTCGATTTTCTCGATTTCGGCGGTCAGAGTGAAGAAGTCCGAAGAGAGGTCGGTCATTACCGAATCCGACTCGGCGCTTCTCACAAAGAGGCAAGACGACCAGGCCGTGGTACCGTCGGTCAACGATTCGGGGTTGGCCACGGTAACCGAGAAGGTAACGATACCGGTAGTGGCATCGGCGCTTTCCAACTCGATGGCAAACACATCGTCGTCGATGGAGCGTTGCTGGTATTTCTCAAACGACACGGTGTAGTTGTCGGCAAAGTCGGCAGCGGCGGCAGCCGGCGATACGCGGAAGCGCAGCTCTTTTTTCACCGGCGAGGCCAGTTGCTTGTAGGTGCCGTCGGCATAGGGGTCTTCGCCTTCTTCAACCTCAGCCTCGTGTATGTCGAGCAGGAGGTAGCTGAAATCTACGGTACGGTCGGCCGAGGCAGGAATATACATGAAGCTCTGAATCTGAGCGTTGATCATGCCGATAATGTTGTTGTAGTCGCTCTTCAATTGCTCTATTTCGGCATCAATGGCACTCAGGTCGTAGGAGCCCATGTTCCCTTCGAGCGTGGTGATGCGTAACAGGGCGGCTGAGAGGTCGTCGGCATCGGCCTTTCCGTTGAGAGCCGTTTGCAGAACTCCGTTTTTATAGGTTTCGAGAGCCGTAACCCGTTCGGCCAGTGCGCTGAAATCGCTCTCGGCCACGAGCGAGCTCATCTGCTGCGAGAGGGCGTCGATTTTTCCGCGCAACTCCTGCTCAATGGTGGCATTGCCCGAGACAATCGATTGAAGTTTGGTGTTGATTTCGTTGATATCGCTGGCGTAGCCTTCGCTGCTGCTTTCGAGGGCCTCAACTTTGGCGGTGAGCCCTTCGAGGTTTTCGATTTTCAGAGTGAGGTCGGCAATCGATTCGCCGTTTTTCTCAATCAGCGTATTTACATTTTTGAGTTCGTTTTGCAGGTCGGTCAGCTCTTCGGTCATCGTTGCGATTTTTTCGCTGTTGACAGCGACGGCATCGCCGAGTTCTTTCTCAACAGCGGCAATCTGATTCTGGAGTTCCTGTTTCTGAGCGTCGAGAGCGCCATCGACACCACCCACCTGCTCGTTGAGCTTGGCCAGTTCGTCTTTCAGCGAAGCGAGTTGGTCTTTCAGATCCTGGGTGCTTGCGCTGTTGTCGGCGTTGGCTTTGTCGAGAGCCTCCTTCACGGCAGCGATTTCGCCTTCGAGTTCTACTTTCTGACCATCGAGGTCGCCCGATACCTTATTGACATCGGCTACCAGGCCGTTGATTTGCTCGATGAGCGAAGTAATCTGCTCGGCAGCACCCTCCGAAGCCGCGTTGAGCTGTTCGGTAAGAGCGGTAACCTTGGCTTGTAGGTCGATGACCTCCTGGCTGTCGGCCTTACCCGAGACAGCCAGTTCGAGTTGTTCTTCGAGAGCGGCTTTGGTCTCGTTGATGAGGTTGAGCAACTCGTTCTTGTCGACGGTTGCCGTGTTCTGGTTGGTTGCCATCTGTTCTTCCAGACGGCTGATGTCGTCATCGTCGGAACAGCCCACAACAAACGGGGTAGCCGACAGAGCCAGCGTCCCCAGTAACATTCCTGTTAGAAACTTTTTTTTCATAATTTCCCAAATTTGGTTAGTGGTTTTTTGTTATTTATGATAATTATTGGTATTTTAAGAGTGTACTTTTTCCTGAATAGCGTGACGTAAAGACCTATTTGTTTTTGCGGCAAAGATATATATCAAATATTTTCAGTCAAAATTTTTCGACAGAAATTTTTTATTAATTTCATATTTCTGTTTATAACTTGTTGACTAAAAAACTGTTGTGATTGATTGTCGGCTCTCTTCACGCGGGCTGAAAACGTGGTGTAAGGTTCCATGTCGCGGTGCAACCCGATGATATTCACGACGGTGCAAGGGGCTGGTTTTCGTAGTCGTTTTGCAGATAGAGGGATAGGTTTAGACGCAAAAAGCCGGTCCGCTAACATAGCGGACCGGCTTTCTTACCTTGTATTAAATGATGCCGAGCGGTTAGGCCAGCAGGGCTTTTACCTGGTCGTAGACGTTCTGGGCGGTGAAGCCGAGTTTCTCGTCGAGTACCTTGTAGGGGGCCGAGAAGCCGAACGATTCGAGACCGAATACCTTGCCGTTGGCGCCTACCAGCCCTTCGAGGGTGACGGGCAGTCCGGCGGTGAGGCCGAATACCTTGGCTCCCGTGGGGATAACGCTTTCCTGGTATTCTTTGCTCTGGTTGCGGAAGAGTCCTTCCGACGGAGCCGATACGATGCGCACCTTGATGCCTTCGGCGCGGAGTTTCTCGGCACCGGCCACGAGGGTCGATACTTCCGAACCCGATGCTACCAGTACCACGTCGGGCTTGGCATCGGAGCCGGCCACGATGTAGGCACCTTTGGCTACGAGGCTGTAATCGTTACCGGCGGGCAGGTTGGCGATGTTCTGCCGCGAGAAGATGAGCGCCGTGGGAGTGGTGGTGTTCTCCATGGCCAGTCGCCAGGCCACGGTGGTCTCTTCGGCGTCGGCCGGGCGCAGTACCAGCATCGAGTTGTGGCCCTTGTGGTTTTTGAGTTTTTCGAGGAGTCGTATCTGGGCTTCCTGTTCTACCGGTTCGTGCGTGGGGCCGTCTTCGCCTACGCGGAAGGCGTCGTGGGTCCAGATGAACTTCACGGGGGTCTCCATGAGAGCCGCCATGCGGGCTGCCGGTTTCATGTAGTCGGAGAATACAAAGAAGGTGGCGCAGGCCGGTATCACACCGCCGTGCAGGGCCATACCTATGGCGCAGCAGGCCATGGTGAGTTCCGATACGCCGGCTTGGAGGAAGGCTCCCGAGAAGTCGTCGCGCGTGAAGGCGTGGGTCTTTTTCAGGAAGCCGTCGGTCTTGTCGGAGTTGGAGAGGTCGGCCGAGGCGACAATCATGTTCTCTACCTGTGTGGCCAGGGCACCGAGTACGGTGGCCGATGCGGCACGTGTGGCGGCGCCGGGTTTCTGCTCGATGGCTGCCCAGTCGACGGTAGGTACGTTACCGGCAAACCAGCTCTCCATCTTGGCGGCCAGTTCGGGGTTGGCCTTGGCCCAAGCATCGCGGGCGGCGTAGCGCTCGGCCACGATTTTTTTGAGCTCTTCGGCACGGGCGGCGTAGAGGGCCTGCACTTCGGGGAAGACATGGAAGGGATTTTCCGGGTCTCCGCCCAGGTTCTTGATGGTGTTGACGTAGGCGTCTCCGCCGAGGGGGGCACCGTGGGTGGCGCAGTTGTTTTCGTAGCTGCTGCCGTCGGCCTTGCGGGCACCCTTACCCATGACGGTCTTGCCGATGATGAGGGTGGGTTGGCCCTTCACCTCACGGGCTTCGTTGAGGGCGCGGCGTATCTGGTCGGGGTCGTTACCGTTGATTTCGAGAACTTTCCAGCCCCAGGCTTCGTATTTCTTGGCGACATCTTCGCTGGTCACGGCGTTGGTGGCCGTCGAGAGCTGTATGTCGTTGGAGTCGTAGAACATGATGAGGTTGTCGAGTCCCAGGTGGCCTGCCAGACGGCCGGCGCCTTGCGAAATCTCTTCCTGTACACCGCCGTCGGAGATGTAGGCATATATCGTCTGGTTCATCACCTCGCCGAGACGGGCTTTGAGGAACTTGGCGGCGATGGCGGCTCCCACGGCAAAGGTGTGTCCCTGACCCAGCGGGCCCGAGGTGTTTTCGATGCCGCGCATGACGTTCACTTCGGGGTGGCCCGGCGTGGGGCTGTCCCATTGGCGGAACTGGCTCAGCTCTTCCATGGTGAACTTGCCGGTGAGGGCCAGTACCGAGTAGAGCATGGGCGACATGTGTCCCGGGTCGAGGAAGAAACGGTCGCGACCTTCCCAACGGGGATTTTCGGGGTCGTACACCAGATATTCCGAGAAAAGAATGTTGACAAAATCGGCTCCGCCCATGGCTCCTCCGGGGTGGCCCGAGTTGGCTTTTTCAACCATAGAGGCAGCCAAAATGCGAATGTTGTCGGCTGCCAGATTAGTTACTTTGTTGTCCATTAGGTATTTATTTAGATATTTTCGGCTTGCGAATAGAGCACCTTTTCGGCTTGCGAATAGAGCACCTTTTCGGTAAACGCCCCTAAATTACAATATTTTTCGTACATTTTTTGATATTCGACTACATTTTTTGCATTGGGGCGGTATTCGGCCGCATATCCTGAGTTCATGGCAGCTTGTGCTTCTTCGATTGTCGGGTAGATTCCGGCGGCGGTGGCGGCGAACATGGCGGCACCGAGCGCGCATGCCTGATCGGTGCGGCATACCTTGATGGGCATATTGAGTACGTCGCTGAGTGTCTGCATCACAAAGGGCGATTTCAGGGCGATGCCGCCGATGCCCGTTACATGGTCTATGCGCACTCCTTCGCTGCGGAACCGCTCGACGATGGCCCGCGACCCGAAAGCCGTTGCCTCGACCAGGGCCCGGAAGATGCGGGGCGCGTCGCTGCCGAGGGTGAGACCCGACAGGGTGCCTTTGAGCAACTGGTTGGCATCGGGGGTACGGCGGCCGTTGAGCCAGTCGGTGGCGAGGAGGGCGTTCTCGCCTACGGGCAGTTTTTCGGCCTCGGCCGTGAGGCGGGGTATAATCTGGTCGGCCGTCTCCTCGATGAGTTTCTCTTTTGTGGCATTGTCGATGATTTCCGATTTGGCCAGGATTTCGCGGAGCGGATATTCGAGCAGCCGCTTGAACCAGGCATAGACATCGCCGAATCCCGACTGGCCTGCTTCGAGCCCTATCATGCCGGGAATCACCGAGCCGTCGACCTGCCCGCAGATGCCCCGAATGAGCTTGTCGCCTACCTCTTCATAGGAGGCCACCATCACGTCGCAGGTCGATGTGCCGATGACACGCACGAAGGTGTGCGGGGCGATGTTGGCCCCCACGGCTCCCATGTGGCAGTCGAAGGCTCCGCCGGCCACGACGACGTCGGTCGACAGGCCCAGTCGCTCGGCCCATTCGGGCGAGAGGGTGCCTACCGGCTTGTCGGCCGTCTCGGTCTTGTCGAAGAGGCGGTCGCGGAATCCGGCCAGCAGCGGGTCGAGCGTGGTGAGGAACTCTTCGTCGGGCAGCCCGCCCCAGCTCTCGTGCCACATGGCCTTGTGGCCGCACGCGCAGCGGCTGCGCACGATGTCGCGGCTGTGTTTCACGCCGGTGATGAGTGCGGGCAGCCATTCGCAATACTCTACGATGGAGTAGGCCTTGGCCCGCACCTGCGGGTCTTCGCGCAGGATATGGAGCGCCTTGGCCCAGAACCATTCCGAGGAGTAGATGCCCCCTTCGTAGGCGGTGTAGTCGGTGTGCCAGCGATGGGCGAGGTCGTTGATTTCGGCGGCCTCTTTCACGGCGGTGTGGTCTTTCCACAAGACAAACATGGCGTTGGGGTTCTCCGCCAGTTCGGGCAGCAGTGCCAGCGGCGTACCGCTCTCGTCGGTGAAGGCCGGCGTGCTGCCTGTCGTGTCGAAGGCGATGCCCACCACCTGCTCCGCCGTTCCGGCGGGGCAGGCAGCCAGTGCTTCGCGCACCGAGGCTTCGAGCACTTCGATGTAGTCGAGCGGGTGCTGGCGGTAACGGTTGGCGGCGGGGTCGCAATATTTTCCGGCTTTCCAGCGGGGGTAGTACTTGACCGACGAGGCGAGTTGCCGGCCCGTTGCCGCGTCGACGACGATGGCCCGGGCCGAGTCGCTGCCGTAGTCGAGTCCTATGACATATTTACTCATAATCGTTCGGTTTTAGCAGAGGGCTTTGTTGAGCATGTAGAAAATCTCGTTGAGACGCAACTCTTTCTTGAATTGCGGTATGGTCGTGTTGGCGTCGATGACCACCATCTCGATGCCGGCCATGTCGGCATAGTCTTCGAGGTATTCGGTGGTGAGGTCGTAGGAGAACGAGGTGTGGTGCGTGCCTCCGGCCAGTATCCAGGCGGCGGCTCCTACTTCAAAGCTGGGGCGCGGAATCCACAGTGCCGAGGCTACCGGCAGTTTGGGCAGCTCTTTCGACTTGATGCAGTCGACCTCGTTGACGATGAGGCGGAAGCGGTTGCCCATATCGACAATCGTGGCGGCCACGCCGGCACCCTGTTTCGAGGTGAAGACGAGGCGGGCCGGGTCGTTCTTGCCGCCGATGCCGAGGGGGTGTACTTCGAGTTTGGGTTTGTGTTCGGCAATGAGGGGGCACACTTCGAGCATGTGGGCTTGCAGTATGGCGCTCTTTTCGCCGTCGAAGTTGAGGGTATAGTCTTCGAGGAAGGAGCAGCCGCGGGGCAGACCCTGACCCATGAACCACATGGTGCGGTAGAGGGCGGCCGTCTTCCAGTCGCCTTCGGCGCCGAAACCGTAACCCTCGGCCATGAGACGCTGGCAGGCGAGGCCGGGCAGCTGGTCGACACCGGCCAAGTCGTCGAAGTTGGTGGTGAAGGCCTTGGCTCCTTTTTCTTGGAGGAAATGGCGCAGGGCTATCTCTTCGCGGGCGGCGTTGCGCACCTGTTGGCGGTCTTTGCCGCCGGCCTGGCAGTTGGGGGCGAGGTCATACTCTTTCTCGTATTCGGCCACGAGGGCATCGACCTCGGCTTCGGTTACCTGGTCTTGCACGGCCACGAGGTCGGCAATGGGGTAGTAGTCGACGTGATAGCCCAGCCGCATTTCGGCTTCGACCTTGTCGCCGTCGGTAACAGCTACGTTGTTCATCTGGTCGCCGAAACGGATGATGCGCATATCCTGTGCGTCGGCCCAGGCGGCAGCCACCCGCATCCACACGGCGATTTTGGCCTGAGCGGCGGGGTCTTGCCAGTGGCCTACGACCACCTTGCGGTTTTTGCGCATGCGGGTGACGATGTGGCCGAATTCGCGGTCGCCGTGTGCCGACTGGTTGAGGTTCATGAAGTCCATGTCCATGGTCTCCCAGGGTATCTCCTTGTTGAACTGGGTGTGGAAGTGCAGCAGCGGTTTGCGCAGCTCTTGCAGGCCGTGTATCCACATCTTGGCCGGCGAGAAGGTGTGCATCCAGGTGATGACGCCGATGCAGTGCGGGTCGTTGTTGGCGGCTTTCAGTGTCTCGGTTACTTCGCGGGCCGAGTTGACGGTGCCTTTGTACACCACCTTTACGGGCAGGTTGCCCGAGTTGTTGAGCCCCTTTACCATTTCGTTGGAGTGGGCGTCGACGGCGATGACGGCATCGCCTCCGTAGAGCAGTTGGGCTCCGGTTACAAACCAGACTTCAAAATTTTCAAATCCTTTCATAGCGTGTTATTTTTTTTGTTTGTTGATACAGTAGGGGTTATTTTTTCTGTCCGTAGTAGGCATTGGGGCCGTGCTTGCGGCTGAAATGCTTCTCGACGAGCAGGGGGTTCATGGTGAGTTCGGGGTTGATTTGGTAGGAGAGATAGGCCATCTGGGCCACCTGTTCCATGACCACGGCGTTGTGTACGGCGTCGGCGGCATCTTTGCCCCAGGCAAAGGGGCCGTGGTTGCGCACGAGAGCTCCGGGGGTGTGCAGCGGGTCGATGTTTTTGAAACATCTGACGATGACGCGGCCGGTCTCCTTTTCGTAATTGCCTTCGACCTCGGCACGCGACATCTCGTCGGTGCAGGGTATGGCGTCGTGGAAGTAGTCGGCGTGCGTCGTCCCGATGTTGGGTATGGCGCGGCCGGCCTGTGCCCAGGCGGTGGCATAGGTCGAGTGGGTGTGTACGATGCCGCCGATGCCCTCGAAGGCTTTATAGAGCATGAGGTGCGTGGGGGTGTCGGACGAGGGGCGCAGGCCGCCTTCGATGACGTTGCCGTCGAGGTCGACCACCACCATGTCTGAGGCTACCATTGTTTCGTAACTCACGCCCGAGGGCTTGATGACGACGAGATTGTTTTCCCGGTCGATGGCCGAGACGTTTCCCCAGGTGAAGATAACCAACCCGTGCTTGACTAGGTCGAGGTTGGCACGGAATACTTTTTCTTTCAACGATTCTAACATAGCGGTAGGGTGTTAAAGTTTGAATTTCGTGTTGGTGTGTCGGTAGACATTGGCGTTGAAGCGGTAGAGCGAGGCGCCCCGTTTCGACGACTCCTTGTCGATTTTGTCGGTCTTCTCGATGCAGTCCATCTCGGCCACGCGCTTGCGGAAGTTGCGCTTGTCGATGGCCTCGCCGTAGATGGCTTCGTAGAGGTTTTGCAGGCGGGTGAGGGTGAAGAGCTCGGGTAGCAGGTTGAAGCCTATCGGCTCGCGGGCTGCTTTCTGTTTCATCTTCTCCCGGGCCATGGCCACCATCTCTTCGTGGTCAAAGATGAGGGGGGGCACTTCGTCGATGTTTACCCAGTAGGCGTTGTGCTGATGCACCGATTCGCGGTCGTACTCGTCGATGTTGATGAGGGCGTAGTAGACCACCGAGACGACCCGCTCGCCGGGGTCGCGGTCGATGGCACCGAAGGTGTGTACCTGCTCCATGTAGAGATTTTCGAGACCGGTGAGCTCGGCCAGCACCCGCTTGGCGGCCTCGTCGACACTCTCGCCTTCGCGCACGAAACCTCCCATGAGCGACCATTGCCCCTGGGCCGGTTCCATCTTGCGTTTGAGCAGGAGCAGGTGGAGCGAGCCCTGCTGGAAGCCGAAGATGACGCAGTCTACCGCAACGTAGTGTTTGATTTCGGAATGATAATACGACATAGTCTGTTGTTAGGGCCGTCCGCACGGGAGAAAATGCCGCGCGGACGGTGGAGAGATTAATTACCAGAAATACCAGTAGAAGGCGATGGTTATGGCCAGAATGATGCAGGTGTGAATGATGTCCCACTTGTTCCAGCTGGCGCGGGTTTCGGCCTGTTGTTCGGGCGAAGAGGTGCCGAAGACGAGACCTTTGATTTTCTCTTGCGAGGGAGCCTCGGTGCAGTAGCTCACCACGATGACCACGAGGAGGCAGAAGAGGAACATCCAGCCGCAGAAGAAGAGCCAGTTGAGGTCGTAGAAGAGGTATTTGAAGAGGCTGTCGCCGGCGGCAGCTCCGGCCGTGGAGTAGTAGACCTTGGCTCCCAGTCGGGTGAGACCGATAATCATGCCGGCAAGCAGTCCCCACATACCGCCCTTGGCCGAGGCGCGTTTCCAGCAGATACCCAGGAGGAAGGCGGCGGCGATACCGGGAGCCAGTACCGACTGCACGTCTTGCAGGTAGGCATAGAGCACATCGCCCACGCTGCGCATGATGGGTATCCACAAGATGCCCAGCAGCACGATGACCACGGTGGCCACCTGACCTATCACCACCAGTTTTTTCTCGGGGGTGTTGGGGCGGAAGCGTTTGTAGAAGTCGATGGTGAAGAGCATGGCCGAGGAGTTGAAGAGCGAGGCCAGCGAGCTCATGAGGGCGGCCAGGATACCGCACACCACGATACCTTTCACGCCGGCGGGCAGCAGTTTCGATACCAGGGAGGGGAAGGCGGCGTCGGCATTATGCATGCCGCTGGCCAGTATCGGCAGGAATCCTTCGCCGCCGGCTGCCAGCGATTTCTGGTGCAGGGCAAAGGCTATCATGCCGGGAATGAGGAAGAGAAAGACGGGCAACAGTTTGAGGTAAGCGCCGAAGATGGTTCCGCGGCGTGCCTCTTTCTGGTTCTTACCCGAGAGTACACGTTGCACGATGTACTGGTCGGTGCACCAGTACCAGAAGCCGATAATCGACGAGCCGATGAGCGCACCCAGCCACGGGAAGTTGGGGTCGTTGTTGCTGCGTATGAGGTCGGTCATCGAGTCGCCGTAGTCGTTGACGGTAACGTTGCTGCAAATGCGCATCATCTCGTCCCAGCCGCCGAGCTCCCTGAATCCGAGTACCAGGATAATAAGCGAGCCGAGCAGGAGAATGGGGGTTTGCAGCACCGAGGTGTAGAGTACCGATTTCATGCCGCCGAAGATGGTATAGAGGGCGGTGATGACCACCAGTCCGATGGCGGCAATCCAGAAGAAGTCGATGCCCCACAGCGTGTCGATGCCGAAGACCTGCTGGAAGACCAGTCCGCCGGCATAGACCGTCACGGCCACCTTGGTGAGTACATAGCTGATGAGCGAGATGAGCGAGAGTATCGTACGCGACTGGGGGTTGTAGCGGCGTTCGAGAAACTCGGGCATCGTGTAGACCATGCTGCGCGAGTAGAACGGTACAAACACCCAGCCCAGTATCAGTATCATCCACCCCTGTATCTCCCAGTGGGCCATGGCCATGCCGCTCGACGCGCCGGCGCCGGCGAGGCCAATGAGGTGTTCGGAGCCGATGTTCGAGGCAAAAATCGAGGCACCGATGGCAATCCAGGTGGCGTCGCGGCCACCGAGGAAGTAATCTTTCGAGTCGTCTTGTTTCTGGCGCATCACCCATACGATGATGCCCGCAAGGGCTACACAGAAGAGCCCGATGACAATCCAGTCTAATGTTTCCACAATATTCGTTGTTTAAGGTTTATAAAAAAACAGGTTATTCAGCGATGGAGAATCCGTAGATGCAGAGGCTCTCGTAAGTCTCGCTGGGGCGCAGCAGGGTCGAGGGCCATTGCGGTTTGTTGGGGCTGTCGGGGTAATGTTGCGTTTCGAGGCAGATGGCCGTCCGGGGGTTGTAGACGATGCCACCTTTGCCTTTGACCGTGCCGTCGAGGAAGTTGCCCGAGTAGATTTGCAGTCCCGGCTCGGTGGTGCGCACGGTGAGGCAGATGCCTGTCTCGGGCGATACCAGCCGGGCGGCGGTGCGCTCGGCGTCGCCGGCAGTGGCCAGTACCCAGTTGTGGTCGTAGCCGTTGGCGTTTTTCAGCTGTTCGTTGTTCTCATGCAGACGGGCACCCACGGCCGTTTCGGTGCGGAAGTCCATCGGTGTGCCTTCGACCGGGGCTATCTCGCCCGTGGTCATGTAGGTGCTGTCGACGGGGGTGTAACTGTCGGCGTCGACCGTGAGCAGGTGGTCGAGAATGGTGCGGGAGGGGTCGCCCGAGAGGTTGAAGTAGGAGTGGTTGGTCATGTTCACGACGGTGGGGGCATCGGTGGTGGCCTCGTAGGCGATGACGATGGCGTTGTCGTCGGTGAGGTTGTAGGTGACTTTGGCCTTTACATGACCGGGAAAGTTTTCGTCGCCGTCGGGCGAGTCCATATAGAGTTCGAGGGTCTTGCCGTCGAGCTGTCGGGCCTCATATACCTTGTATTGCCAGCCGGCGGGGCCGCCGTGCAGGCAATGGCCGAAATTGTTTTGAGGCAGTTGCACCGTGTCGCCGTCGATGACGAGGCGGCCGTGGTCGATGCGGTTGGCATAGCGGCCTATCGATGCGCCGAAGTCGGAGGGCACGTTCTGGTAGTCGGCGATGTTGTCAAAACCCAGAACTACATCGCGCAGCTCGCCGTTGCGGTCGGGTACCATGAGTGAGACGATGCGTCCGCCGAAATTGGTGATGCAGACCTCCATGCCGGCGGTATTTTTCAGGGTATAGAGGGCTACCGGTTTCCCGTCGACGACGGCATTGAAGTCGGCCGGGTCGAGACCCGAGCGGGTGGTCTCGCTCTTTTGTGTGCAGGAGACACTCAGCAGTAGAGTCAGCGCTGCCAGAAGTAAGGTGTGTTTTTTCATGATGAGGTATGTTTTTTGAGTTTCAGGCAACAGGTGTGATTTATTAACGGTGTAAAAATAACACTTATTGCTGCCGGTTATTCCATTTCTTGTATGTTGTGCAACATAAAACGGCTCATTTTGAGGATAATTTTGGAGATGAAACGCTTTTTTGGCAAGAATGGAGAAATACGACAAGAACGTAGAAATAAAAAGCCACCGTCCTTGTGGGGGCAGTGGCTTTTGTATCGTGGGGTTGATTTTCTGTCGGGAGGCCTTACAGCTTGCGGGCGCCGTCGCTGATGGCTACGGGGTAGACCTTGGGCTCTTTGCCGAATTTGGCGGTGAAGCCTTTGACGGCCGTCTCGATGAAGTGGTCGTATTTCTCTTCGGGCACGAGGTTGATGGTGCAGCCGCCGAAGCCGCCGCCCATGACGCGCGAGCCGGTAACGCCACATTCGCGGGCCACGTCGTTGAGGTAGTCGAGTTCTTCGCAGCTCACCTCGTAGAGTTTGCTCATGCCGTGGTGGGTGCCGTACATTTTCTCACCCACGGTCTTGTAGTCGCCTTTTTCGAGGGCGTCGCAGGCGTCGAGCAGCCGCTGTATCTCTTCGATGACATATTCGGCGCGCATGTAGTCTTCGGCGCTCACCTCGTTTTTCACCTCGGCCAGCATGGCCATGTCGGCGTCGCGCAGGAGCGACACTTCGGGGTGGTGTTTCTGTATGGCGGCCACGACGGCTTCGCACGATTCGCGGCGGCGGTTGTAGGCCGACGAGGCCAGTTCGTGTTTCACCACCGAGTCGATGAGTACCAGTTTGTAGCCTTTCGGGTCGAAGGGCACATATTCGTATTCGAGCGAGCGGCAGTCGAGGCGTATCAGGTGGCCGGCCTTACCGAAGATGGAGGCAAACTGGTCCATGATGCCGCACTTCACGCCGCAGTAGTTGTGTTCGGTAGCCTGTCCTATCTTGGCCAGCTCGAACTTGTCGATGCCCAAGCCGTAGAGGTCGTTCAGGGCGAAGGCAAAGGTGCTTTCGAGGGCGGCCGACGAGGAGAGGCCGGCGCCGAGGGGCACGTCGCCCGCGAAGGCGGTGTCGAAGCCACCCACCTTTCCGCCGCGTTTGATGATTTCGCGCACTACGCCGAAGATGTAGCAGGCCCAGCTCTGTGCCGGCTTGTCGCTCTCTTCAAGACCGAACTCGGCATACTCGTCGAGGTCGACCGAGTAGGCGCGGACGATGTCTTTTCCGTTGGGTTTTATCTCGGCGAGAATACCTTTGTCGATGGCTCCCGGCAGTACAAATCCGCCGTTGTAGTCGGTGTGCTCGCCGATGAGGTTGATGCGGCCCGGCGAGAAGTAGAGGTCGCCCGAGGTGGAGAAGTATTTCTGAAAGCTGTTTCTTACAAGTGTGTTATCCATAAGGTATGAGAGTTTAATAGGTTAATCGACAGGAATATCTTTGTTCACGTTTTTGCAGCCCGACACGCCGTAGTAGAGCAGGTACACGAGGGCGGCCACGATGAGCCAGTAGCTGTTCATGTATCCGCCTACCTTCACCAGGTATTGCTGTATGAGGGGCAGAATACCGCCACCCACAACCATCATCATGAAGATACCCGAGGCTTGGGCCGTGTATTTGCCCAGCCCTTCGACGGCGAGGTTGAAGATGCCGCCCCACATCACCGAGGTGCAGAGGCCGCAGAGCACGAGCAGCAGGGCGCTCACCGGTACCTGGGCCACGACGATGCCGTTGCTCACGCTGTAACCGGGCATGTTGAGGGTGATGGTCTTGGGAATGAATATGGCCAGCACCACCAGCACGATGGCTGTGGCCGATACGGCGATGAGCTGGGCGCGGGTCGATACTTTGGCGCTGATGGCGCTGCTCAGCGTGCGGCCCACGAGCATGAGTAGCCAGTAGATGGCCACGATGGCTCCGGCAATGGCCGAGGCGTCGCCCACGACGCCGGCACCGGTGGCACTCTGGTCGGCCAGGTAGAAGTTGAGGGTGCCGGGAATACCGATTTCGACACCTACATATATAAATATGCCGATGACACCCATGACCGTGTGGCGGAAGTTCCAGGGGCTATGCTCAAACACCTCTTTCTCTCCACCCTTGTGCAGATGCGGCTCGGGTATGTTGACAAACGAGATGATGAGGAATGCTGCGGCAAAGACAGCCATGCCTATCCACAGCAGAGGGGCAACGTCGACCATCGTGGTCGATTTGGTCAGCGAGCCGATGAGGGCACCCACAAAAAACGGGGTGAGGGTGGCCGAGAGCGAGTTGAGCGCACCGCCGGCCTGAATGAGCTGGTTGCCTTTGTTGCCGCCGCCGCCCAGAATGTTGAGCATGGGGTTTACCACGGTGTTGAGCATGCACACGCAGAAGCCGCAGATGAAGGCACCGAGCAGGTAGATGAAGTAGTTGACCGTTACCGGGAATTCGGCTACTTGCAGTGTGCCACCCTTCTCGACGCTGCTCTCCATCGTGAAGAGTACGGTGTCGGTACCCACGACGCTCGACAGGTACTGCACGGCCAGGCCCACAACACCTACGGCCATGGCCCAAAGGGCGGTCTTCTTGTATCCGATTTTCACCAGCAGGTTACCGGCGGGTATTCCCATGAAGAGGTAGGCCAGGAAGTTCATCATGTTACCCATCATGCCCAGCACGCCGTTGCCTTCGAACTGGTATCCCCAGATGGTGCCGATGGGGGCGGCCAGGTTGGTTACAAAAGAGATCATCGCAAAGATGAAAAACATCGTAATGATGGCGACGATATTTTTGTTGCTTTTCTTTTCTTGTATCATAACTTTCTTATTTATAAATTTTTGCCAAAGAGGTGATTGTTATCGCACCGAGAACTGGTAACGGCACGTCTGTGTGTAGGTCTCGCCGGGGCGCAGCACCGTCGAGGGGAAGTGGGGCTTGTTGGGGCTGTCGGGGAAGTGCTGGGTCTCGAAGCACACGGCCGTGCGGGCGTCGTAGCGATGTCCCTCTTTCCCGGCGAAACCGTTGAGCCAGTTTCCGGTGTAGAGCTGTACACCCGGTTCGGTGGTATAGACGCTCATGGCAATACCCGTCAGGGGTGAGTAGGCCTCGGAAGCCCAGGCATATTCGCCGGGGAAGTCTTTGGCCAGCACATAGTTGTGGTCGTATCCGCGGCCGAAGCGCAGTTGCTCGAAGTCGTCGTCGATGCGCAGGCCTATGGCGGTAGGTTGTCTGAAATCCATCGGGGTGCCTTCGACCGGGGCTATCTCGCCGGTGGGTACCGACTTGTCGTCCATCGGCGTGAAGAACGGGGCGTTGATGGTAACGATGTGGTTGGTAACTTCGCCGCCGCCGTCGCCGTTGAGGTTGAAGAACGAGTGGTGGGTGGGGTTGCACACCGTAGCCTTGTCGGTCGTGGCGCGGTAGTGTATCTCCATGGCGTTTTCGTTGGTGAGCGAGTAGGTGGCCTCAATTTTCAGGTTGCCGGGGAAGCCCTCTTCGCCGTCGGGCGACAGATAGGTAAGGTGCAGTGTCTGGGTGTCGCTCTGGCGGGCCTCCCACACGACCTCGTTATATCCCTTGATACCGCCGTGCAGGGCGCAGTCGGGGTTGTTCGAGGCGATGGTATATTCCTTCCCGTCGAGGGTGAAGCGGCATTTGCCGATGCGGTTGCCATAGCGGCCTATGAGGGCACCGAGGTATTTCTCGGGCGAGTGCAGGTAGCCGTCGATGGTGCTGTGGCCCAGCACGACGTCGGTCATCTTGCCGTTGCGGTCGGGCACCATGAGCGAGACGACGATGCCGCCGTAGTTGGTGATGCATATTTCGGCACCGTTGCGGTTGGTCAGTCTGAAAAGTGATACCTTTTTACCGTCGATGACGGTATCGAAGTCGGCGAACGATAGTCCCGACTGTGTTTTTTCGGTCAGATTTATGGTATTCATAAGATTATCGGTTTTATACGCTCCTCTCCCGGCGCAGGAAAAACACCGGGAGAGGAGGGGTATATGAGAAATAGGGGAGCGGGCTGATTAATGGTTGGCGGCTTCGCGGTACTGGCGAATGAACTGCAACCGTTCGTAGTAGGCTACGTCGGGAATGTTTTTGTAGTTGAGCGCGCCAACGGCTTCTTGGAGCGAGGCAAATCCCTGCTCTTTGAGCCAGCCGGTGAGGAAGTCGAGCATCTTGGCTACGATGGCTTCACCGTTGATGTAGAGGGTGGAGCATAGCTCGGCGGCCGATGCTCCGGCCAGAATCACCTTCACGAGGTCTTCGGGGCTGTGTACGCCGGTCGAGGCAGCCAGTGTCATTTTTACCTGTCCCGATACGATACCCAGCCAGCGCAGGGTGTCGCTCAGTTCGGCCGGTGTGCTGAACGGGTGGCCGGCTACAAGGCGGCGGGTGCGGATGTCGATGTCGGGTTGCCACGGGCGGTTGAAGAGTACGACGCCGGCGGCTCCGGCAGCACGCAACTGGTCGACAACCGATACCAGGTTGGAGAGGTTGCGGCTGATTTTCACTGTTACGGGTATGTGTACGGTGGCTTTGACCTTTTGCAGTATCTCGACGTGGAGCTTGCCGATGGTGCCGGGACGGTATTCGGTCGTGGGGTTGATTTTCTGTATGTTCAGTTCGATGGCGCTGGCGCCGGCTTTTTCGAGGTCGGCGGCGAAGCTCTCCCAACTGCCGTCGTCGTAGCAGTTGATGCTGGCGATAACGGGTATCGATACGGCCTGGCGGGCTTCCCGTATGAGGGTGAGGTATTTCTCTACTTCGTGGGCTTTGACGATGTGTTGGAGGTAGTCGTATGCTTCGGGGTAGTCGCTGTCGGAGCTGTTGAGCAGATGCTCGCTTTGGGAGGCGAGTTGCTCTTCAAAGAGCGATTTCAGTACGACGGCACCCACGCCCGCTTTTTCGAGAGCGATGATTTTTTCGACACTGTCGGTCAGTCCCGAACTGGCTGCGATGATAGGATTCTTCAATTCCAATCCTGCATACTGGGTCTTTAACATGATAATAGGGGTCTTTATGGTTAATAATTTCTTTCTCCGAAAATAAGGGTTCCCACCCGCACCATGGTGGTTCCGCACGTGAGGGCTATGCGGTAGTCGTGCGACATGCCCATGGAGATTTCCGAAAACTTCTCGTCGTCGGCAAAATAGCTTGCCTTGATTTCGCCGAAGAAGCGGTGCAGACTCTCAAACTCTTCCCGCACGGTGTTTTCGTCGTCGGTGAGGGTGGCCATGCCCATGACACCGCGCAGGCGCACGTGCGAGAGCGCGCGCCAAGCTCCCGATGCCAGGTAGTCGCGACATTCGTCGGGCGAGAAACCGAATTTGGTCTCTTCCTCGGCGATGTGCAGTTGCAGCAGGCAGTCGACGGTGCGGCCGCAGCGGGCGGCACACCGCTCTACCTCGTCGAGCAGATGCGGGCTGTCGATGCTGTGTATGAGCGAGATGAAGGGAACAATCTGTTTCACCTTGTTGGTTTGCAGATGTCCGATAAAGTGCCATTCGATGTCGGCCGGGAGAGCGGCCTGCTTGGCCACCAGCTCCTGCACCCGGCTCTCGCCGAAGATGCGTTGCCCTGCTTCGTAGGCGGCGCGCAGCGAGTCTGCGGGGTGGAACTTCGATACCGCGACGAGGGCTACTCCCTCGGGGAGGGTCGATTGCACGGCGTGCAGGTTTCGGGCTATGTCGGTATCCATCGTTCGGCGGTTTTTATTCGGGGTTGGCGGCAGTCGGTACGGCGTCGGCGTCGTAGCGGAGCACGTCCATGATGGGAGTTTCGGTTATCGAGGCTATTTCATAGTCGGCCATGGTACCTTTCATGCCTTTCAGCAGGTTTTCAAGGGCGCTCTTGAAGTCGGCCGCCTGCACCATCATGTACGAGGCGGTGCGTTTCTCCACGCCGCTTTTCTCGTCGAGCGTGATGAAGTTGACCTTGCATTTGTACCATTTGTCGCCGCTTTCGTCAAAGAAGAGTTCGCTTATCTTCACCCGTTTGATATTGGCTACGGTAAATTCGCCCGAGATGAAGGGTCGCATCTCTTCGAGTATGCGCGACTCGGCTTCGGTGAAAGAGAGTGCATCGACCATGTAGGGCTCGCTCACGCTTTTCTGCAAGCCGCCCTCTATCTCTTTATCGTATTTAACTTTACATTCGAACCAAGAGTTCATTTTCTTTTCAAGATTTAGATTTTATATATCATTCCCCCTCTGCCGCGACATCGGCGCCCGAGGGAGTGTTTCTTACCATTTCGTTGAGGGTGCCTATGTAGTCGAGCAGCTCTTCGCGACCTTTCCGGGTCTCCGACGAGGTGATGAACAGTGGAGGCAGCTCTTCCCAGTCTTCGAGCAGGCGGGCCTTGTAGGCCTCGACCTTGTCGCGCAGCACGGTTGTTCCCTGCTTGTCGGCCTTGGTGAATACCAGGGCAAACGGCACGCCGTTTTCGCCTAGCCAGGCCATGAATTCGAGGTCGATTTTCTGCGGCTCGTGGCGGCTGTCGATGAGGACAAAAAGGCAGGTCATCGACTCGCGCCCCAGAATGTAGCGCTCGATGATGCGGCGAATGTTTTCACGCCCCTCCTTGCCCCGGCGGGCATAGCCGTAACCCGGCAGGTCGACGATGTACCACGTCCCGTCGATGTCGAAATGGTTGATGAGCATGGTCTTGCCCGGTGTCGACGAAGTCATGGCCAGCCCCTTGCGGCCGGTGAGCATATTGATGAGCGACGACTTGCCCACGTTTGACCGGCCGATGAAGGCATACTCGGGCCGGTCGCCGGCCGGGCACTTGCTTACCTCGGTGTTGCTGATGACAAATCGGGCGTCTTTTATTTCCATGAAACGAATGTTTTTACAGATGGCATGACAAATATAGGAAGTTTCTTGATAGATAATCAAAAAAAAGTGCTATTTTTGACTGTCTAAACACCAATACTATGGAAAAAAGGCCGCCCATCACTCCCGAGTCGGCATATAACGACTTGCGATATTTGCAGTTGTTGTCGACCAAGTTCCCGACCATCTCCGATGCTTGTACCGAGATTATCAACCTCGAAGCCATTCTCAACCTGCCCAAGGGGACGGAACACTTCCTGACCGATCTCCACGGCGAGTACGAAGCTTTCCTTCATGTGTTGAAAAACGCCTCGGGCTCTGTGCGCCGGAAGGTCGAAGAGATTTTCGGACAGACCCTTCGCGAGAGCGAGGTCAAGGAGCTATGCACCCTGATTTATTATCCCGAGCAGAAGCTGGAACTCATCAAGAAGGAGGAGAACGACATGACCGACTGGTACCGCATCACCATGCACCAACTCATACGTGTATGTCAGAACGTCTCCTCGAAATACACCCGCTCGAAGGTGCGCAAGGCTCTGCCGGCCGAGTTCTCCTACATCTTGCAGGAGCTCCTGCACGAGTCGCAGATCGACCCCAACAAGCAGGCCTATGTCAACGGCATCATCTCTACCATCATCTCTACCGGCCGTGCCGACGAATGTATCTGTGCCATCTGCAACCTCATACAGCGGCTGGTCATCGACACCCTGCACATCGTGGGGGACATCTTCGACCGCGGGCCCGGGGCCGAGATTATCATGGACAAGCTCTGCGCCTACCACAATGTCGACATACAATGGGGCAATCACGATATCCTGTGGATGGGGGCGGCTGCCGGCAACGACAGTTGTATGGCCAACGTCATACGCATGTCGATGCGCTACGGCAACCACGCCACCCTCGAAGACGGTTACGGTATCAACCTCGTGCCGCTGGCAACCTTTGCCATAGAACACTACAAGGACGACCCCTGCACGCTCTTCCTGCCCAAGGGGCTCGACGGTGAGTTCAGCGACAAGACCCGCCGCCTTCTCGCCCAGATGCACAAGGCCATAGCCATCATACAGTTCAAGCTCGAAGGGCAGCTCATTCTCTCCCGCCCCGACTTTGACATGAACGACCGCCTGCTGCTCGACAAAATCGACTATGCCCGCGGCGTGCTGCTGCTCAACGGGCAGGAGTACCCCTTGCGCGACAAGGTTTTCCCTACCGTCGACCCGGCCAATCCCTATGCCCTCACGCCCGAAGAGGAGGAGCTCGTCAACCGTCTGCACGCCTCCTTTGTCAATAGCGAGAAGCTGCGCAAGCACATGCGCTGCCTCTTCTCCAACGGCAGCATGTATCTCGTGCGCAACAACAACCTTCTCTATCACGCCTCCATACCGCTCAACGAAGACGGCTCGTTCAAGGAGGTTGTCATCGACGGCAAGAAATACAAGGGCAAGTCGCTGCTCGACAAAATCGACCAGATGATACGGCTCGCCTATTATGGCGTAGACTCGCCCGAGAAGCAGTATGCCCTCGATTACATCTGGTATCTCTGGTGCGGAGCCGACGCACCCTCTTTCGGCAAGGACAAGATGGCCACCTTCGAACGCTACTTTGTCGAAGACAAGGCGTTGTGGAAAGAGCACAAATGTCCCTACTATACGCTCTACAACGAGAAATCGGTGTGCGAGATGATATTGAAGGAATTTGGCCTCACCGACCAGAATGCCCATATCATCAACGGCCATATCCCGGTCAAGACCCTCAAAGGCGAAAATCCCGTCAAGGCCGGCGGTAAACTGCTGGTAATCGACGGTGGCTTCTCCAAGGCCTACCAGCCCGAGACCGGTATTGCCGGCTACACGCTCATCTTCCATTCGCGGGGTCTGCAACTGGTGCAGCACGAGCCTTTCGAGTCGACTCAGAAGGCCATCGAAGACGGTATCGACATTATCTCTACCAACATCATTCTCGAACTGAGCCAGCGCCGTATGCGGGTGCGCGACACCGATATAGGAAAAGAGCTCGAAGAGCAGATTTATAACCTCAACAAGTTGCTGGTGGCCTACCGCAACGGATACATCAAGGAAAAACAGTAAAAGCCCGTTCTTTCTCATCGTCATGGATTTTCAACCCTTTGCCTCACCCCTGCTCGAAAACGCCGTCAACGAATTTGCCAAGTTGCCCGGTATCGGCCGCAAGACTGCCTTGCGGCTGGTGCTGCATCTGTTGCGGCAAGACGAGTCGGTGGCCGAAAGTTTCGGAAATGCCGTCATTCGGCTGCGTAAGGAGGTGCACTACTGCAACGTGTGCCACAACATTTCCGACACCGACACCTGTGCCCTCTGTTCCGACCCCTCGCGCGATGCCGCGACGATATGCGTTGTCGAGAACATCAAGGAGGTAATGGTCATTGAGAATACGCGGCAGTACCACGGCCTGTATCACGTCCTGGGCGGAATCATTTCGCCCATGGACGGGATAGGTCCGTCGGACATCGAAATCGAGAGCCTCGTGCGTCGTGTTGCCTCCGGCGGAGTCAGAGAGGTGATACTGGCGCTAAGTCCCACGATGGAGGGCGACACGACCAATTTCTACATCTTCCGCAAGCTGGCTCCCTATCAGGTGAAGGTGTCGATTCTGGCCCGGGGCGTCTCCATCGGCGACGAACTCGAATACACCGACGAGGTTACATTGGGCCGCTCCATCATCAATCGTCTGCCGTTCGACGAAACGTTTCACAGTTGAAATCCGAAACATGATTACCCTGAGCATTGTCATCGTCAATTACAACGTGTGCGGATTTCTGGAACAGTGTCTGCTCTCGGTCGGCGAGGCCGTCAAGGCGATACCGCACGAGATATTTGTCGTCGACAACGCTTCGACCGACGACTCCCCGCAGTATATTCCTGCCCGTTTTCCGCAGGTGAAATATATCTATAATACCGAAAATGTGGGCTTTGCCCGGGCCAATAACCAGGCCATCGAGCTGTCGACAGGACGCTATGTGCTGCTGCTCAACCCCGATACGGTGGTGGGCGAAACGGTCCTCTCCGAGGCCTGCCGCTTTCTCGACAAACACCCCGATGCCGGTGCGCTCGGTGTGAAGATGCTAGACGGCGACGGCCGTTTCCTGCCCGAGTCGAAGCGGGGTTTCCCCTCGCCGTGGGTATCGTTCTGCAAGATTTTCGGACTGGCCGGCCTTTTCCCGCGTAGTCCCCGCTTCGGACGCTATCACCTGCGTTATCTCGACGAGAACGAGGTAAACCGTGTCGATGTGCTGTCTGGTGCCTTCATGCTCCTGCGGCGCGACACGCTCGACCGCTGCGGCCTTCTCGACGAGCAGTTTTTCATGTATGGCGAAGACATTGACCTCTCCTACCGCATGACACTCACCCGACAGGCCAATTACTACCTGCCCCTGCGCATCATTCACTACAAGGGCGAGAGCACCAAGACCGAGTCGTTGCGCTATGTGCGCATTTTCTACCAGGCCATGGCCATCTTCCTGCACAAGCATTATCCCCACTACTCCTTTATGGCCCGTTTCTTCATACGGGCGGCCATCGGCTTGCGGGCTACGATGGCGGCGTTGCGCCGTTTTCTGTTTCCGCGCAGGCGGCATGTCTCTGACGAGACGGCCGGTGAGTGGTGTGTTTACAGCCGGGAGCCTGCGGCGGTGGAGCGTATCCTGCGCAGCCGTGGCCTGACTCCCGCATTGGTTACGGCCGACCGCGATGCCGTGGCTTCGCTGCTGGCTCGTGCGTCGGGGGTGCGACAGGTGGTCTTCGACCACGCCATGCTCTCTTACGGAGAGATTATCGCCTGCATGGAGGCGTGGAGCGCTCCCGGTCGGGTGCGTTTCCATATCTACTCGCCCGAAAGCGGAAAAATCGTTTCGCCCCATACGTTGTTTTCATAATCTCTGTCCGGCCATGAATTTTCTCTCAGGAACCACTCTGTCGCTGAGGGCTGTCGAGCCCGAAGATGTTGCGCTCATATACCGCTGGGAAAACGACTCCTCTTCCTGGGGCGACGGCTGTGCGCTCTCGCCCTATTCGCGGTACGCGATACGCACCTATATCGAGGAGAGCCTGCGGCAGGATATTTTCCAGATGCGGCAGTTGCGCTTCATGATTGTCAGGGCTTCGGACGGGGCGGCCGTGGGTATGGTCGACCTGTTCGACTTCGAGCCCTACCACCGCCGGGCTGCGGTGGGTATCTATGTCGATGCGGCAGCACGTCGGCAGGGAATGGCCGCTGAGGCACTCGGCGTGTTGTGCCGCTATGCGTTTGATTTCCTGCATCTGCATCAGCTCTATGCCCAGGTGGCCGAGTCGAACGGTGCCAGTCTGGGCCTCTTTGAAAAGGCCGGGTTCCGGCCGAGCGGGCGGCTCGACGAGTGGATTGTGCGTGGCGAGGGGTATGAGTCGGTGGTGCTCTTGCAGCGGCTGGCTTCCCGGTGAGTAGGCTTGCCGCGTCTTTTCATTTTTCTTCTTCCCTCTTCCCCCTTCCTGCACGCGGATTCTTTTTCCCGCAGGTGCAATGCTATTTTGCATGTGTCGTTTTGCAAAAAAAATCCCGGGACAGGGCCCCGGGATAAAAACACAAAGTTAACGAGAATCTATATTACACTTAACACATTATTTCTTTTCTGGCGAAGGCGGATTTTGTGGCGCTTTTTTGTCGTTCTTGAAATTTTTGTTGCGCATCAGCTCTTGTGAGAACCGGGCCTCGGCATCGAATATCTCAACGATTTTCTTAGCGGGCAGTATTTTCAGGAATCGTCCGAAATACTCCTTTTGCAGAATGGCTTCCTGCATCTCCGATTCTATCTTTTTCTCCACGACAGCCCTGTATTCCTCTTCGGAAGCGGGTTCCTTTTCGCGCAGTATCCGCTTGATGGCACGAGAGGCCTCGTCCTGTACATGGAACATTTTGGTTTGCAATTCTTCATATATGGGGAAGAATTCAGCGGCCTCCTTGTCGGTCAGTTCGGCACGTTCCTGCAAGAAACTCCGCTTGTGTGCCTTGAAGATTTCGAGCCGGCAACGGCCTACCTCGCGACTGGCGGCCCGCATGGCTTTCAGCGAGGAGCTTTCGTCGGGCGATTTCAGCGACTTGCGATACTCCTCCTTAGCCTTGGCATATTTCTTTTGGGCCTTTTCGAGCATGGCCTCGGCTTCGGAAAGCGTAAGCACTTTCTCTTGGGCCGATAGCACAAGGGGGCAGGCTGTAAATGTCAGCAACAGAATGAGTGAAAAGATAAAGTTACGCATATCCTCAGAGTTAATAGTCGTAGGCGTCGGCGAAATATTCGTAGACGCAGTAATCATCGACACACGAAGCCCAGATGAGCTCGTCGTAGTACTCGTTGCTGAAATTTTCTTCGGCCACAATATCGGTTTCTGTCGTCGCAGTTTGCGGAGAAAAGATACGCACCATCAAAGCGATACCCACAAACATGGCGGCCATGTAAACCCAGGGTTGAATGCGCGACCACAGGGTTACGGGGTGTTCTTTCGGGCGTTCTATTTCGGGCAATTGTTCCATGATACGGGAGGTGAATTGCTCGAAGTAGTCCCCGCCGGGCTCGGTAAGTCCGGTCCGCCGGTCAATCTTCTGCCAAATTTCTTTTTTAGTTCCCATACTTATTTGCCTTTATTTTTCGATATTTAGACTACGGTGTCTTGTCAAGGTTTAATCGGCTGATGTTAAATATTCCTCTATTTTTTTGACGGCATGGTGGTAAGAGGCTTTCAGCGCACCCACCGACGTGCCGAGAATACGGGAGATGTCTTCGTATTTCATTTCGTCGAAGTAGTGCATGTTGAATATGAGCCGTTGTTTCTCGGGCAGGCGCAGCACGGCCTCTTGGAGCAGTCGCTGTATTTCGTCGCCGTTGAACCATTCGTCGCTTTCGAGCCGTTCTACCAGGAATGAGTCTTCGCCGTCGAGCGGTATGTTGTTTTGCTGGCGCTGGCGGGCCAGGAAGGTGAGCGTCTCATTGACGGCGATGCGGTAGAGCCACGTCGAGAGCCGGGCCTCGGCACGGAAGTAGGCGATGTTGGTCCATGCTTTCAGGAAGGTGTTTTGCAGCAGGTCGTCGGCATCGTCGTGCGAGATAACCATTTTACGTATCTGCCAGTAGAGCGATTGGCTGTAATGCCTTACAACCAGTGCAAAAGCCTCCCTGCATCGCTTGGGGTCTTGCAACTGGGCGACTATAATCTCTTCATTATATTCGGGCAACATACGTTTTTTCCGGCTTCTTGTTTTTGAGGCGGTAAAGATAGAAAGAAATTTTTGTTCTCCTTCTTCTTTTTTGAAAGCGATTTTACGGTTAGACGCGGAGAGGGGGGGTGAGGTTTAATCGGCTGTTCGTTTTTTTTATATACAAGAAAGCCCGGCCGAGGGGGCCGGGCTTTGTTTATCTCAAAGAGAAAACCTCGGGGAATTATCCGTAAACGATTTCTCCGGTTTCGGGGTCGCGGTATTCGTCGAAGCTCTTGTTGTACTGGTCCATGGCGCGCAGACTCATACCCATGCTCGAGAATCCTCCGTCGTGGTAGAGGTTCTGCATGGTTACCTTGCGGGTGAGGTCAGAGAACATCACGATGCAGTAGTCGGCACACTCGGCAGCGTTGGCGTTACCCAGGGGCGACATGCGGTTGGCAAAGTCCATCAGGGAGTTCATGCCTTTTACGCCGCTACCGGCAGTGGTCATCGTGGGTGATTGCGAAATGGTGTTGATGCGCACGTTCTTTTCGCGGCCGTAGATGTATCCGAAGCTGCGGGCGATAGATTCCAGCAGGGCCTTGGCATCGGCCATATCATTGTATCCGAACAAGGTGCGTTGTGCAGCGACGTAAGACAAGGCAACGACCGAACCATATTCGTTGATGGCATCGAGTTTCTTGGCTACTTGCAGCATTTTATGGAACGAGATGGCCGAGATGTCGAGAGTCTTGTCGAGCAGGCTGTAATCGAGGTCGTCGTAGGGACGTTTTTTACGCACGTTGGGCGACATACCGATGGAATGCAGTACAAAGTCAATCTTTCCTCCCAGCACTTCGACCGAACGTTTGAACACGTTTTCGAGGTCTTCTACGCTGGTGGCGTCGGCGGGAATCACTTCGGCATGAAGCTTCTCGCTCAGTTCCGTAACTTGCCCCATGCGCACGGCAACGGGTGTGTTCGACAAGGTGATGATGGCTCCCTCTTCTACGGCTCTTTCGGCCACTTTCCATGCGATGGACATGTCGTTAAGGGCTCCGAAAATAATGCCTCGTTTCCCTTTCAGTAAATTATTGCTCATACTTATTGTTTTTTTATCCGGCAAGTTGCACATTTCGGCGCTTTTTGTGCCGGTTTTTTAACAGTGCAAAGGTACATTATTTTTTCTATCCGACAATCTTTTGGCGGCTAATTTGCTTTCTCTCCGGAAGGAATGGACTGATTGATAAAAACTTTTTGCCGTTGCTTCTGTTTCAGATAAGGAGAATTTGTAGGCAAACGGGCAAAAACATACCATAAAAATGTTGAACCTGCTTGGCTTTTGATATTGACTTTTATATATTTGTAGAATCATTGTATGACTCATTTTATTAATACCATTACCATGAAATCGTATGTCGTAGGAATCGATATAGGTGGAACCAATACCAAGCTGGGTATTGTCGACAGTCGCGGTACTGTCCTGGCCAAAGATTCCATCAAAACCAACAAGTATCAAAGTATCGAAGAGTATATCCGTGAGCTGCACAAGGCCTATAAAGCGCTGGTCGAGGCCAACGGCCTCGACGGGGAGATAGGCGGGATAGGCGTGGGAGCCCCTAATGCCAACTATTTCAAGGGAACCATTGAGGGGGCCGTGAATCTGCCGTGGAAAGGTGTAGTACCCTTTGCCGAGCTGATGGAGAAAGAGTTTGGAATACCCGTGAAGATAACCAATGACGCCAATGCCGCCGCCATCGGTGAGATGACCTATGGTGCCGCCCGCGGAGTGAAGGATTTTATCATGATAACCCTGGGTACAGGTGTGGGCAGCGGCATCGTGGCCAACGGACAGCTTGTATATGGCAGCGACGGTAACGCCGGCGAGCTGGGTCATGTCATTGTACGGCCCAACGGGCGGCTGTGCGGCTGTGGCCGTTCGGGTTGTCTCGAAACCTACACATCGGCCACCGGTGTGGCCCGCACGGCCCGCGAGTTTCTCGAATTGCAACGTGTCGAGAGTCTTCTGCGGCGCATACCCGTGCAGGACATTACGTCGAAAGATGTCTACGACGCGGCGGTGGCCGGCGATGCCCTGGCGCAGGAAATCTTTGAATATACCGGAAAGATTCTGGGCGAAGCCTTTGCCAATTTCGTAGCCTTTTCCAGTCCCAAGATGATTGTGCTCTTCGGTGGTCTCACCCATGCCGGCGATTTGATTCTGCGACCCATCAAAGAGGCCATGGAAGACAATCTGCTTCACATCTACAAGGGAAAGGTAGAGCTGGTACTCTCGCAACTCAATGAAGCCGACGCCGCCATTCTCGGTGCCAGTGCCTTGGGTTGGGAAGCCGCGCAATAACTATTTCTCCATGTGTCGAAAACGATAAAGTCGTTCTGCTTGGGCAGAACGACTTTATCTGTATTTTTCCAAAATCGGCGGATAAGGACAATACGGGAATAATTTAAACATTGTATTTACCGTATTAGACATTTGCCGTAATGAGGTTCTCGCAAAAAATGATTTTGATCTTTGGTTTGTCTATGATATGAAAAACACTTTTTTGATTTTTGTTTCGATTTTCTTCGTGTTTACGGTTGGGATACAAGCCAAGACACGAATTGTAGAAAAACCGCCTTATGTTTATAGCTCTACGACAATACTCGAAATACCCCGTGTTACGCTTACCGATACGGCGACGATTGTCGATTTCGAGGTGTATTATCGGGCGGGGAAAACGGTTGAGTTCAGTTCTTCCCTCGCTTTGGTCGACGGTAACGGATGTCGTTATGCATTCCGTTCGTGTGAGGGTATGGTACCAGGAAAAAGGGTGCGTATGCCCGAGAGTGGAAAATTATCGTTATCGCTTGTTTTCGAACCATTGCCTCCGAAAACCCGTTCGTTCGATTTTGTCGAAGGTTTCAGTGAGAACAGTTGGAAAATATATGGCATATCTTTGACAGGAAGGCTTTCTGATGACAGAAAAGAGATAAAGCGTCTCGAAAAACGGAAAGTATCAGAAAGCGGACTGTCTCTTCCTGATACCGGGCTGACGGCTGATTCGGCCGTTGTTACCGGACGAATTATCGGGTTCAGAAAAGATTTCGGCCGACAGATAGCGGCTTGGTATAATACGGTTTTCGACGGTCGGCAGCAATGTGTAACCGGTCGTGTCGATGACAATGGAACTTTCCGCTTATCGTTATCGGTACATGTCCCGACGGAAATTATCTTCTCATATGATGAGCAGCCTTTGCGTTTCTTTGTCGTTCCGGGAAAGACGGTGAATGTGGATATAAATTTAGCGGAATGGACTCGTCGGGGCAGTCGCTTGCTTCGGGAGCAGCCTTCCCGGGAACGATCGGCTTATTTCTCGGGAGCAATGGCCGGGATAAATGATGAGAAAGTGCATGACACATTGCTGATAGGAGATTTTTGGCAGAGATATTATTCGAGCCTCGGTAAAATAAAGGCCTTTTATAAAATGACTGTCGATGATTATAAAGCTTATCTGTTGCACCGCTATGACAGCCTTTGTGTCGAAATCGACCGGCAACCGTGGAGTGAGACTTATAAGAAAATCAATCGGATAAATAATGCGGTGTGGTGCGCCTTGCTGTTGAATCGTTATTCTTTGAGTTTGCGATTGTCTTATTGTCGTTTTTTCAAAGGACCCAGAGATGCTGGGCCGTATGCTTTTGCTCAGCAGTTCGAATATCCCGATTCATCGTATTTCGATTATTTGTTGATGCTCCGGCCTTATTTCGATGACGGGTCGATTGTTTGGGGAGAACGCTTCGGCGATTTGGTCAACTCGATAACGAAGGAGGTCAAATTGAAAAAAAAGATGTGTCCCGACCTTTGGCAATTTATCGAGGAGGCCGATTCCATACATCATTTTTTGTCGGACGAAGAGAGATCTTTGCTACGAGATATATCCCGGGAGGGGTATGACTTGTTGGACGAGAGTGATAAAGAAAGAGTGTGGAATATGGTAGATGCCCATAAAAGATATTTGAAATTCTTTTTAGGGGTTATTTCCCGTAAAGGAAACGTTTCGTTACCGGTGGCTTTCTTCGGCGAAGAGAGTACATACTTCGATTGGGCCGAAGCTCAACGCTGTTACGTGAAATTAAAAGAAAATTATACGCCACTTGACCAAGACGATATGGCATCGTTGCGGGCGATGGACGATACGATGTTTTATCGGATACTCTCGGCCGATAGCGATTCTTTATCGGTCTACCTCAAACATAATCGCGCGCTCTCTTCCCGACTCGATGCCCCGCTTGATTCTCTTTCAGGGGAAGACCTTTTTGCGGCTCTCGTGGCTCCTTATCGGGGTAAGATTGTCTTGGTGGATTTCTGGGAGACCTGGTGCTCTCCGTGCCGCATAGCCATGCAGCAGATGGTCCCTCTCAAAAGAGAATTGGCCGGTAAAGATATCGTTTATCTTTATCTGGCAACCGATGGCTCTTCCAATAAGGAGACATGGTCGAACTTGATTGAGGCTGTTCCCGGCTATCATATCTTGTTGTCGCTCCGTCAGGGTCGCAGTCTTTCTTCCCTTTTGGGAATAAGCGGAGTCCCGACGTTTATCATTGTCGACCGGCAAGGTAACCGGGTGAAAAAACTGACTGGCTATCCCGGTGTCGAAACGATGAGACGTTACCTGCTCGACGCGTTGGATAGATAGCGTCGGAGCCCCTTTGTCGATGTCGGCCGTTGTTTTGGAATGACCCGCATTTTCTCTGTCGGATAAGCCGGCTGAAAAGAGGGTGTGTTTCAAAACTTTTGTTCCGCCGACGGCCATACCGGTATTATTTTGTATCTTTGTCGGGTCAAGAAATATTCAGGCATGATAGAACGCGTCATTATTCTCGAAAACGTCGACCCGGTCATCTTTTATGGCGTAAACGACAGCAACATACAGTTGTTGCGCACGCTCTTTCCCAAGTTGCGCATTCTGGCGCGCGGGCTGGTGGTAAAAGCCATCGGCGATGAGGTGGAGATGGCCCTGTTTGAAGAGAAGGTAAACGAGCTCATACGTTACTGTGCCGAGTATAATCTGCTCAACGAGACCATTATCATCGACATCGTCAAGGGAAACCGCCCGCCCGAGGTGAAGAGAGACAATCTCATCATACACGGCGTCAACGGACGTCCCATCGTGGCCCGTTCGGAAAACCAGCAACGGCTGGTAAAAGCCTTTGAAGAGAACGACCTTGTCTTTGCACTCGGCCCGGCCGGTTCGGGAAAGACCTATGTAGCCATAGCCCTGGCCGTGCGGGCCTTGAAAAACAAGGAGGTGAAGAAAATTATCCTCAGCCGGCCCGCCGTAGAGGCCGGCGAGAAACTCGGCTTCCTCCCCGGCGACATGAAAGACAAAATCGATCCCTATCTGCAACCTCTCTACGATGCCTTGCAGGACATGATTCCGGCTGCCCGGCTCAAAGAGTTGATGGACAACAATATCATACAGATTGCCCCGCTTGCCTTCATGCGAGGCCGCACCTTGGGCGAGGCCGTCATCATACTCGACGAGGCACAGAACACGTCGACCCACCAGATAAAGATGTTCCTTACCCGCATGGGGCTCAATGCCAAGATGATTGTTACCGGCGACATGAGTCAGATCGACCTGCCCCCCTCGCAGCGTTCGGGTCTGTCGCAGGCCATCGAGCTGCTGCACGACGTGCCGGGCATCGGCAAGGTGCAGTTCTCCAAGAAAGACATTGTGCGCCACAAACTCGTGCAGCGTATCGTCGAGGCCTATGATGCCTACGACGAGAAGTGCCGCCAGCAGCGGCTGTGGAAAGAGAGCGAAGAGGCCCTTCGCGACGACGCGGACAGGCCGCAACCCCAGAAACGAAGAACCTAAATATATAACGAAAATGGAAAAAGCATTGGTAAAGACCGATTTTCATTTTCCCGGACAGAAAAGTGTATATCACGGGAAAGTAAGAGATGTTTACAATATCGACGACGACCTGCTGGTCATGGTTGCTACCGACCGTATCTCTGCCTTCGACGTTATCCTGCCCAAGGGTATCCCCTTCAAAGGCCAGATGCTGAACCAGATTGCCGCCAAGTTCCTCGATGCCACAACCGACATCTGCCCCAACTGGAAGGTGGCTACCCCCGACCCCATGGTAACCGTGGGTGTGATGTGCAAAGGCTTTCCCGTGGAAATGATTGTGCGGGGCTATCTGTGCGGAAGCGCCTGGCGTGCCTACAAGAGCGGTGTGCGTGAAATCTGCGGCGTGAAACTGCCCGAAGGCATGAAGGAGAACCAGAAATTCCCCGAGCCCATCATTACCCCCACGACCAAGGCCGAGATAGGTGAGCACGATGCCGATATCTCCAAAGAGGAGATTCTGGCCCGCGGACTGGCTACCCCCGAAGAGTATGCCTTGCTCGAAAAATACACCATGGAGCTCTTCAAACGCGGAACAGAGATTGCTGCCGAGCGCGGGTTGATACTGGTCGACACCAAATATGAGTTTGGCAAGCACGACGGTAAAATCTACCTCATGGACGAAATCCACACCCCCGATTCGAGCCGCTATTTCTACTCCGAGGGTTACGAAGAACGTTTTGCCAAAGGTGAACCCCAGAAGCAACTCTCCAAGGAGTTTGTACGCGAATGGCTGATGGATAACGGTTTCCAGGGAAAAGCCGGTCAGCAGGTACCCGAGATGACCGATGCTATCGTTGCCTCTATCAGCGACCGCTACATCGAACTCTATGAGCACATCGTCGGTGAGAAATTTGACAAGGCCGACACCGACAACGTGGCTGCCCGCATCGAGAAGAACGTTACCGATTTCCTGAACAGCCGTAAATAAAAAACTTCCGGCCGACCGCGGCGGGAGGATACCCCTCCCGCCGGTCGCCGGAAATCTTTCAGCAGACGATGTCCAAGAAGCCTCAGCACAACCCCGAGACCATATTCCCCTACGAGAGTGGCGAGAGCAAGAATGTCCAGGTGCGCCGTATGTTCGATGCCATAGCACCCGTGTACGACCGCATGAACCGTCTCATGACTTTCGGGCTCGACCGTGGGTGGCGAAAGACGGCCTTGAAGATGTTGCGCACCTACCGGCCTCATACGATACTCGACGTGGCTACCGGCACGGGCGACCTGCCCTTTATGATGCAACGTCTGCTCGACAGCCCGTCGGTTACCGGCATCGACCTCTCCGACGGTATGTTGGCTGTTGCCCGCCGCAAATGTCGGGAGTTGGGGCTGGAAGATACCGTGACTTTTGAACGGCAGGACTGCTTGTCGCTGACCTTTGCCGACAATCGTTTCGATGCCGTGACCGTGGCTTTCGGCGTGCGTAACTTCCAGCGTCTGCAACAGGGATTTGCCGAGATGTACCGGGTGTTGAAGCCCGGTGGTGTACTCATGGTAATCGAACTATCGGAGCCCACGAGATTCCCTGTACATCAGCTCTACCGGCTTTATGCCCACGGGGTGATTCCCCTTTGGGGCCGGCTCTTTTCGCGCGACAGGCAGGCCTATGTCTACCTGCCCCGTTCGGTCGATGCTGTTCCGCAGGGAGAAGAGATGCTTTCGATATTTCGGAGTGTGGGGTTTGAAAAGACCCGCTGTCGCCGGCTTACAATGGGCGTTTGCTCCATTTACTGGGGACAGAAGTAGGGCCACTCTTTTACAAATCGTTCTTGTTGCCGTTTTCGAGAATCTTCTCTTGCAACATCTCGATTTGTTTCTTGTATAGCTCGTTTATCTCTCGAAGCAACGCAATTTCTTGGTCTTTGGCGGCTAAGAAATCCTCGTATAAAAAAGATGGCTTTTTAGAAATTTTATAACTTCCGAACTCTTCTGTTACGGTCGAAAGGGCTGGTGAAGTTTCGGGATAAGTCGGTTCGAAACTATTTTCGTGGGTTGTAGATTCTTCGTTATCGGGTTCGGTAACGAAGAAGTCCGAAATACCGAGATGATACTTATTGCAGATGGTAAGCAATACACTCATGTTGAGATTTCCTCCGCGAACAGCTTTCCCGATGGTATTCTTGTCAATGCCCAGAAAAGCCGATGCTTCTTGGTAGGTGATACCTCTTCTCGACAAAAATTCACGGAACTTGTTTCCCGAATAGATAATCTTTGACATAACGCGTTATTGTTTTTTTTGAGTGCTGAGAATAGAAAAATAATCTTTGTTATTGGTGAACAAAAAGACTATTTATTTGGTTTTTCCTTTACTAAGATACGAATAATATAAATTATAATCAACAGTAACCAGCCTGAGGTATGAAAAGTAAGAGTAGTATTGAGGAAATAAAAAAGGCCGCTGATGCGTTTGGCGACATTTGTGAACAGGAAGGAGTGAATTATGCCGTATTTTTTGCGGAGCTGCCGCACAGCCTCACGGGAGGAGCGACATTTACGCCCGAAGAGTTTGCCATTCTTATCGAAACGCTCTCCCGGCGTTTACCGTTGACGCAGGTGCGTTTTCTGCGTCAGGTCATGGATATGGTCATTGAGGAGCGTTCGGCTCCTGATGTCGATACCGATGTGCCGCCGACACTGCTGAATTAGTTTCCGGTATCACTGATTTCTTTCCTTTTTTAGGGGCTGGTGTATGCCCGTTTCTGCTGTTGCTCGCTGATGAGGAGTATCGGCCTGCCCGGTTTTTTTCTTCTTTCCTGTGCTTGCGTGGCACGGCAAGTTTCCCTTTCCTAATCGGGAGGGTTACTCCTTGTTGTCGGGGTCCTCTTCGAAAAGCAGCGAAGTAAGGCCCGGTGCCGTGGTGCGGGGCGATGATGCCGAAGGTTTCTTTCCCTTCTTGCCGAGGGTCTGTTCCAGTTCGTCGGTCAGTCGTCGCACCTCTTTCCGCAGCGACTGGTTGAGTGTTTGCAGCTCTTCTATACGTTGGCGGTGTCGGGTGTCCCGTTTCAAGATGATGCGGTTCTCTTTCCGCTGCTCGTGCAAGGCGTTCTGTGCCTTGTTGAGTTTGGCATAGAGCGAGGCATAGCGGTGTTTTATCACGACCGTATCGTCGCTCTCGCCGCCTTCGTCGACGCTGCGGCAGTCGAATATCTTTTCTGCGTTTCCGTTTTCCTCTTCCGCATTTTCATCGCTCACCAGAGGCGGTATATCTTCCGTCTCTCCGGCGGTCGCACTCGTTGTGGGTGCGCTGTTTTCGCTGTCGGCGGCATACTCCCCGTCGGGTGAGAGGCCCAGCGAACGGGCTTTTATCTTGTTGATTTGCCTCAGTTTCTCTTCAATGTCGCGTTCGTACTCGTTGCGCAGGTCGACTATCTGGTTTTCGAGGTCGTGAATGCGTTCGCTCAGTGTCTTGCGCAGGCGTTCGGCGCCGGCATACCGTTTTTGCGATTCGTTGAGAAGCTGTTGGAGTTCGGCGTTCTGTCCTTGCAGGTTTTTTATTTCGCCGAGGCGTCGCGACTCCTCTTCGCTCCACTGTTCCGACACTTCGTTGCGGGCCGTGTTGAGCGATTCCTGTTTGAAGCGGTCGAGGCTTTCGGCCAGTTGTTCATAGGTGGTCTCGATGTTGAGCGACGAGATGGTCATACCGTTGTTCACCGCCTCGTTGATTTGCCGGGCGAGTGCTTCGAGCAGGTGCACTTCGGCCGTGTCGCAGGCCGGAATGTCTGCGGGGGAGAAGGGCTCTTCTGCCACCGGAGCGTTTCTTTTCAGGCTCCGTTCCCGCCACTGTTGCAGTATCGATTTTACAAAACTCATGGCCGTAATGGGGGTTATGTTTCTGAGGGTTTGATGACGATTCCCACACTCTTCTTCCCGTTGATTTTCACGGTCAGCGGCTGGTCAAACCGCACCACTCTCAGGAATTGGGTCTCCTGCACGGCCTCTTGCCGGTTGAGGAACTCCTCGTCGTAGATGCAGTCTTTGACCTGGGGATTGAGGGTGAAGTAGCCTACACCGAAAGAGGTGAGGTTCTGGAAGAAATGGGTACCCTGGCTTGGCTCGATAAAGTAGCTCGACAGGGCCGTTTCGACGATGAGTCTGGCGGCCGAGATGTGAGGCCACTTGACCGGTATGCCCAGGGCGGTGTCGCTCGACCCCCAGCGGCCGGGGCCTATGAGTATGTAGTTTTCTCCCCGGTCGAGAAATGTCTTGTTGATTTTCTCTATTTCGCGGGCGATGAGCGAATTGTTCGACGACATGAAGCCTTCGCTCTTGACGTAGATGACATGGTGCAGGTCGGTCATGACTCCGTGTCCCAGTGCCGACGAGGTTTTCAGCAACAGCTCCTTGTTGTCGACTTCGTCGATTTCGTCGTCACGCATCTCTTTGGTGTCGACAATGGGGCGTATCTGCAACCAGTAGAGGGCTCCGTGGGGATGCTGGCTGTTGGGCAGTATGCCGGCAAATTCTATCTCGACGTGCCGGCCCATGTCGTGCGAGCCGAACTGTAACATCATTTCGAGTAGCGGCGATAGCGGGAAGGCGTTGTGTTGCAGTATGTTGGCAAAGGTTACGACTTTCCGTCCCCCCTCGTAGTAGCCGTCGCGGATTACCTGATCGTAGGGGTCGAATGTCGACACCATGCCGCGCAGGGAGTTGTCGGCCTCGGCATCGCGTATCGAGAGCCGCAGGAGGTTGAAGCTGTCGTCGACCTCGCAATGGGCCTGTATGTTTTTCAGGTCGAGGGCGTAGAAGCGGGTCTGCGTGTCGCGCAGGGCGAGGTCGAGGGTGCTGGTCTGCAATACCTTGTTGGGGTGTCGGGGCGAGAAGCGCAGGCTGCGTCCGCCGTCGACGATGTATTTTCCCAACCCCACGGCGATGTCGACGACGCCGTCTTCGGCCTTTTCGTCGTTGATGGGGTAGTAGTTGAGCGAGCGTCCCACACCGGCGAATGAGGGGTAGTAGCGGTCGCCGTACTGGGTGCCCACCACCTCTTGCAGAATGATGGCCATCTTCTCCTGGTCGATGACGTTGGAGGTGGCGGTCATGTAGGCTTTGCTGTCGGAGTAGAATACCGAGGCATATACCCCTTTTACGGCTGCTGCGAGCATGCGGTACATCTCTTCGTGGTCGTCGAGATAGGGTATCATGTAGGTCGAGTATACACCAGCGAAGGGCTGGTAGTGCGAGTCTTCGAGCAGGCTCGACGAGCGCACGGCGATGGGGCGGCCCACCACTTCGAAGAAGGCCAGTATGTCGTCTTTGAGGCGTTCGGGCAGGGTGGCGTCGAGAAAGTGTTGCAGGATTTCCTCGTCGGGCAGGTCGGAGAGGGCCACCTGGTAGAGGTTGTTGCTCTCCATGAATTCGTCGAAGATGTCGGTGCAGAGTACAACGGTCTTGGGCACCGATACGCTCACGCCTTCGTAATCTTCGAGTACGGGGTGGCGCTTGATGAGTGAGTCGATGAAGGCCAGGCCGCGCCCTTTTCCGCCCAGCGACCCTTGGCCTATGCGGGCGAAGTTGGAGTATTTGTCAAACCGGTTACGCTCGAATATGGCTACCACACCGCGGTTTTTCATCTTGCGGTAGGTAACGATGGCGTCGAGTATCTCCTGCCGTATCTCGGGCAGCTCTTCGAGATTGTGGGGCCATCGCCGCCTGATAAACTCGGCCAGCGGGAAGAGCGCCCGCGAGTAGAGCCATCGCGATATGTGGTTGCGCGAGGCGTGGTACAGCAGCGATTCGGCGGGTATGGTGAGAATGTTTTTTTGCAGGTCTTTGAGCTCCTTGATGCGCAGTATCACCTCTCCGGTCTCGGGGTTGATAAACTCGAAATCGCCGAATCCGAAGTTGCGCATGATGGCATTGCGCAGGTCGACCGGCAGCTTCTTGGAGTTCTTGTCGAGGAAGCAGGCGTTGAGGGCGGCGGCGCCTTCGGCGTTTTCGGTGTCGGACGATTCGATGATGAGGGGTATGAACGGGTCTTTCTGCCGCACGTATGCGCAGAATTTCAGTCCGGCCTTGGCATCTTTCTGCCCCTCGTGCATGAACGATACGTCGGAGATGATGCCCAGCATGTTGTTGGCATATTTCTGATACATGGCCATGGCCTCTTCGTAGGAGCGGGCCAGTTTTATTTTTGGCCGCCCGCGCATGCGCAGCATCTGTTCGTGCTCGTTGAGGGCCTCGGTCGAGAATATTTGCGACTGTTTCAGCACGAACTTGTAGAGGTGGGGCAGTATCGAGGAGTAGAAGCGCACCGAGTCTTCGACCAGCATGATAATCTGCACGCCCGACTTGGTGTCTTCTTCGATGTTCATTTCGTCTTCAAGCAACTTGATGATAGCCAGCAGCAGGTCGGTATTTCCCAGCCAGCTGAACACGTAGTCGATACCGCTGAGGTCCTCTTTTTCGAGTCGCCGCGATACCTCCCGGGCGAAGGGGGTGAGCAGCACGATGGGTATGTCGGGGTAGTGGTGCTTTATCTCCTTGGCCTTTTCGTAGGTCTGGCTGTGTTCGGCATCGGGTATGGCGATGATGAGGTCAAACCGTTTGGTCGACAGCTCCTTGAAGGCATCTTCGAGGTTGTTTACTTGGGTTACGCGGGGAGGCGAACTCAGGTTGAGCGAGGTGTATTCAAAGAATATCTGCTCCTCGACGCGGCCGTCTTCTTCGAGTATGAACGCATCGTAGTAGGAGGCAACCAGCAGCACGTTGAAGATGCGTTTCTGCATGAGGTTGGCAAAAGAGGTATCTTTGAGATAGAGTTGTTTGATGTTGTTCTGTAAATCCATAACCATCGTTGTTCGTCGCCGGGAAGGCCTGACCGTGGGCCGGCCCATCTTTTTTATTTCCTGATGGAGTTAGTCTCTTTCAAAGGTAGAAATAAATTTTGTTATTTGGGAAATTTAAGGGGTAAAAATTATTTGTTTTAAAAGAGTTATGATTATTTCACCTATCCCAAGGGTTTTTGTCTGGCCGATTTGTTTTTGCTTGTTTGTGCTAAAAGCGTGTTATATATCGACTTATCCCTATTAAAAAATTTAATTTGTTTCTTTTGTGCATTGCTTTACCATATAATGCGTAACTCCCCCGGAATGTTCTTTTGATGTGCCTTGTTTTAGCCTCTGTTTTCTTTTGCGCGGCGGGTAAGCAAATGTGGCAGGGCGACCCCAAAGGTTGGGGTCGCCCTGCGTAAAGGGTTTTCGATAATCTTTCAGAAGAGGCTCCATGCTACTGTGAGGCCGGCCATGACGATGGCTACCATACTCATAAGTTTGATGAGGATATTGAGGCTCGGCCCCGAGGTGTCTTTGAAGGGGTCGCCCACGGTGTCGCCCACGACGGTGGCCCGGTGTGTCTCGCTGCCTTTGCCGCCGAAATGTCCCTCTTCGGTGTATTTCTTGGCATTGTCCCAGGCTCCTCCGGCGTTGGCCATGAAGATGGCCAGCACGAAACCGGCACCGAGGCCACCTACCAGCAGTCCTACGACACCCGGAACGCCGAAGATGAGCCCCGTAACGATGGGGGCAACGATGGCGAGCAGTGAGGGGAATACCATTTCGCGTTGGGCACCCTTGGTCGATATTTCGACGCAGCGGGCATAGTCGGGCCGGGCTTCGCCGGTGAGTATGCCCTTGATTTCGCGGAACTGGCACCGTACCTCCTCGACCATGTGGGCGGCGGCGCGTCCCACGGCATTCATGGTGAGGCCACAGAAGAGGAAGACCATCATCGAGCCGATGAAGATGCCCGAGAGTACCTTGGGGTTCATCAGCGTGATGTCGTAGTGATACATGAAGTCGGTGAATGAGGCGGTGTGTACATCGACGGCCTGCCCGCCGACATGGAGCGTGTCCTGCCCCAGACGGGTGAGACCGATGCGTATCTCTTCGATGTAGGAGGCCAGCAGGGCCAGGCCCGTGAGGGCTGCCGAGCCTATGGCAAAGCCTTTGCCCGTGGCGGCTGTTGTGTTGCCCAGTGAGTCGAGGGCGTCGGTGCGGGCACGCACTTCGCTTCCGAGGTTGCTCATCTCGGCGTTTCCGCCAGCGTTGTCGGCAATAGGGCCGTAGGCGTCGGTGGCCAAGGTGATGCCCAGTGTCGAGAGCATGCCTACGGCGGCGATGCCTATACCGTAGAGGCCCATCGACACGTTGGCCATGTCAAACCCCGCGGCAAACCAATAGGAGAGTATGATACCGCACACGACAGCCAGCACGGGTATGGTGGTCGATATCATGCCCAGTCCCAGTCCCGATATGATGACGGTGGCCGGCCCGGTTTTTCCGCTTTCGGCCAGCCGCTGGGTGGGCCGGTAGGATTGTGAGGTGTAATACTCGGTCGCGCGTCCGATGACCACCCCCACCAGCAGTCCTATCACGACGGCACAGCCTATGTAGAACCAGTTTTCCAGTTGGAGTATCCACATGATAAAGAAGGTGGCGGCGATAATGAGTATCGAGCTCAGGTTGGTGCCCCCGGCGAGGGAGTGGAGTAGGTCTTTGAGGCGGGCGTCGTCGCGGGTGCGCACGGCAAATATGCCGATAATTGAGAGTACGATGCCCACGGCGGCGATGAGCATCGGCGCGATGACGGCCTTGTACTGCATGGTGCTGTCGCCGCTGCCTATGTAGGCGGCGGCTCCGAGGGCCGAGGTGGCGAGTATCGAGCCGCAGTACGACTCGTAGAGGTCGGCGCCCATACCGGCTACGTCGCCCACGTTGTCGCCTACATTGTCGGCAATGGTGGCGGGGTTTCTCGGGTCGTCTTCGGGTATGCCGGCTTCGACCTTACCCACGAGGTCGGCGCCTACGTCGGCGGCTTTGGTGTAGATGCCGCCGCCCACGCGGGCAAAGAGTGCCTGGGTCGAGGCTCCCATGCCGAAGGTGAGCATCGTGGTGGTGATGATACATAGTTTAGAGGTGGCGTTGGCAGGGTCGTCGGGTATGAAGTAGTCGAGCAGCAGGTACCAGAACGATATGTCGAGCAGCCCCAGGCCTACGACAACCAGCCCCATGACGGCTCCGCTGCGGAAGGCGATGCGCAGCCCCCGGTTGAGGGAGTGGCGTGTGGCGTTGGCCGTTCGGGCCGAAGCGTAGGTGGCGGTTTTCATACCGAGAAAGCCGGCCAGCCCCGAGAAGAATCCGCCGGTGAGGAAGGCTACCGGCACCCAGTGGTTTTGCAGGTTGAAGCCATAGGCCATGATGGAGAAGAAGACAACCAGTGCAAGGAATACGAGGCCTACGACCTTGTATTGCTGTTTCAGGTACGACATTGCGCCGGTGCGCACAAACGAGGCGATTTCCCGCATGGTCTCGGTGCCTTCGCTTTCACGCATCATTTGCCTGAAAAAATACCATGCCAGCAGCAGGGCCAGTATCGATGCCGCCGGTACTATCCAGAACAAGAGGGTTTCCATATCGTATTAGATTAAAGTTTGCAATAAAGATAGTCAAAATTCTGAATGAATCAATATTTTTAGTAATATATAAGGATATAAATGCCGCTCTGTTGCCTGATGATTAAATAAAGTGAAAGAGCTGTCAGAGGCGTGTCGGGTGGCCGTTGTCCCGGGGCCAACCCTTGCGTTGCGGCTGTATGTGTGTCGTATGTCCGTTCACGTGGGAGTTATCTTCTTTTCCTGCAAAAGGCAGACAGTAAAAAGAGGAGGGAGGACACCGACGGTTGTCGGCTCCTCCCTCTGTTGTCTTCCGGCCATGCCGGGTGTTTTATTTCTACTTTTTCTGTCTATTTATACTCTTTCCAGCTCTTGATGGGTATATCTTCTTTCCCGATGGTGCAGAAGGCTTCGATGAAGGCTCCGGCCAGACGGGCGTTGGTGATGAGCGGAATGTTGTGGTCGACAGCCGCGCGGCGTATCTTGTAACCGTTGGTCATCTCGTGCTTGGTATAGTTCTTGGGCACGTTGATGATGAGGTCGAAGTCGTGGCGGGCAATCATGTCCATCACGTTGTTGTCGCGGTGCTCGTCGGGCCAGGATACCTCGATGGCGTTGTCGATGCCGTTTTCGACCAGGAACTTGCGGGTGCCGGCCGTGGCGTAAATCTGGAATCCTTTTTCGTGGAGCATGCGGCAGCCGTCGAGCAGGTCGACTTTGGAGCGGGCCGAGCCCGACGATACCATGACGTTTTTCTTCGGTATCTCATAGCCTACGGCCAGCATGGCGGTGAGCAGTGCTTCGTTGAAGTCGTCGCCGATGCAGCCTACCTCGCCGGTCGATGCCATGTCGACACCCAGTATGGGGTCGGCGTTTTGCAGACGGGCAAAGGAGAATTGTGAGGCCTTCACACCGATGCAGTCGACGTCGAAGGCCGACTTGTCGGGCTGCGTGTAGGGGGCGTTGAGCATGATGCGGGTGGCCGTCTCGATGAAGTTGCGTTTCAGCACCTTCGACACGAAGGGGAAGCTGCGTGAGGCGCGCAGGTTACACTCGATAACCTTCACATCGTTGTTCTTGGCCAGGTATTGTATGTTGAAGGGTCCGCAGATGTTCAGCTCCTTGGCAATCTGCCGGCTGATTTTCTTGATGCGGCGGGCGGTCTCGAAATAGATTTTCTGTGCGGGGAACACGAGAGTGGCGTCGCCCGAGTGTACACCGGCAAATTCGATGTGTTCCGAGATGGCATATTCGACCACTTCGCCGTTCTGTGCCACGGCGTCGAACTCTATCTCTTTGGTGTCCTGCATGAATTTCGACACCACCACCGGATATTCTTTCGATACATGGGCCGCCAGGGCGAGGAACTCTTTCAGCCCTTCCATGTCGTGACACACGTTCATGGCAGCTCCCGACAGTACATAGGAGGGACGCACCAACACGGGGAATCCTACTTTCTCGACGAAGGCCTTGATGTCGTCCATCGAGGTAAGCTCCTTCCAGGCCGGCTGGTCGATGCCGAGTTGGTCGAGCATGAGCGAGAACTTGTTGCGGTTTTCGGCGCGGTCTATCGACACGGGCGAGGTGCCGAGAATGGGTACTTGCTGGCGGTGCAGTTTCATGGCCAGGTTGTTGGGTATCTGGCCGCCTACCGAGACGATGACGCCGTTGGGCGATTCGAGGTCGATGACGTCGAGTACACGCTCGAACGAGAGCTCATCGAAGTAGAGGCGGTCGCACATGTCGTAGTCGGTCGATACGGTTTCGGGGTTGTAGTTGATCATAATCGACTTGTACCCCAGCTTGCGAGCCGTCTGTATGGCGTTGACCGAGCACCAGTCAAACTCTACCGAGCTGCCTATGCGGTAGGCTCCCGAGCCGAGTACCACTACCGAACGGTCGTTCTTGTAGTAGGGTATGTCATGGTCGCTGCCGTCGTAGGTGAGGTAGAGGTAGTTGGTAAGGTCGGGGTGTTCCGAGGCGACGGTGTTGATGCGTTTTACCGAGGGGAGTATGCCGTTTTTCTTACGCAGGTTGCGCACGCGTATGCTTTCGGTTTCGAGGTTGCCCGAGGGGTTCTCAACGAAGCGGGCTATCTGGAAGTCGGAGAATCCCAGGCGCTTGGCCTCTGCCAGTACGTCGGCGGGCAGGTCTTCGATGCGGTTGTAGCTTTCGAGGCGCACCTTGAAGTTGTAGATGTTTTGCAGCTTTTCGAGGAACCACGGAGCTATCTTGGTGAGTTCGTAGAGGCGGTCGATGGTGTATCCGCGCTCAAAGGCCTCGGCAATGGCAAAGATGCGCATGTCGGTGGGGTTGGCCAGCTCGTCGTCGAGGTTGTCGAATTGCAGGTCGGTGTTGCCTACAAATCCGTGCATGCCCTGGCCTATCATGCGCAGGCCTTTCTGTATGATTTCTTCGAAGCTCTTGCCGATGGCCATGATTTCGCCCACCGATTTCATGCTCGAACCGATGCGGCGCGATACGCCTACAAACTTGGTGAGGTCCCAGCGGGGAATCTTGCAGATGAGATAGTCGAGGCTCGGTGCCACATAGGCCGAGTTGCTGGTGCCCATTTCGCCTATCTGGTCGAGGGTGTAGCCGAGTGCGAGTTTGGCGGCGACGAAGGCGAGAGGATAGCCGGTGGCTTTCGAGGCGAGGGCCGACGAGCGGCTCAGGCGGGCGTTGACTTCGATGACGCGGTAGTCGTCGGTCTCGGAGTTGAAGGCATACTGTATGTTGCACTCACCCACGATGTCGAGGTGGCGTATGATGTTGCGCGAGAGTTCTTGCAGCATGGTGAGCTCATCGTTGTCGAGCGAGCAGGTGGGGGCCACTACGATACTTTCGCCGGTGTGTATGCCCAGCGGGTCGACGTTTTCCATGCTGGCTACCGTGAAGCAGTGGTTGTTTTTGTCGCGGATTACTTCAAACTCTATCTCTTTCCACCCTTTGAGCGACTCTTCGACGAGAATCTGCGGTGAGTAGGAGAAGGCGTTCTCGGCCAGGGCTTTCAGCTCTTCTTCGTTGTTGCAGAAGCCGCTGCCCATACCGCCGAGGGCGTAGGCCGAGCGGATAATCAGCGGGAATCCGATGGTGCGGGCGGCCTTGAAGGCGTCGTCCATATTTTCTACGGCGATGCTTTTCGGGGTCTTGACGTCGATTTCGTTCAGTTTCTTGACGAAGAGGTCGCGGTCTTCGGTGTTCATGATGGCCTCGACCGACGTGCCCAGTACCTGTACGTTGTATTTTTTGAGTATTCCCTTGTTGTAAAGTTCGGTACCGCAGTTGAGTGCCGTCTGTCCGCCGAAGGCGAGCAGTATGCCGTCGGGTTGCTCTTTCTTGAAAATCTCCTCTACGAAGTAGGGGGTGATGGGCAGGAAGTAGACTTGGTCGGCGATGCCTTCCGAGGTTTGTATCGTGGCGATGTTGGGGTTGATGAGAACGGTTTTTATGCCCTCCTCTTTCATCGCTTTCAGGGCTTGCGAGCCTGAATAGTCGAACTCTCCGGCTTGGCCTATCTTCAAGGCTCCCGAGCCGAGCACAAGCACTTTTTTAATGGTCTGTTGCATACGGTTGAGTATTTGGTGTGAATGTTTGTCTGGGGAGATATGTTTGCAGAGGTCAGTTGATGCGAATGGGCTGTCCTATGCGCAGGGTGCGCTTGGGGCTTATCTTGTTCAGCCGGCAGAGGGCGTTGATCGATGTCCTGTATTTGCGGGCAATCGAGGTGAGGGTGTCGCCCCGGCGCACGCGGTAGACCGAGTAGGTTACACCGTTGGCGTAGTAGGTTTCGGTGCCGGCCCGGTAGGGTGCCGAACGGAATACGAAGATGTCGTTGTGTATCTTGTTGTCGTTGAAGTCGAATATCTCGTTCGGGTTGAGGTCAAGGCCGAGAAACCGTACCTCGAAGTGCAGGTGCGCACCCGTCGAGCGCCCGGTGTTGCCGCCGAGGGCTATGGGGTCGCCCACCTTCACGATGTCGCCCTCTTTCACGAGAAACCGGGAGAGGTGTCCGTAGATGGTTTCCAGTCCGTTGGTATGGCGCATCACCACATAGTAGCCGTAACCGCGGCGTTCGTAGTTGGTAAATCGCACCTGCCCGGCAAATGCGGCGCGCACGGTGTCGCCTATGGCCAGTTTGATGTCTACGCCGCGGTGCATGCGGTAACGGCGGAACCCGTAGTCCGAAGTTTTGCGGCCGACGACGGGTATGCAGTAGTTGGCCACGTTGATGGCGAAGGTGTCGGGCAGCTGCACGCCTGCGCTGCGGTAGGGGTTTATCCAGCGGTTCACCCACACGTCGCCGTAGAGTTCGCTGGCCGGTGCGATGCCGTATTCCTGTTCGAGCCGGCGGCTGTATGTTATCGAGTCGTCGATGCTCAGTATGGAGGGCAGGTCTTTGTTGATGAGATTGTTGCGTTTCTGTATGGCGATGTGTTTCTGTACGGAGCCGTCGATTTCTTGGGCGTTTGCCGAGGGGTGCGATATTCCCAGGAGGAGCAGCGGAAGGAGTAGCGTCAGTCTGTATTTTTGTATCATTTTCTTATTTCGTTTTTGACAGTGTGGCGGGGGGTGCGGGTCGGCCCTAATTTCCGGTTTCCACCGAGGTAGATAGGGCAGACGTCGAAACCCAAATTTTTCAAAGATAAAGATTTATCTTGAAATCCTCTCTCTGTCTCGGCGAAAAAATAGCGAATTTGCAACAATATCGCAAAATGTACCCTTTGTATCCGGTTGATTGATAAAGATATGAAACAATTCGGCGGAGACAGATTTTTATCATTTGCATTTTTGTATTACTTTTGTTAGAAGTAAAAACAGCGCAAGTTATGGAGAAGTGTGTCGTGATAGTGGCCGGCGGCAAGGGGCTGCGCATGGGAAAGGAGCTTCCCAAGCAGTTTCTGCCCATCGGCGGGCGTCCGGTGCTGATGCGTACGCTCGAAGCGTTTCATCGCTGCGATGCGGCGATAGGTCTCGTGCTGGTCTTGCCCGAGGCTCATCTCTCGCTTTGGCAGGAGTTGTGTCGGCAGTATTCGTTTGCCCTTCCGCATCGGGTGGTGACGGGTGGGGCTACCCGCTTTCACTCTGTCTACAACGGGTTGCAGGCGGTGCCGGCAGGAGTCTCCCTTATTGCCGTACACGACGGGGTGCGACCCTTTGTTTCGCCTCGTCTCATTACCGACCTTTTTGCAGCCGCGGCCCGGTATGGTGCTGCCGTTCCGGCCGTTCCGGTGGTCGATTCGCTGCGTCGGGTCGATGCCGAAGGCGGCAGTGTGGCCGTGCCGCGCAGTGCCTACCGCAGTGTGCAGACCCCACAGGTTTTCCGCTCCGACCTTCTGCTCCGGGCCTATGCCAGCCCTTATCAAGACGATTTTACCGACGATGCCTCGGTCGTCGAGGCGGCCGGCCAGGCCGTCGCTCTGGTCGATGGCGATGTCGACAACATAAAGATTACGACGCCGCGCGACCTGGCAGTGGCCGAAATTCTGTTGCAGGCCGATGAGTGAACTTTCAAAAAACGATATCAAGTTCCTTCCCGGGGTGGGACCCAAGCGGGCGGAACTCTTCAACAAGGAGTTGGGCATCTACTCCTACGAAGACCTCCTGCACTATTATCCCTACAAATACATCGACCGCTCGCATACCTACACCATACGCGAAATCAACGGCACGATGCCCTACATACAGCTGCGGGGAAAAATTGTGCGCTACGAGGCACAGGGTGAGGGGCACAAGCGGCGTCTTACCGCCCTTTTTGCCGACGCTACCGGCACCATAGAGCTGGTGTGGTTCAAGGGCATCAAGTACATACAGGAGCGTTACAAGCCGGGGGTGGAGTACACCCTCTTCGGGCGCCCCACGCTCTTTGGCAGCCGTCTCAATATAGCCCACCCCGAAATCGATCCCGTCGATGTCGATATCGACGGGGCAGCGGGTTTGCAGCCCTACTATACTACGACCGAGAAGATGAAGTCGCACTTCCTCAATTCCAAGGCCGTGCAGAAAATCATCTCCACCTTATGGAAGGTCATACCCCGCTCCCTGCCCGAGACACTCCCGGCCTCGGTCATTGCCCGTTCTCATGTCGAGTATCTCAGCGATGCGCTTTACCACATACACTTCCCGGCCTCGCCCGAGCAGTTGCGCAAAGCTCAGTTCCGGCTCAAATTCGAGGAGCTTTTCTATCTGCAACTCAATATCCTGCGCTATACCCGGCAGCGCATGCGGCGGTTGGGCGGGTTTCCCTTTACCGTTATCGGTGAGTGTTTCAACCGTTTCTACCGCGAGTGCCTGCCGTTTGAACTGACCGGCGCCCAGAAGCGGGTGCTCAAAGAGATTCGCGCCGACGTGGGCAGTGGCCGGCAGATGAACCGTCTCTTGCAGGGCGATGTGGGCAGCGGCAAGACCCTTGTCGCTCTCATGTCGATGCTCATGGCCGTCGATAACGGTTACCAGGCCTGCATGATGGCGCCTACCGAGATTCTGGCCACCCAGCATTATGAGACCCTGAGCGGCCTGCTTGCCCCTATCGGCGTGCGCATCGAGTTGCTTACCGGTTCGACCCGCAAGAAACAGCGCGACGAGATACACCGCGGGCTGCTCTCGGGCGAGGTGAAAATCCTTGTCGGTACCCATGCTCTGCTCGAAGATACGGTGGTTTTCAACAATCTGGGTTTTGTCGTCATCGACGAGCAGCACCGCTTCGGTGTCGAGCAGCGCTCCCGCCTCTGGCGCAAGAACTCTTGTCCGCCCCATATTCTTGTGATGACGGCTACGCCCATTCCCCGCACCCTGGCCATGACCGTCTATGGCGACCTCGATGTGTCGGTCATCGACGAGCTGCCGCCCGGCCGCAAACCCGTAACGACAATACACCGCTACGATAACCGGCGGGCCGAACTCTATGAGTCGATACGCCGCCAGGTCGAACAGGGACGCCAGGTCTATATCGTCTACCCGCTCATACAGGAGAGCGAGAAAATCGACCTGAAAAATCTGGAAGAGGGTTTCCGTCAGGTCAAGGAGGTCTTTCCGCAATATACCGTGTGCATGGTACACGGCAAGATGAAACCGGCCGAGAAAGAGGCCGAGATGCAGCGGTTTGTATCGGCCGAAGCTCAGATTATGGTGGCCACCACGGTGATAGAGGTGGGGGTGAATGTGCCCAACGCTACGGTTATGGTCATCGAGAATGCCGAGCGCTTCGGCCTCTCCCAGCTGCACCAGTTGCGCGGGCGTGTGGGACGCGGCGCCGACCAGTCTTATTGTGTGCTGGTAACGTCGCACAAGCTCTCCGACGACACCCGCAAGCGCATCGAAATCATGACCCGTACCAACGATGGCTTTGAGATTGCCGAGGCCGACTTGCAGTTGCGTGGCCCCGGCGACATGGAGGGGACGCAGCAGAGCGGCATCGCCTTTGACCTGCGCATCGCCAACCTTGCCAAGGACGGTCAGATTCTGCAACTTGCCCGCGAGATAGCTACCGAAGTGCTCGATGCCGACCCCGACCTTGCCAAGCCCGAGAATGGTGTACTCTCCCGCCAGCTCGAAAAACTCTTCCGTCGCAAAATCGATTTCAGTCTCATTAGTTGATGCGAACCGTTGATACAAAAACGGCGATGCTCCCTCTCCTTGCAGGGTCGCACCGCCGCTTTCATTTTATAAATGATAAAACCCTTTTGGGATTACGCAGCCTCTTCTGCCTCTATACCTTTCGGATTTTCACCCCATTGGTTTTCTCCGGGTTCGCTGTCGAGGCAAAGCAGCACGGTGAGCCATATTGAACCGATAAGAGGAATGAATGCTAATAGAGACCACCATCCGCTTCTCCCTGTGTCGTGTAGCCGACGAACAGCTACGGAAATACCCGAGGGAGTTATGGCAAGGGCATATATGCAGGCTATTATAAATATAATGAACGGACCAAATTCTGAGGTGTCATATGTCATGGCTACTAGAAGAATACGCAAGAATAGGTAGACTATAAAATTAACAAGAACAAATGTCCAATACTCTTTGCGACGTGCCCGCCCATTCAAGAAGAAAGCCAATTTCCAGCATCTTAAATACCAGTACATAATTCTGTGGTTAAAAAGGTTTTTCCTACTCTTTTATTGGATTTTCGGCTACTCCGTTGGAGTGTATTCGGGTAGTACACTCTCCTCGAAAATATAAAATTTCCTGTGAAATAACAAATTTTAAGCCCTGAAAATGTTTCGGAATGTTATCTCATCCGAATGTGTCGATGGAGTACAGAGAGATTATCCCGCCCAGTTTTCGCGGTCGAGGTTGCGGTAGTTGATGGCTTCGGCAATGTGTTCGGCCAGGAGGTTGTCGCTACCGGCCAGGTCGGCGATGGTACGGGCCACTTTGAGTATGCGGTCATAGGCGCGGGCCGAGAGGTTGAGGCGGGTCATGGCCGTCCGCAGCAGGGCGAGGCCTGCCTCGTCGGGGCGGGCAAACGTGTTGAGCAGGCGGCTGTTCATCTGGGCGTTGCAGTAGATGCCGGGAATATCCTTGAAGCGTTCGCTCTGAATCTCCCGGGCGCGGACCACCCGTTCGCGAATAGCGGCACTGGGCTCGCCCTGCCGGCTGTCGGAGAGTTTCTCAAACGGGACGGGTACAATCTCGACCTGTATGTCGATGCGGTCGAGCAGCGGTCCCGAGATGCGGTTGAGGTAGCGTTGCACCGCACCCGGCTGGCAGATGCATTTCTTTTCGGGGTGGTTGTAGTAGCCGCAGGGGCAGGGGTTCATCGAGGCCACGAGCATCACGCTGGCCGGATATTCGATGGTGTACTTGGCGCGGGCAACGGTGATTTTGCGGTCTTCGAGCGGCTGGCGCATCACTTCGAGTACCTGGCGTGAGAACTCGGGCAGCTCGTCGAGGAAAAGCACGCCGTTGTGGGCCAGCGATATCTCGCCCGGCTGCGGGAATGTGCCGCCACCCACCAGGGCTACGCTCGATATGGTGTGGTGCGGGGCGCGGAACGGCCGTTGGGTGAGGAGGGTGCCGTTGCGCTCCATCTTGCCGGCAACGGAGTGTATCTTGGTGGTTTCGAGAGCCTCGTGCAGGGTGAGGGGCGGCAGTATCGAAGCGATGCGTTTGGCCATCATCGATTTTCCGGCTCCCGGCGGACCTATCATGATGAGGTTATGGCCGCCGGCGGCAGCCACTTCAAAGGCGCGTTTCACATTCTCTTGTCCCTTTACGTCGGCAAAGTCGAGGTCGAAGTTGTTCTGGGCGGCAAAAAATTCAGCCCGGGTGTCGATGACGGTGGGGGTCAGCTCCCGGTCGCCGTTGAAGAAGTCGACCACCTCTTTGATGTTGTCGACCCCGTAGACGTGCAGCCGGTCGACGACGGCGGCCTCTCTCACGTTGGCACGGGGCACGATGAGTCCGTCGAACCCTTGGGCCCGAGCCAGTATGGCAATGGGCAGCGCGCCGCGTATGGGGAGTATCGAGCCGTCGAGCGAGAGTTCACCCATAATCATGTAGCGGCCGAGTTTCTCGGCCGAAATCTCTTCGGCGGCGGCCAGGATACCGATGGCCAGCGGCAGGTCGTAGGCCGAACCCTCTTTACGCAGGTCGGCCGGTGCGAGATTGATAATGAGTTGGCGGTGCGGAAATTTGTAGCCGTTGTGTTGCAGGGCCGAGCGTATGCGTTCGTGGCTCTCTTTTACGGCGGTGTCGGCCAGCCCTACCATGTAGAAGTGAATGCCTTGCGAACAGTTTACTTCGATGGTTACGGTCAGGGCGTCGATGCCCTGCATGGCTGCTCCGAAAACTTTGACCAACATCTTGCCTTCTGCTTTATCTGTTTTTTTCTCTTTTTGCTCTTTCTTGTCTCCCCCTTGCCCTCTCTGGAATCCACCTCTCTTGCCGCTTATGCTCTGCTGCTCCTCTGCCTCACGCCCCTTTTGGGGAACCTTGACTCTCAGGTTTCTGCCATCGGTTGTTTCTGTTTTTGCCGCTGTGTGTGCCTTCCCCCACTTTTTCTCTCCACCTTCAATCGGTTTCCGACAGTTACGGGGGGTGAGCGGTTTCCGTCCGCCGGTTACCGTCTTGTGGGGCGGCGTGGAGAAGAAGGTTTCTCGCCGTAGGTCTTGTCTTCGCCCACTTCGGCTACGGTCCGGTCAACGGCCTCGATGAGTTCGTCGCCGTGGAGGTTCTTGGCTACGATGCGTCCGTTACCGTTGATGATAAATGAGGTGGGGATTCTCTGCAAGCCGAGGTTCTCGACCTGGTTGGCGTTCCACCCCTCTTCCAGCAGGCAGTGGGGCCACGCTTGCAGCGAGTCGGTGCGCAGGGTCTCACGCCAGGCCTCTTTGTCGGCGTCGAGCGAGACACTCACTATGTTGAGGTAAGCGGGGGCGTATTTTTGCCGTAGGGTGCGTATCACCTGCATCTCCCGGCGCGAGAGTGAGTCGTACGAGGCCCACACCGTGAAGAGTGTGGTGCGGCGGCGGAATCCGCCGGTGTTGATGACACTGTCGGCCGGGGTGCGGAAGGTCATGTAGGGCAGCATCTTGCCTTCGGGATTTTTCCGTGTATCGGCGATGAAGAGTTCGGCCTTGGCCAGCAACGATACCGGCTTGGCCTCGGGGGCGAGGCTGCGCAGGAGCGAGTCGGCCCTGTCGACGGTGGCGGGCGCGAGCAGGTAGTCGTAGATGAGTATGGTCGAGGCGTAGGATTGGGGATTGGCACCGGCAAACTCCTCCACGCGGCGATGCAGGGTGTCGGTGCAGAGTGCCCGCTCTTTCTGTCGCAGGGTATCGTCGATGAGGGCGAAGAATGCCCGGTCATCGTCGGCAATGCGTTGCAGCAACGTGTGGTTGTCGTTGCGGAATTTTCCCACCTGTTCCATCTCGTTTGTTCCCGAGAAGGTTATTTCGTAGGGGGCTTTTATGGAGCCTTTCAGTTTTATCTTGTTGCCGTTCTTGGCGTAGAGCGAGACTACGCGCTCGCCTGCCTCGGTGGTGATTTCGATGCGGGCCATCTCCTGGCAAATGCCTTTGTATTCGGCCTTTCCCTCCTCGACGAGGACCGTGTCGACGGTGATGCCCTTTTTCAGCTCTTCTTGCCAGAAGTAGAGGTAGCTCTGCTCGGGCACATCAAGCTCGGCGGTGATGGTGAAACCCTCTTTCTCCTCTCCCCCGCAGGCGGTGAGAAGAAGGGCGAAGAATAGAAAGATGCTGTATGCCGAATGTCTCATTGCGTGTATCTTGTTTCAAAAATATTCATGCAGGCCGAAGCCCCTCATTTCGACAAATGTATGGAAAATATCGCAAACAATCGAAAGGAGAGTATTTTTTCCTGATAATCATTCTAAAATTTTTTGAGAAAAATGACAGAAAAGTTTTACGAAATAATATTAATATTTATCTTTGCAGAAAAGAAGCAAATATGAAAAAATTAAGTTTTCTCTTGTCGTTGTTTTTTCTGTTGTCGAGTTGCCAAAGTTACAAATACGGAGCTGGCGATGAATATGCTCCTTCCTCAAATCTTACTTTCGGTATGGTAAAGAGTAAGATAGAGAAAGGGAAGACATCGCAGGCTGAGATTTTGCAGATATTCGGTTCGCCCAACATGGTAACCAAAAATCGCTCCAACAACGAAGTGTGGAGTTACAACCGCATGAGTGTGGTGCAGAAAGGCGGTCAGACCAATTTTCTTTTCGGGGAACGAGCCTCGGTAAGTTCTTCTAATAAATCGTTTGACCTTATTATCGTATTTGATAGTACAGATGTAGTAAAAGATTATTCCGTAATATCGACAAATTTTTAATTCATGACTATGAAACGAATCTTATTATTTATGGTTTTGCCCTTGTTTCTGTTTTCGTGTGGTACCCAAAAGACTCTTACCCCTACTGAGTTGAAAATGATGACAACACGACAAATAGAAGCCGGTTATTCGTTGGCTTTTTCATCTGTGATATCGTTGTTGCAGTCCGAAGGTTTTCTGGTGACCAATACCGATCGTGAAAGTGGTATTATCAACGCAAATAAGCAAGTCGATAACAAGAATGCGGCAGTACAGCGCTTCTTCCTTGGATCGTCGACAGATGCCACAACCGCACAAGTTGCCGTATTTATACAGCCAGTTAACGAGGGCCTTTCAGAGGTAAAATTGACTATTTATGAAGGAAGTATTTCTACAACCAACGGACAGTGGGGTATACAGAATAAATCGACAAAAAACAGCATGGTGCAAGAGGCCGAGGTCTATAACACATGGTTTAACAATTTGAGAGCTGAGGTAGAACGGCGAAAAGCCCTTTTGCAGTAATCTCCTGACAAAGACAGAGCGCCCCGCTGACAAAACTTGTCGGCGGGGCGCTCTGTCTTTATGAAAGAATTTTTCTTATCCGTTCATGGCCTGGCACAGGTCGGCGATGATGTCGTCGGCATTCTCGATACCTACCGAGAGGCGTATCAGGTCGGGAGCTACGCCGGCCTCGATAAGCTGTTCGTCGCTCAGTTGGCGATGGGTGTGGCTGGCGGGGTGCAGCACACAAGTGCGGGCATCGGCCACATGGGTGACGATGGCGGCGAGTTTCAGGCGGTCCATAAATTCGATGGCCTCCTGGCGCGAACCTTTCAATCCGAAGGCGATGACGCCGCAGGTGCCGTTAGGCATATATTTCCGGGCCAGTGCGTGGTATTTGTCGCCGGGCAGTCCCGGGTAGTGTACCCAGGCCACTTGCGGAGAGTTTTGCAGGAACTCGGCCACTTTCTGGGCATTCTCGCAGTGACGGGCCATGCGCAGGTGCAGGGTTTCGAGTCCGAGGTTGAGCAGGAAGGCGTTTTGGGGCGATTGTGTAGAACCCAGATCGCGCATGAGCTGGGCGGTAGCTTTGGTGATGTAGGCCAACTTGCCGAAGGCTTTGGTGTAGGTTAGTCCGTGGTACGACTCGTCGGGACGGGTGAGGCCGGGGAACTTGTCGGCGTGCGCTTCCCAGTCGAAATTGCCGCTGTCGACAATGGCACCGCCCACGCAGGTGGCGTGGCCGTCCATGTATTTGGTGGTGGAGTGGGTAACGATGTCGGCTCCCCATTCAAAGGGGCGGCAGTTGATGGGGGTGGCAAAGGTGTTGTCGACGATGAGGGGTACACCGTGCCGATGGGCGATGCGGGCAAATTTCTCGATGTCGAGCACCTGCATGCCGGGGTTGGAGAGGGTCTCGCCGAAGAGGGCCTTGGTGTTGGGTCGGAAAGCCGCTTCGATGGTGGCTTCGTCGTCGTCGGGTTCGATGAAGGTAACGTCGATGCCGAGTTTCTTCAAGGTAACGCCGTAGAGGTTGAAGGTGCCGCCGTAGATGGTCGACGAGCATACAAAGTGGTCGCCTGCCTCGCAGATGTTGAAGATGGCGTAGAAGTTGGCGGCCTGTCCCGATGAGGTGAGCATGGCGCCTACACCCCCTTCGAGGGCGGCGATTTTAGACGCCACGGCATCATTGGTGGGGTTTTGCAGTCGGGTATAGAAGTAGCCACTCTCTTCGAGGTCGAAAAGGCGGGCCATCTGTTCGCTGGTTGAGTAGCGGAATGTTGTGCTCTGGTAGATGGGCAGTACGCGGGGCTCTCCGTTCTTGGGGTTCCACCCGCCCTGCACGCAGAGGGTTTCGGGGCTGAATTGGGATTTCTCGCTCATAGGATTATCGTGTTGAATGATTTATAAAGAAAAGGCTTTTTTCAGGGAGTCGACATAGTCGAGTTTTTCCCAGGTGAAGAGTTCCACGTCGAGTTCTACGGGTTTCTCGTAGCGCGAGGTGAAGGTCTTGTGTACCGTGCGGGGCTGGCGACCCATGTGGCCGTAGGCGGCTGTCTCTTCGTAGATGGGCTGGCGCAGTTTGAGTCGCTCTTCGATGGCTTTGGGGCGCAGGTCGAAGATTTTGCCTATTTCGCAGGCAATCTCGGCATCGCTCAGGGCAACGTGCGACGTGCCGTAGGTGTTGACAAAGAGGCTCACGGGCTGGGCCACGCCGATGGCGTAGGATACCTGTATCAGCACCTCGTCGGCAATGCCGGCGGCGACCATGTTCTTGGCCATGTGGCGGGCGGCATAGGCAGCCGAACGGTCGACCTTCGAGGGGTCTTTGCCCGAGAAGGCTCCGCCGCCGTGGGCACCCTTGCCCCCGTAGGTGTCGACGATGATTTTACGGCCGGTGAGACCGGTGTCGCCGTGGGGACCGCCGATGACAAACTTGCCGGTGGGATTGACGTGCAGGATAAGTCGGTCGTCGAAGAGCCGCTGCACACGCTCGGGCAGTTGGGCGATGACGCGGGGCAACAGCGTGCGGCGCACGTCGTCGGCGATGCGGTCGAGCATCTTGCGGTCGGCCTGGGCCTGGGCTTCGGGGGTGTTGTCGGTGGGGGCGATAAACTCGTCGTGCTGGGTCGAGATGACGATGGTGTGTATGCGCACCGGACGGTGTTGCTCGTCATACTCTACCGTCACCTGCGACTTGGCGTCGGGGCGCAGGTAGGGCATCTCGTTTTTCTCGCGGCGCAAGACGGCCAGTTCGCGCAGCAGCAGGTGCGAGAGGTCGAGGGCGAGCGGCATGTAGTTGTCGGTCTCGTTGCAGGCATAGCCGAACATCATGCCCTGGTCGCCGGCGCCCTGGTTCATGGCATCGGCGCGTTCCACGCCGCGGTTGATGTCGGCCGACTGTTCGTGTATGGCCGAGAACACGCCGCAGGAGTCGCCGTCGAACTTGTATTCGCTGCGGGTGTAGCCGATGCGGTTGATGACCCGGCGGGCCACCTCGTGCAGGTCGATGTAGGCTTGTGATTTCACTTCGCCGGCGAGAACCACCTGTCCGGTGGTTACCAGCGTTTCGCAGGCGACCTTCGATTGGGGGTCGTAGGCGAGGAATTCGTCGAGAATGGCGTCGGAAATTTGGTCGGCCACCTTGTCGGGGTGTCCTTCCGATACCGATTCGGAGGTGAAGAGATAGTTCATTTCTTATCGTTTTTGTCGGTTAAAAAAATAACTTCCGATAAGAGATGGAGGGGGAGAAAAATGCGGGGCGGTTTTCCGGCCGTAGGGGTCGGGGCGGGGGTAATTACCGTTTTAGCAGTTTTTTAGTGTGGTTGCAAGCAGCCAAATCCATCCACATATCGTGGCTGCAAAGTAACATCTTTTTTGCGAGTTGTGCAAGAAGATAATCGAAAGAAAAATAATTCTCTCCGAAAACGAAACCGATATAGGGCGTGAACAGCCGCTTGGGTGTTGGAAACTATACTGGGCCGGATGATGATTCGTTTTGTATAAATATCACACGGGAAAGATGGCTTACGGAGATATTTTTGCCAGAAATAATTCAAAAATAAAATTTATGGCCGATTTATATTCCGACAAAAATGCATTTTCATTGTTATGGTACGATGAAAATGAAAAAAAGAGAGATGAATTTCTTGTATATAACCCCGGGGCAGATGATGATTCGGGAAAAATGCTATCTTTGCAAAAGGAGGCCTATAAAAATTAAGACTCTTCGTTATCCGACAACTTTACCTATGTTCTCACTTCGGCAGAAAGATATGAAAAAGCCAAGAGTGAATATGAAACGATAGGCGAGAACGGAATGATAAACCAAAAGAATAATGCGTATTTCAATTTGTACTCTGATTAAACGGATTTTGCGAGGCATAAAGAATGTCCTGCTGATTTTCTCCTGCTGTGTGGGAGTGATTATATTGCTTTTTCTCATGCGGTGTAACAAGGACGAGTACAGCCATTTCGACCGAATGATGTTGGCCGGCTGGAATACAAGCGATACCATAGTCGACCTGTCGCACCTCACCCCGTTTCAGTGGGACACGATGTATTATTATGAGAACGGTTGTTCGGAAGAGGTGATGGCATCGTTCGGCGTTATTGCCGATGCCAGTATGCAAGATGTGATGGACTCGTTCGGTATTATGCAAGATGTGATCATCTTTAAGGACAAAAAAGGCCGGACCGTTTATTGGGACAAGTGGATATATTCTTGGGAGAATTCTCACTATGGAAATGGAGGGTTTATAATCATACCCGATTTCAATTATTTGCGGGTCAGCAGCGACGATGCCCTTTTTAAGGTTCGCGTAAAAACGAAACATACTATTCTGTTGGAGCATCTTCCACGAGGAGAAGAGCGGCAGGATTAGAATTGTTTTCCCCGATAGCTGATTCACCGATAATAATGACGGCTGTCTCCCTGCGGAGACAGCCGTTTCTCTTTTTATTGGGGGGAAGATTATTATTTCAGTTTCTCGTTGAGCTCGACGAGGGCGTTGGCCTTTTCTACGGCCTTGGATATGTGGTCGCAGATGTTTTCGTTGCCGATGATTTTGTTGAGCCCCGACTTGTAGAGTGTTTCCTGTACCGAGGGGTTGACACCCGAGAGTATGACCCGTATGCCCTCGCGGTGCGACGACTCGACGAGTATTTGCAGGTTGTGCAGGCCGGTCGAGTCGATGAAAGGCACTTTGCGCATGCGAATGATGCGCACCACCGGTTTGTCGCCCATCTCGCGCATCACTTCATCGAACTTCGTGGCCACTCCGAAGAAGAACGGACCGTTGATTTCGTATACCTCCACGCCTTTGGCGATATTCAGCGTCTCGTGCTGGGTCATCTCGGTGCCCTGGGCCACGTCGAGCTCATCTTTCAATACCGAAATCTGCACATTCTCCGACACACGGCGCAGGAAGAGCAGCACGGCCAGCAGCAGACCTATCTCGATGGCGATGGTGAGGTTGAAGACGACGGTGAGAATGAATGTCGTGGCGAGAATGGCTACATCGGACTTGGGATTTTTCAGCAGCGAACGCACGGTGCGCCAACCGCTCATGTTGTAGGCCACGATTACGAGTACGCCGGCCAGGCAGGCCATGGGTACGAGTTTGATAAGTGGCATGAGCAGCAGGAAGATGGCCAGTAGCACCACGGCGTGTATGATGCCGGCTACGGGGGTGCGGCCGCCGTTGTTGATATTGGTCATGGTGCGGGCGATGGCTCCTGTCACGGGAATACCGCCGAAGAAGGGCACGACGATGTTGGCGACGCCCTGACCTATGAGTTCGGTATTGGAGTTGTGGTGTTCGCTCACGGCACCGTCGGCCACAGTAGCCGAGAGCAGCGACTCGATGGCACACAAGATGGCGATGGTGAAGGCCGGCGAGAGCAGCTGGTTGATGGTGGCCATGTCGAGGTGGAGTGGCTGTGGGTCGGGTATCTCGTTGCTGATGTCGAACCGGTCGCCGATGGTTTCGATACCGGTGATGCCCCATACCTCTTTCATAAGGTAGGCAACGACCGTCATGATGATGATGGCTACCAGCGAACCCGGTATCTTGCGCGATATCTTGGGCATGACGGCGATGATGAGAATACTGGCCACGCCAATGAAGAGCGACAGCGGGTTGATGGTGTCGAGGTGCCGGAAGTAGACGGCCCACTGCGAGAGACAGTCGGCCGGGAGCTTGTCGACGGTAAGGCCCAGCAGGTCTTTGACCTGTGTGGTGAAGATGGTGAGGGCGATACCGCTGGTGAAACCCACGACAATGGGGTAGGGTATGAACTTGATGATGCCGCCCAGACGGAAGAGACCCATCATGACCAGCATGACGCCTGCCATGGCCGTTGCGATGGCAAGCCCTTCGAGGCCGTAGCCCTGTATGATACCGAATACGATGACGATGAATGCGCCGGTGGGGCCTCCTATCTGCACCGAGCTGCCGCCCAGGGCCGAGACGATGAAGCCGCCGACGATGGCGGTGATGAGACCTTTTTCGGGTGTTACGCCCGATGCGATACCGAATGCGATGGCAAGCGGCAATGCTACGATGCCCACAATGATACCGGCCATGAGGTCGGCCATGAATTTTTCGCGCGAGTAGTGGCGCAATCCTTCCAACAGTTTGGGCTGAAAATCAATCTTCATAGGTTTACCTTAAAATTTTTTGAAGCCGCAAATGTAATACTTTTTTTAACAAAATACCGCATAGATGGAAATTTTTGTAAAAACGGAGCGGTTTCAAAAGATAAGGTCTGGTGCGATGCCGGCCTGTCAGCGGCTGGTGCGGCCGCCGGTGAGGGTGGGCTGGTTGGAGTAGATGGGGCCTTGTTCCTCTTCCTCGGCCTGTGTATCGGTCTGAGCGTCTTTGGGCTTGTTCTTGACGATGTCGTAGGGCTTCTGGCTCTCGATGGGGGTGGCATAGACGTCCCACGACTGGTCTACGTCCCAGTTGGCCCGCAGCGAAAGGCTGCCGGGGTAGTAAAACACCTCTTCGGGTTGCCGTTTCTCCCGATAGTTGCCGGTATCCCACACCCCATTGTCGTTGCTGTCGATGCACAACCGCATATAATAGGTGCCGGGATTGACATAGCGGAAGAGGGCCGAGCCGTTTTTCACCCGGGCCTTGTAGATGGGCTGGTCGGAGTTGTTGAGCAGTTCTACAAACGCCGGGCCCGTAATGCCGATGGTGCGCACCAGCAGGTTGGAATATTCTTCTATGGCCTTTACCTTGAAGTTGTGGGACAGGGTATTGGTGGGGTTGCCGTAGATGCTCTCGGCAGCTAGGGAGTCGAGTGTGAAGCGATATTCGCCGCCCGATACCCATTTGTTTCTCAACCGGTAGGCACGGGGCTGTTCGGGTTCGGGCAGGAACGAGTATTCGTCGACCGGCACCCAGAGGGTGTCGACTTTGCGTTCGAGATGCACCGCAAGCGTGTCGAGACGTTTCACCGGCTGGCCGAATATGTAGACCGGCGAGGCGTAGTAGTCGATGGTCGTGCCGCTACGGTTCTCTATGGGCATGAACTCGATGGGTGGCGGCAGGGTATCGGTGTCGTCCGATTTCTTTTTGTTGCGCGACGAGCGTTTTCTTTCGCGGTAGACCCATTGCATGGTGTCGTTGTAGAACGAGAGCTGTTGCAGGGAGTCGGTGCGGAGGTAGCGTGCCACGATGCGCAGCGAGTCGTTGTTGTAGACAAGTGAGTCGCGCAGCCAGTAGGTAAGGGTGTCGTTGGTCGCGCTCTTCTCGATGATGGCCCAATCTTCGGCGGGGAAGTTCAGCGGGGTAATGAGCGGCAGCGAGTCCTGGGGTGCCGAGAAGAAGAGGGTTACTTTGCGCCGGTCGTTGCGGTCGTATTTTTCGAAATAGCTGGCCTTGTAGTTTTCATTGAAGGCGCGCAGCACGATGCCATCGGGGCGGTAGTGCGGTTGCAGCGAGGTGATGATGGTGTCGATGGTACTGGTGTCGGCCCATATCGTGTCGCTGTGCCACTCCATGGTGACGGTGGGGGTGAAGACCGAGTCGAGGTAGGCAATGTCTTCGGTGGCGTTGTCGAAGAAGTAGTTGCGGTTGCCGTCTTTGAGGGCGAAGATGCGGTAGGTGCCCTCGGCGATGTTACGCACGGTGAAGCGGCCGTATTCGTCGGTGCGGCTCATGCGCAGGAAAGGTTGGGTGGTAAAGGCCGTGTCGGCCAGTTGGGCATAGATGCCCACCAGCATGTCGCTCACCGGTTCGAGGTTGGAGGCGTTGAGCAGTATGCCCGACATTTCGAGGGTGTCTATGTGGTCGCCGGTCGAGAAGTGAAAACTGAAATCGAGCAGTTTGTTCTTCTCGTTGTTGTCGACAATAGCGTCGCCGCAGTCGATGGTGTAGGTGGTGTTGGGCTTCATCGAGTCGTTCAGCACGATGGAGACGGTGCGGCCTAGGCTGGTTATCTGCGGCATCTGGGTCTGTGGGGGCGAGATGATGATTTTCTCGTTGGGGCTTTCGATTTGGACTATTTCGTCAAATTCGAGCGTGATCTTGTTCTTGTCGTAGTGGAGTGTACCTATCGGCGGATTGCTCTTCTTCAATACCGGGGGCGTCTCGTCTTTGGGCCCCCCGCCGGGGCGGCCCATGTTGGCGCAGGAGAAGCAGCACACCCCTATGAAAATGGCAAGGGCGGCGGCAAGGCCCTTTCCGGGCCGGTTGTGAAGAGGGCGATGCAGGTTCATGTATGTAGGTTGTTCTCGACGGCAAAGATACGACAAAGATGCAGAAATAGCGCTTTTCTCCTTGAAATATAACTTCTTTTTTGGCTTCCGAGTAGACAAAAATTAGTATTTTTGCAGCCGTAACCGAAAAAAGCCATATATTTGCACCTTAAATCGAATACACAAAAATAATTTTCAAAAACATAAAAAGTAATAATCACAATGCAAAACAAAGGATTCATAAGGGTTTTAGCAGTTCTGCTGACTTTGGTATGCCTTTTCTACATCTCTTTCTCGTTTGTAACGCGTTACTATAACAAGAAAGCAGAGGAAATTTCCAATGGCGACCCTGTTGCTTACAAGAATTATCTCGATTCCATGGCCACCGAGAAAGTCTATCTCGGCTATTACACCCTGAAACAGTGTAATGAGATGGAGGTGGGCCTCGGCCTTGACCTGAAAGGCGGTATGAACGTTACGCTGCAAATTTCGGTTGCCGACGTGCTGCGTTCGCTTTCCAACAACAACCCCGACGCCAAGTTCAATGCTGCCCTTGATGCCGCTACGGCCAACCAGGCCGACAATGCCGACTTCCTGGCTATCTTTGTCGACGAATATAAGAAACTCGATCCGAATATCCGTTTGGCTTCCATATTCAGCACCTACCAGCTGAAAGAGAAAATCGCTCCCAGCGCCACCAACGATGAGGTTGTGGCTGTATTGCGCGAAGAGTTGAACAGCGCCATCGACAACTCCTTCAACGTGCTCCGTACCCGTATCGACCGTTTCGGTGTGGTTTCGCCCAACATCCAACGTCTCGAAAAAGACGGCCGCATCCTTATCGAGTTGCCCGGTGTGAAAGAGCCCGAGCGTGTGCGCAAGTTGCTCCAAGGTAGCGCCAACCTCGAATTCTGGGAAACCTACAACTTCAACGAAATCTACTCGCGCCTGGCTGCCGCCAACGACCTGATTGCCCGTATGGAAAACAACGGCGAACCGGTAGTTGCCGAAGAGAAAAGCGCCGAAGGCGACCTCTCGGAACTGACCCGCGAAAGCGAAGAAGAGGCGTTGTGGAAACGTCAGAACCCGCTTTTCTCCCGCTTGCAACCCGCTATCTCGCAGAACGGTCAGCCCGTAGCCAGCCCCGGTGTAGGCTATGCCCACTACCGCGACACCGCCACCGTGAGTGCATACCTCGCTCTGCCGCAGGTGCGTGAGATGCTGCCTACCAACCTCCGTTTCTGCTGGACGGTAAAAGCCATCGACGAAAAAGAACAATACTATCAGTTGGTAGCTCTGAAATCGAGCACCGGCGGTCGTCCTGCCCTCGAAGGCGATGTCATCAACGATGCCCGTGAAGATTTCGACCCCCTGACCAACTCTCCCGTTGTGAGCATGACGATGAATGCCGAGGGTACCAAAATCTGGGCCCAGCTCACCCGTGAGAATATCGGCCGTTGCGTGGCTGTGGTTCTCGACGACCATGTCTATTCGTTCCCTGTTGTCAATACCGAAATCCCCAACGGTTCGTCTCAGATATCGGGCGGATTTACCCCCGAAGAGGCCAAAGACTTGGCCAATGTCTTGAAGACCGGTAAGATGGCTGCCAGCGTGAAAATCGTACAGGAAGACGTTGTCGGTCCGTCGTTGGGACAAGAGGCTATCCGTAGCGGTGTGCTCTCGTTCGTATTCGCATTGGTACTCCTCATGATATATATGATAGGTGTTTACGGAGTAGTACCCGGTTTGGTGGCCAACGTGGCGCTTATTTTGAACATGTTCTTCACGATAGGTATTTTGGCTTCGTTCCAAGCCGTGCTCACCCTTTCGGGTATTGCCGGTTTGATTCTATCGCTGGGTGTCGCTGTCGATGCCAATGTGCTTATTTATGAGCGCACCAAGGAGGAATTGCGAGCCGGAAAGAGTTTGAGAAACGCCATTGCCGATGGTTATAAAAACGCTTTCTCGGCCATTTTCGACTCCAACTTGACGTCGGTCATCACCGCTATCATCCTGTTCTATTTCGGTTCGGGCCCCATCAAAGGTTTTGCCACCACGACGCTTATCGGTATCGTCTGCTCTTTCTTCACGGCCGTGTTCATGACACGTTTGTTCTATGAGAGAGGTCTCGACAAGAATTGGTTCAAGAAACTTTCCTTTACCACGCCTTTGACCCGCAATATGCTGCTCAACCCGCAAATCAATTTCCTCGGGTTCCGCAAGAAAGCCTATATACTGAGTTTGGTTTTGGTGCTTATCGGTTGTGTCTCTTTTGCTTTGCGCGGTCTTGAAAAAGGTATTGAGTTCTCGGGCGGCCGCAATTATATCGTCCGTTTTGACAAGCCGGTTAACACCCAGGAGATTGCCGACCTTCTCAAACCTCAGTTTGTAGATAATATTCCTACCGTCATCACTATCGGTGGAAGCAACCAGGTGCGCATTTCGACCAATTACCGCATCAATGAGTCGAGCGACACGGTCGACCAAGAGATTCTTACATTGATATATAACGGTCTCAAAGATGAGGTGGGCGGCAAATCGCAAGAAGCTTTCGAGACGGAGAATGTGATGAGTATACAGAAAGTAGGTCCGAGTATCGCCGAGGATATCACTGTCGGTGCCGTTTGGGCTGTTGTCCTTTCCCTCTTGGCCATCGCTCTTTATGTGTTGGTACGGTTCCGTGACTTGGCATTCAGTGTCGGTACACTTGCTTCTTTGGCATTCGATACCGTGATTATTCTGTTGGTTTATTCGCTCTTCAACGGATTGCTTCCCTTCTCGATGGAAATCGACCAGACCTTCATTGCCGCCATTCTTACCAACATCGGTTACTCGGTGAACGACAAGGTGGTTGTGTTCGACCGTGTGCGGGAGGTTATCGGTATTTATCCCAAACGTGACCGTTGGCTTGTCATCAATGAAGCACTTAACAGTACCCTTTCGCGTACCATCAGCACCTCGTTGAGTACGGCTCTTGTGCTGCTCTCCATCTTTATTTTGGGTGGTGATTCTATCCGCAGTTTCTCTTTCGCCATGTTGCTCGGTGTGATTATCGGTACCTATTCGACCTTGTTTGTTGCCGTGCCCATTGCCTATGAAATGATGAAGAAGAAATTCACCAAAATGATGGCTTCTGAGGCTGCTTGATAAAAGCTGTCCTACCCGATATGAAGCGAGGCCCTTCGGAAACTCCGAAGGGCCTCGCTCTGTTTTTCCGGCGGTGCTGTCGGCCGGCGTTTGTGTTTGAGCGGAAGCTGCTTTTGTGGGGATAAAGAGAGATGGGGGTGATAGGGGATGAGACGTAAACAATGTTTCGCGACCTGCTCCGTGGCCGAGAATTGTTGCAGCGTGCCTTTCCGTTGCAGTAATGTAGGGCGTGTGCAGGAACTCTTTTGTGAGACAGAGCTGGCTCCCCTCCCGAAGTTTTTACGACACTCCGCCTCTTCTTTTTATGGCAGCGGCATTATGTGTAGAGCGATTGTCGGTGAGAGTTGGGCGACCGGAAGCGCGTGCGTAGGCGTTGCCTGCCTCGCACGGTGTCGCAAGACATGTGGCGGGTGGTTGCCCTCCCTGGTGTTTGTCGGAGTAGTTGTAGCCGAAAGAAAAGGCCTGTGATAAACAGACCTCGATGTGCGAAAAACGCCGATGTAGAAACGTTGAGTTATGAGACGGCGGGGAGTGCGGAGAACGAAGAAAACCGGCCGTCAGAAAGCCCATTCCACGCCGATGGCGATAAGGTAGTAGCGAATGCCTTTACCCAGCAGCATCGAGAGCGAGACGCCAAGCAGATTGGCTCTCATGAGGCCCAAGGCCACGACGATGGCATCGCCGATGCCGGGAACAAAAGAGAAAAAGCCCATGAGCGAACCTTTCCCTTGCAGGAAACGCTGCGTCTTTTCGAGTTTCTCGTGCGAGAGTTTGAGATATTTTTCAATCCACACGGTTTTTCCCAGCCGGCCTATGTAGTAGCAGGTGATGCCTCCCAGCCAGTTGCCCAGGGAGGCTGCCACGGTGCAGCCGATGGCGTCGTATCCGGCGGCGATGAGCAGTCCCAGTACGACTTCGGAGCTGAACGGCAGGACGCTCCCGGCCAGGAACGCCGCAATAAAGAGGCCTGCGTAGCCCCATTCGCTCAGAGTTGTCAGAAATTCCATAGGTAGAGAGTGAGGTAGACGACGGCTACGACGCATGCCTGGTAGGCGACGTAGCGGTTGCGGGCGTGTATCAGATAGTAGGAGCCGGCCTGAGCGGCGAGAAGATGCAACAGAGGGAGGAAGTCGCCCATGCGCGACGGGTTGAGCAGGGCATCGGCCGCGACGAAGAGAAAGAGTACTTCGAGAAAGCGGTTGCTGCGCCATATCTGTATCTTGTTGCGGGAGATTAGGTAGCAGCCCGACAGGCAACTGCCTATGCCTATCAGTACGATGATGCCGAAGCGTATGAGGTCGCTGTCGGTGCCCATCTGCATGGCAAACGGCAGATGGGTATCGAGGTCGATAAATGATTCAAACGGATAGAAGAGCGTCAGGTCAAACAGCTGACCGATGCTGTACAGCAGCCACACGGTCGTGGCCACGCCCAGTATCAGGGCCGTGATGGAGCGCCAGGTGAAGGCCTTCATATAGACCAGCCCCAAGGCGAAGGCTATGAGCCACCAGGCAGTCGGCGGCCACAACAGCGCTGCGGCGCTGATGAGTAGCCCGATGGCAAAGGCCGCTTCCTGTCCCGGCTTCTGGTAGCTGCCAAACAGCAGGTAGAGCCACACGACCAGCAGTGGCGACATGACGATGCCGATGTTGAACCGGTCGGCCAGGGCAGGGTCACAGGCATTGAAGAAGAAAAACAGCGTGGCCGGCAGCCATGTGCGTTTCTGCATGAGGTTGCAGGCGTTGTCGAGGCGCAGCAGCAACAGGCCGCTCAGCGTAATGGCGGCGATGTGGAGGAGGTAGGTAAGGACTCTCGTTTTCCACAGCGGAGCGCCGGCCGACAGAATGTCGGTCAGTCTCCCGTCGGGAACCCGGGCCGCAAGTGCCACCAGCGACAGCAGCCACAAGGCTGCCCAGACGATGGCAACGGTGCGGCGGCTGTCGATGGCTGAACGTATTTTCTCGGTCGAGAAGGTCATGCGGCTGTGGGGTATCTCGGGAAATTAAAGGTCAAATCCGATGTCGGAGCGGAAATATTTCTTCTCGAACTGGATTTTCGAGGCATTGGCAAACGAGCGTTGCAGGGCATCGTCCTTGTCTTTTCCGTAGGAGCTGACGGCAATGACGCGGCCGCCGTTGGTAACAACCTGTCCCTCTTTCTCGGCGGTACCGGCGTGGAACACGATGCTGTCTGTCACCTCGTCGAGACCGGTGATGACTTTCCCCTTTTCATAGGCACCGGGGTATCCGCCCGATACCAGCATGACGGTAACGGCCGAGCGCGGGTCGACTTCGAGCGTGCGGCTATCGAGGTCGCCTTGGGCCACGCCTTCGAGCAGGTCTACCAGGTCGCTCTTGATACGCAGCATCACGGCTTCGGTCTCGGGGTCGCCCATGCGCACGTTGTATTCGATGACCATGGGTTCGTTTTTCACGTTGATGAGGCCGAGGAAGATGAATCCCTTGTAGTCGATACCCTCCTCTTTCAGTCCGTCGATGGTGGGCACGACGATGCGCTCTTCGACCTTCTTCATGAAGGTGGCGTCGGCAAACGGTACGGGCGATACGGCACCCATGCCGCCGGTGTTGAGGCCGGTGTCGCCCTCGCCGATGCGTTTGTAGTCTTTGGCTTCGGGCAGGATTTTATAGCTCTTGCCGTCGGTGAGTACGAATACCGAACATTCTATGCCCGAGAGAAACTCTTCGATGACGACCGTGCGGCTGGCTTCTCCGAACATGCCCGAGAGCATCTCTTTGAGTTCGGCCTTGGCCTCTTCGAGGGTGGGGAGTATGAGTACCCCTTTTCCGGCGGCCAGACCGTCGGCTTTGAGTACATAGGGGGCTTCGAGGGTTTCGAGGAAGGCATAGGCCTTATCGATGTTCTCGGCGGTGAAGCTCTCATAGCGGGCGGTGGGTATGTTGTGGCGCATCATGAAGGCTTTGGCAAAGTCTTTGCTTCCTTCGAGGCGGGCACCCGAGGCCGACGGGCCGATGACGGGTATCGAGGCCAGTTGCGCGTCGTTCTTGAAGAAGTCATAGACTCCTTTCACGAGCGGATCTTCGGGGCCTACCACCACCATGTCGATGGCGTGGGCGAGTGCAAACTCTTTGAGGGTCGGGAAGTCGGTGGCCGAGAGGGCTACGTTGGTTCCTACGCGTGAGGTTCCGGCGTTGCCCGGGGCGATATAGAGATTTTCCACACGGGGGCTTTGGGCTATTTTCCATGCCAGGGCGTTTTCGCGGCCGCCCGAGCCTAATAACAGAATATTCATGACAGTATGTGTTTATAAATTATTTCAGATAATCGTCGAAGTAGCGGATTACTTTTTCATAGAGGTGTACCCGTTCGGGCCCGATGACGTTGTGGGCGTGTCCCGGGTAGACGAAGTAGTCGGGGTAGGTGCCGGCCTGGATACAGCTTTTCAGGAACGAGAGGCTGTGTTGCCACACCACCACGGGGTCGGTGTCGCAGTGTATGAGCAGCAGGTGACCGGTGAGGTTGCCCGCTTTGAGGTTGAGGTTTGACCCTTTGTAGCCTTCGGGGTTTTTCTGCGGGGTGCCCATGTAGCGTTCGCCATACATCACCTCGTAGTATTTCCAGTCGATGACGGGGCCTCCGGCCACGCCCACTTTGAATACGTCGCCGTGGGTGAGCATGAGGTTGGTGGTCATGAAGCCGCCGTAGCTCCACCCGTGTATGCCGATGCGTGTGGTGTCGCACCACGGCTGTGCCTGCAACCAGGCAATGCCGCGCATCTGGTCGGCCATCTCCTCTTCGCCCAGGCGGTGGTGGGTTACCGCTTCAAAAGGCAGGCCGCGGTTGGCCGAGCCCCGGTTGTCGAGGGTGAAGACGACATAGCCGCGTGTGGCCATGAGCAGGTCGTTGCCCGAGGCACCCCAAAGGAAGCGGTCGGTTACCATCTGGGCGTGCGGGCCACCGTAGACGTAGACGATGACGGGGTATTTCTTTTCGGGGTCGAAGTGGGGCGGGCGTGTTACGCGGTAGTAGAGCGTGGTCGTGTCGTCGGCCGCGGTCAGGGTGCCGCTCACTACGCTGGGCAGGGCGTATCCCTTATAGGGATTCTCGGCCGTGAGGAGTGTCTCGACCTTTCCGTTGGCGGTGTTGATGAGCTGGGTGATGCGCGGTGTCTCGTGGTTGGAGAAGAGGTCTATGGCATAGCGGCCCGAGCGGCTCAGTCTGATGTTGTGTACGCCGCTTTGGGGGGTGAGCCGTGTGCGTCGGCCCGAGGCAACAGATACCTTGTAAAGGTTTGTTTCGAGCGGAGAAGCCTCGGTCGAGGTGATGAGCAGCGACTTTCCGTCGGGCGACGGGGTGGCCGAGAGCACTTCCCACGGTCCCGAGGTCAGCTGGCGGAGCAGGCGCCCTTCGGTGTTGTAGAGGTAGAGGTGGTGGTAGCCGTCGCGACGCGAGAGCAGCACGAAGCGGTCATCGTGTCCGGGCAGGAAAATGATGGGGTGCTGCGGCTCGACATATTTCTCCGAAGTCTCGGTAAAGAGGGTGCGCAGCAGGCGACCCGTCGTGGCGTCGTAGGCTTCGAGACGGCTGGTGTCCTGGGCGCGGTTGAGACGTTGCAGGTAGATGCACGACTCGTCGGGCGACCAGGCGATGTTGGTCAGGTACTGGTCTTTCTCGCCGGGGGTGCGCAGGTACACGGTGTCGCCCGAGGCGAGGTGGCAGACACCCACCTTCACTTCGTGGCTGGCCATGCCCGCCATGGGGTATTTGGTGGCTTTGAGGACGGCCGTGCGGGCCGAGATGTCGACGAGCGGGTAGTCGGTTACGCGGCTCTCGTCCATGCGGTAGAAGGCTACGGCGTTGCCCTGTGGCGACCAGAAGATGCCTTTGCTTATGCCGAACTCGTTGCGGTGTACGTTCGATGCTCCGAACGATACGGCTTCGTTGTCGTCGTGGGCGACAACCGTGCGGTTGCTGTCGCTGTCGATGACCACGAGGTCGCGACCCTGGGTTACGGCCAGTCTCTTGTGGTGAGGTTCATAGGCGAAGTTGGTGTCGCCCTTGCGGTAGGGTATGCGGTAGTCGACCCGGGCGGTCTCGGGATTGAAAAGCAGGAACGACGATTGCAGCCACAGGCCGAGCCGCGGGGTGCCGTCGCGCTCTTCGACCGAAAAGGCGGGTATCGACTTCACGGCTTTCAGGCCGGCCTCTTCGAGGCCCTGGTTCAGCCGGTCGAGTGTGAGCCAAACGGCTCTCTTTTTCTGCCCGGGCCGGGCGGTGAGCAGGGTGTCGCCCTGACGGTAGATGTAGCTGTCGCCGGCAAAGGAGAGTTGTTTCGGACTTTGCGGCACGAAGCGGTAGGTGTTTTTGCCTCCCGGAATCAGGTCTTGTGCGGTAAGTTGCTTTTCTTGTGCGGCGGCGTTCATGGCGAGCAGTAGCGAGAACAGAACGATAAGATGGCGTTTCATGACGGGTGTAGGGTTACTTTTTTTTGCGGAAGGGGCGCGAGGGTTTGTTTTTTTTCTCTGCGGCAGTTTCGTCGTTGGTGCCGATGGAGGGTTTCCGGCCGATGACGTAGCTGCGCACGGCCTCGTCGCCGTGGGGGCGGTTGCGGCGGTAGCGCGATATTTTTATTTCGTCGTCGTAGTCATATTCGGCGGCAAAACGTCGCTCGGGAGCCTCGTAACGCTCTTCCCGTTTCTCGTCTCTTCGGCCCGGAGCCGAATGGCGGAAGGGTTTCTCGGCAAATGCACCCTTGCCTTTGCCTGCAAAGGTGGGACGGTCGCTTGTCTCGTCGTTGCGTTGTTTCCGTTCGTCGAAGGCATAGGTGCGGCGTTTGGCTGCCGGTTTTCCTTCGCCGAAGGTGCGGCGTTCGGATTTGGCAAAGGCCGGTCTGGCCGGTTCGTCTCCGCTCTTCTTTTCCCGTTTGAAGCCGCCGGTTTCGCGTTTGAAGTCGTTGTATTTTCCGTCGAAAATTTCGTATTTGCGGAATTCACATTCCAGCGGGCCGTTCATAATGGGCAGGCGGGCGGCCGCTTTGAGGCCGATGTGGTCGAAACATTCGTTGCGGTAGCTGAGTACCCAGGCGTCGAAGCCTTTGAACACATGTTTCAGCTGGGTGCCTATCATCGAGTAGAGACCCATGAGGTCGTCGCTGGTAATGCGTTCGCCGTAGGGAGGGTTGGTTACCAGCAGTCCGCCGGGGGCGATGTCGCCCTCGGCATATTGTTGCATGGGCTTGGTGGTGATGTCGATGTAGCGGCTCATGCCGGCGTTCTTGATGTTGGCGGTGGCAATCTCCACGGCGGCCGGCAGGATGTCGCTGCCGTAGATTTTATGGGTGAAGGGGCGTTCGCTGCTCTCGTCGTTGTAGAGGCGGTCGAAGAGCTCCTCGTCGTAGTCGTGCCAGTGCTTGAAGGCAAAGTCCTTGCGGTAGATGCCGGCGGGGGTCCCGGTGGCGATGAGGGCCGCCTCGATGAGGAGGGTACCCGAGCCGCACATGGGGTCGATGAAGTCGCGGCTGCCGTCCCAGCCGGCCAGCAGCAACAGGCCGGCGGCCAGTACCTCGTTGAGCGGGGCTTCGGTCTGTGCCACGCGGTAGCCGCGGCGGTGCAGCGACTCGCCCGAGCTGTCGAGCGAGAGGGTGCAGGTGGTCTGGTTGATGTGCAGGTTGATGAGTATGTCGGCGTTGCTCAGCCGCACCGAGGGGCGTTTGCCGTATTTCTCGTTGAAGAAGTCGGCGATGGCGTCTTTGGCGCGGTAGGTAACAAATTTGGAGTGGCGGAACTCGTCGGAGTAGACGACCGGGTCGATCGAGAAGGTCATCTCGGGCGTGAGATAGCGTGTCCAGTCTACCTCCTTAACCCGGGCATACAGCTCGTCGGGGTCGCTGGCGGTGAAGGTATGTATCGGTTTGAGAATACGCAGGGCGGTGCGGCAGTGCAGGTTGGTCTTGTAGAGCAGCTCCTTGTCGCCGGTAAACGATACCATGCGGCGTCCTGTTTCGACATTTTCTCCGCCAAGGGCGGTGATTTCGGCTGCAAGGACTTTTTCGAGGCCTTGAAAGGTTTTTGCGATGAATGTGGTGGAAGATTCCATTATTTTCGGGCTTTACTTTGTACAATGCGGGTGTTGGGTGCTACATCTTCGGTAACCCAGATGTTGCCGCCTATGGTGGCGCCGCGACCTATGGTGATGCGACCGAGAATGGTTGCGTTGGAGTAGATGATGACGTCGTCTTCGAGTATGGGGTGGCGGGGTATGCCCTTGATGGGGTTGCCCTCCTCGTCGAGCGGGAAGCTCTTGGCGCCGAGAGTAACGCCCTGATACAGTTTTACGTTCTTGCCGATGATGGCCGTAGCGCCGATGACGACACCCGTGCCGTGGTCGATGGAGAAGTATTCGCCGATGGTGGCTGCCGGGTGTATGTCGATGCCGGTCTCGGAGTGGGCCATCTCGGTGAGGATACGGGGTATGAGGGGTATGCCCTGTGTGTGCAGCCGGTGGGCAACGCGGTAGTTGATCATGGCCCGTATGGCCGGGTAGCAGTAAATCACCTCGCCGTAGCTCTCGGCGGCCGGGTCGCCGTTGTAGGTGGCGATGACATCGGTCGTCAGCAGGCGGCGCAGCTCGGGCAGGGCCTCGATAAATCGGGCGGCGTGTTCCTCGGCTTCGGCACGCAGGGTGGCTGCCGGTGTTGCGTCGGGCTGTCCGGTGTGGAAGTTGAGTACCGAGAATATCTGGTCAGCGAGCAGGAGGTACAGCCGTTCGGCGGCAGTGCCGAGGTGGTAACCGATGGTAAGGCCGTTCATGCCCGACAGGCCGAAGTATCCCGGAAAGAGGAGCTTGCGACACAGACCCACGATTTCGTCGAGTTTCTCAATCGATGGCATGCGCCGGTCGTCGGTGCTGTGGTAGCTCAGCGGGCTTTGGGGGTCGTGGCAGGAGAGTTGCTCCACGACATCGGCAATGATATGGGTGTGAGAGGTCATGTCGGTAAGGTGCGTTGCTGTTTAAGAAGACAAAGATAAGACAATTTACCGACAATCACCGGCTTTGCACCGGGAAAGTAGCGAGGAGGTGGCTCTAAAAAACAATGCCGCGCCGGAATCCTGTTCCGGCGCGACATCGTTTCGGGCAAGTGTATTATGGAGGCCTTCCTTTCGCTTATGAGGCCATTTTATGGAGAAAGAGTTGTTGAAATAGATGTATTCTGTTTATAGTTAGATAAATAGGTGCGGTGTATTGCCTCTTGTCGCTATTTGACGGAAAGGCAAAAAAAGGTGAGCGCTGTTTACACCTTGTCGTGATGTCGGCGGCGCAGGAGCCGTTTTATCCACAGATAATAGCCTGTCAAGGGTAGGGTGGCACCGATGAGGGCGGCGATGAAATAGAGAATGCGGGTGGGTATGCCGCCCCAGCTGCCTACATGCAGGGAGTAGAGCCAGCCGCGCAGTTTGCCCGATGTCTCACGGGTCGAGTAGCGGTCGACCGAGGTGATTTCGCCATTCCCCGGGTCGAAGGTATAGCGGTCGGCGGCCCGCTGATTGCCCCAACGGCCGAACGATACCGAGGCGCTGCCATGGCCCAGGGTGATTTGCTCGAAACCTTCGTTGCTGACCGACAGCTCTTCATAGACCCGCTGCCAGTGGGTATAGGCCGTGGTGCGGCTCTTCCTGCCCTGGTGCTGCCCGCCTGCTGTCTCTTTCTTCTCCTCTTTTCCGCCTTTCCCGCCAGATGTCGATGCTGTGCCGCTGTTCTGTGTCGATGTGGCCCCGAAAAGGGCGTAGACCCCGTTGCGGTACCATGAGAACGACCAGGTAAGCCCTGTCAGGGCCATGATCAGCAGGAATACCAGCGCGTACATGCCGCCGGCCACGTGCAGGTCGTACCGGAAACGATGGGCTCCCTTACCGATGGATATTTTCAGACTGTTTGTCAGCGCTTTGCGGTTCTTGGGCCACCAGACGACGATGCCCGAGACGAGTATGACGACAAAGAGCAGCGTACTCACGCCGACGATGAGTTTACCCACGAAGAGCCCTCCGTCGGGGCGGGCGCTGTCGAACAGCCAGCGGTGCAGCCTGAACATGACCGAGAAAAACGGCGCCCGTTCATTCCGCCCCAACACTTCGCCCGTGTAGGGGTCGATAAACAGCGAGGCCCGCCGCGGCTGCGAGAGCGATACCTGCCAGCTGCGCTGCGGGTCTCCCTGGACGGTGAGTCCCGTGGCTTCGGTGCCTTCGGGCAGTGTGGCCGCCGCCATCTCCATGAGCCGGTGGGCCGGCAGTGGCGCGGCCTTCACTTCCTTGACATAGTAGAGGTCGTGGCGGCAGAGTTGCATGATTTCGGTCTCGAATACCAGCATGGCTCCCGAGAAACATATCAACGTGATGATCAATCCGAAGGGGACCGAGAGCCACAGATGTATATGACGGAAAAATTTTTTCATCTCTTTTATGTTTGAAAAAGTCCTGCCCGACCGTTGAAGGTCCGGCAGGCTCTTCCTGTTTGTGTGTGTAAGAACGTGGTTACGCTCCGATTTACTGCACCGCCAGTTTTCCTACGCCGCTTACCTGGGTGGCTACGATGGTGAGCCCTTTTGTGGCCGATGCCGATGCCGGGTCGATTTTGTAGATGGCCGGATAGTCGTCGGTGGTGGTTACGGCGATGTAGGCGTTGCCGTTCTCGATAAAGGGGGTGTTGCCGAATCCCGAAATGCGGTCGGTCGAGGGGAGTCCCGAGACGAAGGTCAGCGAGCCGGTCGACCCTTTGAAGATGGCCAGGCGGTTGGCCGTCTTGTCCGAGGCGGTGATTTCCTTGTCATACATCAGCAGCAGGAAGTAGTCGTCGGCAATGAACCAGCTGCGCAGGAAGGCCGCTTCGCGTCCGCTGTCGTCGGTGAGCGCATGGTAGTAGCTCTCGTCAAATTCGCGGGTGGTGGTGTTGATGCGCACCACGCCGGCCGGCAGCGAGGTCTGTTGCAGTTCGCTGGCCATGGTCTTGGCGTAGCTCGGAGAGAAGACATAGACATAGCCGTCGTCGGCCTTCCACAACATTTGGTAGTATTGCGATTTGTAGCGGCCGCAGGCGTAGCTTATCTTGTCGGTCTTGATGAGTTTCTTGCCGGTGAGCGTGTTGTCGTCGAAGATGGCCACCCAACATTCGTCGGGATACTGGGTCCATTGCAGTTCGTCCTTGTCGTAGGCGCCGCTGCCGCTGCCACCCGACTCGGTCTTGATGAGCGAGGCGTAGTCGCCGTCTTTGCGCACCCACTTGTGGGGGTTGCCGTTGTCGTCTTTCTGCATGCAGCCATATTGGCTCAGCCCCATGGGCACGGCGGCCGCATAGACCGCGTCGCCCACCTGTTCGAGACCTGCCAGTGTTACATACTCACCGTTGCCGAGAAAGTTTTCCGACAGATAGTCCGGATTGCTGGTGTCGTTCGATACCACGTTTTCGTTGTTTACATCGAGATACGAAATCAGGAACGATTGTGGAGTGTAGCCGTTTTCATCGTTCCATTCTGTCGGGCCGTCACCTGTTGATGTAGTCATAATATATTGATTGTAGAAACCATAGGTGGTGAAGCGTTTCAGTTCATACTCCTTGGCCCGCTTGTTCATGTCGAAGGCGGCGTCGAGTGTGAATGATTGGGTTGTCCCTGCATTGCCCTGGTGGTAGTTGAGGGCATAGAGCATCTGGTCGTTGTAGAATACCCAGTAGGTGGCCCCTTCGTTGACCAGCCCCTGAGCCGTGGCCGATACCTTGCAGGAGGGGTCGTCGAGACGGTCGGCCGTGAGCAGGACGTTGGTCGAGTTGCCCGACGCCTCTACGGTGGCGGCTATCACATAGTTGCCTTGTGCTACCTCGGTGAGTGTGCCCAGGGCACCGTTGTTGCTGTTGTTACCTCCGTCGTCGTCGGAGCATGCTGTCAGGCCGGCCCCGGCAAGGGCGAGAAGTCCGGCCATGAAAAAGTGCTTTCTCATTTTTCAAAAATTTAATTTATGATGTTTGTTGATGATATTCGAGTGGTCAGTTGCCGAAGCAGATGCGCACTTTGCCGTAGAAGGCCCGTCCCGCCTTTTGCAGGCTGAAATTGTCGTACAGCCGTTCGTCGGTGAGGTTGCGACATTCCAGGGTGAAGTTGTACCGGCCGTTCTGTATGCTGTAAGTGAGCGTCAGGTTGTGCGAGAACTGGTCGGGCACGACGAAGTCGCTCTTTTTCCCCACGGCCTGCGAATAGTAGGAGAAACTGTGCAGGTAGAGATTTTCGTAGCCTATCGTGAGCAGGTTGCCTTTGCCGAAAAGGTCGTGCCAGTAGAAGTTGATGTCGCTGTCGGCAAAGAGGTAAGGCACGTTGGGCATGCGCGAGCGGTAGGCGATGTTTTCGACCTGTTTGCCTGTGCTGCCTATTTGGTACTTCTCGTTGTCGCGCACGTCCATCTGCGTGAAGTTGCCTCCGAGGCTGAGCCACTTGTCAAAACTGTACCGGGCCGAGAGGTTGAGCCCTTGAGTCAGGACTTTGCCGTAGTTGATGTAGGTGGCGTTCTCTTTGCCGCCGCTCAGGTCTTGTATGTTGCGCTGTATGTAGTCGCTGGTGTTGCGGTAGACAAAGCCCGCTTCGAGGTAGAGGGTGTGCGCGCCGAAGGTCGGGTTGTAGCTCAGGTTGAGATTGACGTTGTGGCTCTTCTCGGGTTGCAGGGCTACCTGGCCGCTTTCCAGGTCTTCGTTGCCGAAGAGCTCTTCGATGGTCGGCAGCCGGCAGGCCCTCTCGTAGGAGGCTTTGGCTTGTAACTTGCTGACAATAAAATAGGTGCCTGCCACGCCATATCCCCAGTTGTGGCTGGTGCGGTGAGTGCGCACATAGTCGCTGGCGTTGTCGTCGACGGCTATCGGGCCGGCCACCTGCTGCCGGTAATGCTTCCCGAAGAGCGACAGGTTCCAGTGTTTCGAGGGAGAGAGGCGGTAGGAGAGGCCGGCGATGTTCTTGCGGGTCTCCTTGGCGATGGCGTCGGTGGCCTCCTCTTCAGCCAGCAGCGAGGTGTTGTCGCGGCGGAAGGCGTTCCACACGTTGTTGAACGTGAGCAGGTGCATCTGACCGATGCGGTAGTTGAGAGTCAGGGTCGCGTTGCCGTTGTTATTGTCCGAGCGGGTGTGCTGGTACGACTGCTCGCCGCGGGAGTTCATCACCTTTTTCTCACCGAGCCAGTTGTATTCATAGCGGGCGGTATCGACATTGAAGGTGGCGTTGCGGTTGTAGTTGGCCGTGAATACGACATCGAGGCCCGGCGTGAAGAGGTCGCGCTTGCTGTATTCGAGCGAGGGCATGAGCGAGTGCCCGCGGCGGTGTTTCTCGCCGAAGACGGTTTTCTGGCGCACGCCGGTCTGTATCTCCTGGTACATGTTAGAGTAGGTGAAGCCGACGAGCAGCCGGTCGGCCCAGGATTTGTTTTCGATGCCGATTTTCGCTACGACGGCTTCGTTGTGGTAGGTGTCGTGAAACCGCTCCACACGTTGGGTCTTTTCGGTATCGAAGTCGGTCGTGCCGTCGGCCTTGAAATGTTTTATCGGGGCGTCGACCCGGTAGTTGTTGTCGGAGTAGTTCTGGAACGCCGTGAGTTCATAGACGAAGCCGTTGGCGAGCCGTTGCCCGAAGTTGATGTGCGACTTGTGGGTGTTGAACGAGCCGTAGGAGTAGGAGGCATCGACATGCCAGCGCCGGCGTTGGCCGTTGGTTACGATGTTGATGACTCCCCCCAAGGCATCGGTGCCGAATCCTACCGGCACTACCCCTTTATAAACTTCAATGCGGTCGGCAAAATTGATGGGAATGTTGTTCAGCCCGAATGAGCTTTCCACCCCCTCTTGCGGTACGCCGTCGATGAAAATCTTGACGTGTTTTCCGCTGAACCCGTCGAGCGTGATGGCGGTACTCGACCCCACGCCGCCCGATTCGCGCACCTTCACGCCGGGTACTTTAGCCAGCGTGCCGGCCAGGTCGCGGGTCGTGTTGTGCAGCCCCTTGGCGTCGATGGCCACGGCGTTGTAGGCCGAGCGGTTGATGCGGCTCACCCCGTTGGTGCCGGTCACGGCAACTTCGCGAAGCGCCTTGACTTCGGGCTCGACGACGATGTCGAGTTTTACCCTCTTGCCGTCGACGATTTCGACCTCCCGCTCTACCGTCTTGTAGCCGAGTGCGGTAATTACCAGCGTGTATTTTCCGGCCGGAGCCTTGATGTGGTAAAGCCCTTTGGGGTCGGTCTGGCAGCCGCGGGGCGACCCTTTGAGGTGGGCGGTGGCAAACGGTATGGCTTCGCCCTGACGGGTAACGATGCGGCCCGATAGCAGGCCTTTTATTTCGCTGAATACGGGAGTGACGGTTAAGAAAAAGAGGAGGAGAAAACAGAGTTTTTTCGCATTCATTTGCAATGAGGTATAACTTTTTTTTAATCACTGCAAATTTCTGTACAGAATCGCGCCGCGGCAATACCGAAAAAGGGGGATTTCTCGCGGCTGCACTACCTGTATGTTATGAACCTGTGTTTCCTGCCGGTCGACCGGCAGGTTTGCCGGCAAAAAAAATCCCGACACAGAAATGTGTCGGGATTCGTATGCTTTGTCGTGAAGACAAAGGGTGATTAGTCTTTCAGTTTGGCCTTGATAAACTCGCGGTTGAGACGGGCGATGTTGGTAATCGAGATGTTTTTGGGACATTCGGCTTCGCAGGCACCGGTGTTGGTGCAGTTGCCAAATCCCAGTTCGTCCATCTTCGAGAGCATGGCTTTGGCGCGGCGGGCGGCTTCGATGCGGCCTTGGGGCAGCAGAGCGAGCTGGCTCACCTTGGCCGATACGAAGAGCATGGCCGAGCCGTTTTTGCAGGCAGCTACGCAGGCTCCGCAACCGATGCAGGTGGCGGCGTCCATGGCTTCATCGGCATTTGCCTTGGGAATGGGTATGGCGTTGGCATCGGGCACACCGCCGGTGTTGACCGAGATGTAACCGCCGGCTTGCATGATTTTGTCGAAAGCGCTGCGGTCGACCATCAGGTCGCGGATAACCGGGAATCCGGCCGAACGCCACGGCTCTACCGTGATGACGTCGCCGTCGTTGAACTTACGCATGTGCAGCTGGCAGGTGGTTACATCTTCGTCGGGCCCGTGGGGGTGTCCGTTGATGTAGAGCGAGCACATACCGCAGATGCCTTCGCGGCAGTCGTGGTCGAAAACGACGGGGTCTTCACCGTTGTTGATGAGCTGTTCGTTGAGAACGTCGAGCATTTCGAGGAACGAGCTCTCGGTGGAGATGTTTTGGAGCGAATACTCTTTGAAAGCGCCTTTCTCTTTGGGGCCTTTCTGACGCCAGATTCGGAGCGTTATGTTGATATTTTTTTCCATAATCGTATGCCTATGAGATTATTGTTTGTAATTACGTTGTTGTACCTTGATGGCTTCGTATTTCAACTCCTCTTTATACATGACGGGTTCTTTATCGTCGCCTTGGTACTCCCAGCAGCTTACATACATATATTTGTCGTCCTGACGCAGAGCCTCTCCATCGGGGGTCTGGTATTCCTCACGGAAGTGTCCGCCGCACGACTCGTTGCGGTTGAGGGCATCGAGAGCCATGAGGTGGCCTATCTCGATGAAGTCGGCCAGACGCAACGCTTTTTCCAGTTCGACGTTGAGCGTATCGGCCTCACCGGGGATATGCACGTTGGTCCAGAATTCTTTCTTCACCTCTTTGATTTTTTCGAGGGCTGTTTCAAGACCTTCTTTGGTGCGGCCCATACCCACAAATTCCCACATAATGTGGCCGAGTTCTTTGTGGATGGAGTCGACCGAACGTTTTCCCTTGATGTTCATCAGCTTGGCGATGCGGGCGTTCACGTCTTTCTCGGCTTGCACAAACTCGGGCAGGCTGGTGCTGAAACGCGGCACGGTGATTTGGTCGGAGAGGTAGTTCTGTATCGTGTAGGGCAATACGAAGTAACCGTCGGCCAGACCTTGCATCAGGGCCGATGCTCCCAGACGGTTGGCGCCGTGGTCGGAGAAGTTGGCCTCGCCGATGGCGAAGAGGCCGGGTATGGAGGTGCTCAGTTCGTAATCGACCCAGATACCACCCATGGTGTAGTGGATAGCGGGGTAGATTTTCATAGGCGTCTTGTAGGGGTTCTCGTCGACGATTTTCTCGTACATCTGGAAGAGGTTGCCGTAGCGGGCGCGGACAACGTCTTCGCCGAGGCGTTCGATGGCCGAGGCAAAGTCGAGATACACGGCCAGACCCGTCGAGCCGATGCCGTAGCCGGCGTCGCAACGCTCTTTGGCAGCGCGGGAGGCCACGTCGCGGGGCACGAGGTTACCGAAGGCCGGGTAACGGCGCTCCAAGTAGTAGTCGCGGTCTTCTTCTTTGAGGTCGGTGGGTTTCAGTTTGCCGGCGCGAATGGCTTCGGCATCTTCTTTTTTCTTGGGTACCCAGATGCGGCCGTCGTTACGGAGCGATTCCGACATGAGGGTGAGTTTCGATTGGAACTCGCCGTGTACGGGGATACAGGTGGGGTGTATCTGGGCGAAGGCGGGGTTGGCAAAGTAGGCACCTTTGCGGTAGCACTGCATGGCAGCCGAGCCGTTCGAGCCCATGGCGTTGGTCGAGAGGAAGAAGGTACGGCCGTAACCGCCGGTGGCGATGACTACGGCGTGGGCGGCATAGCGCTCTATCTTACCGGTGATGAGGTTGCGGGCGATGATACCGCGGGCGCGGCCGTCGATGATGACGAGGTCGAGCATCTCGTGGCGGGGGAAGAGTTTCACGGTGCCTTTCTTTACCTGGCGGCTCAGGGCCGAGTAGGCGCCGAGCAGCAGTTGCTGGCCGGTCTGTCCCTTGGCATAGAAGGTACGCGATACCTGGGCACCGCCGAAAGAACGGTTGTCGAGCAGTCCGCCGTATTCACGGGCGAAAGGTACGCCTTGTGCCACGCACTGGTCGATGATGGAGTTGGACACTTCGGCCAGACGGTAAACGTTGGCTTCACGGGCGCGGTAGTCGCCACCCTTGATGGTGTCGTAGAAGAGGCGGTATACGCTGTCGCCGTCGTTCTGGTAGTTCTTGGCGGCATTGATACCTCCCTGTGCGGCGATGGAGTGGGCACGGCGGGGAGAGTCTTGTATGCAGAAACTCAGTACGTTGAATCCCATTTCGCCGAGCGATGCGGCTGCCGATGCACCGGCCAGACCGGTACCTACGACGATAATGTCGAGGCGGCGTTTGTTGGCGGGGTTCACCAGTTTCTGGTGGCTTTTATAGTTGGTCCACTTTTCGGCCAGGGGGCCTTCGGGAATTTTCGAGTCGATTTTTTTAGCTGCCGGTTGGGTAGCGGCCTGAGGGGCTTCTTGTTGCGTTTTAGCCTCCATAGCTTCCGGAGTTATATCTGTTTTAGCCATAGTCAATATTTTTAGAAGATGTTACGTTATGCTATGAAACCGAAGTAAATGGCTACCACAGCAAATCCGAGGCAGAGAATGGTCGTGTAGATGTTGGAGATGCATTTCCAGCGCGACAGCCATATTTTGTTGTTCCAGCCCAGGGTTTGAATGGCGCTCCAGAATCCGTGGGTGAGGTGGAACCAGATGGCGGCAAACCACACGAGGTAGATAACAGCCATGATGGGGTTGCCCAGAGTCTCGGCAATGAGAGCGTATCCGTCGTGGGGATTTACTTCGGGAAGGATACCGGTAATTTCGTTGAACTGCATCTTGAACCAGAACTGGTAGAGGTGCAGGGCGATGCCGATGACAACGATGATACCCAGCACGAGCATGTTCTGCGAGGCCCATTCTACCTCTTTGGGGCGTTCCGATACTTTGTAACGGTCTTTTCCGCGGGCGCGACGGTTGATGTAGGTCAGCCACAAGGCAAAGAGTATGTGCAGTACGGCACCTGCTGCGATGACGGCGGTTCCTGCCAGCGCATACCAGTTTGCTCCCAGGAATTCACACACGGCATTGTACCCTTCGGCCGAGAAGATGGCCACGAGGTTCATCGACATGTGGAATGTCAGGAACAGAATAAGAAAAAGACCGGTGAGGCTCATCACCACCTTTTTCCCGATTGATGAGTTTAATAACCACATAAGATTTGAGTTTTTTGGAGTTAGTATTTGTCTTATAATATGTTGCCTATTGAACCATCTTTTTGAAGCCACAAAATTAATCGAATGTACATTTGTATGCAAATATTAAGGAAAAATTTCGCTAATCATTTTCGGCCTCCCATTGCAGGGTGGCCTGCATGGGATAGTGGTCGGAACATTTTTGGCGAACGACGCGGCTGTCGACGGCGTGCAGGGCATCGTTGTGCAGGATGTGGTCGATGCGGAACCAGAGCCCCGACTCGTTGTAGGTGATGCCCGGGCCGAATCCGGTGGCGACGTAGGCATCGTCGAAGTCGCCCCGTATGGTCTCGTAGGTATAGGACTGGGGCGTGTCGTTGAAGTCGCCGCAGATGACGACGGCTCCCGGAATCTTGTCGGCGATGTTGCGTATGGTGCGGGCCTGCTGGGCGCGAATCCGTCCGGCGCGGGCGAGTTTTTTCAGCAGCTTGTCTTTGGCGGCGGGCAGCAGCTCGGTCGTTTGTGTGGGGTGCTTGGCAATTTGTTCGTACAACTCCTTGTCGTCGGGTTCGAGGTGGTTCGATTCGAGGTGGCAGTTGATGAGTGTCAGCCGCTTGCCGTCGATGTCGAACTGGTAGAGGCAGGCATTGTTCTGCGAGTTGTCAAAGGGTATGGTCTCGGTTTTCCTGATTGGGTATTTGGAGTAGCAGGCGATGCCCGAGTCCCATGCCGAGGGTTTGAACACATGCCGGTAGGGGTAGTCCGAGAGTATCCTGTTTATGGCCTTTTGCGACAGCCTTCCCGTGCTGTACTCTTGCAGGCAGATGATGTCGGCGCCGCTGTCGCGCAGCAGGTCGAGAAGAGTGTTGCTTTTCCCTCCGTTGGTGGCACGGGCCTGTCCGAAACTCTGTATGTTGTAGGTGAGCAGAACGATTTTCTTCTCGCCGTTGTCTTTCCCGCCGAAGTGCATCGGAAAGTAGTTCTGTACCGCATGAAACGACAGCAGCAGGAATGCGAGGGGAAACAGGACGTATTTTCGTGGCCGTATAAATACTTGCAGGAGCAGCAGGCACTCTACGAAGAAAAAGGCCGGAAAGGCCAGCGTGAAGAAGAGCGGAAACAGGAACCGGTCGGGTGGAAAGAGGTAACTGTATGCCGATATGAGCAGCAGCCCGCCTGCCACGAGGTTTATGGCCAGAGCCAGTATCCGATAGGTTTTGGAGAAGAAAGTCATACCATATTATTTTTTGCCGGCGTCGAAGAGCCGCTGTTTCTCCTCCCGGGAGAGGGAGGTATAACCCGACTGTTTTATTTTGTCGAGTATGCGGTCTATCTCGGCTGTGTTTTCTTGGCGGCGGCGCAGGTATTCGTCGTCGCTCGGGTTGCGGGCATATCCTTGTCGGGAGGTTCTGATTTTGGGGCCACCCTTCCGGGGACGTTTCTTGAAGAGAAGAACAATCTGATCGGCCAAACGGTTGAATCCTTTGGTCAGGTCGCGTCCTTTTTTGTAGGAGGTGGCGAAGAGGTAGCCGAAGAGGGCACCGCCCAGGTGTGCAATGTGTCCGCCGGCGTTGTGTGAGGTCATGCTCAGCAGGTCGAGTACGACAGTGGCCAGGGCGATGTATTTGAGCGAGACATTGCCCAGCAGGAGCAGTCTTATCTTGTAGTCGGGGGCATAGGCCGACACGGCCAGTACCACGGCCAGTACAGCGGCCGAGGCTCCCAAGAGCATGCCCCGGCTGTCGGCAAAGTAAGGCAGCAGGTTATAGGCCAGCAGGTAGAGCAGGGCTCCGCTTATCCCACCCAGAATGTAGAGGCCGCCGAATTGCTTGGCGTTGAAGAAGAGCAGAAACAGCTGCCCGAACCAGTAGAGCCACAGCATGTTGAAGAGCAGGTGCAGCACGTCGTAGTGGAAAAACATGTAGGTGAGCAGCGTGTAGGGGCGGTGGAGCAGGACGGTGAGGTCCGACGGCAGTTCGAGGTAGGGCGCTGCCGAGAACGTGCTGCCCAAGAGTATGCAGCACACGTCGGCGAGCCGCACGACCAGAAACAGGGCGACATTGATGAAGATAAACTTTACCGGCAACTGCCCTGTGTTGTATTTGAGGCGCAGATCATCAAAAATACCCATGCGAGTTGCCTCCTTTCTTGCGCCAGTAGAGAATGAGTATCAGACCGAAGAGCATGCCTCCCAGGTGGGCGAAGTGGGCGATGTTGTCGCCACCTCCGCTGCTGCTGCGTATGCCGAGGAAGAGCTCGATGAGTCCGTAGCCGATGACAAAATATTTGGCCTTGATGGGTACGGGTATGAACATGAGGAAGAGTTCGGCATTGGGAAACAGCATGCCGAAGGCCAGCAGTATGCCGAATACCGCACCCGAGGCACCGATGGTAATGATGTTGTTGAGCATGAAGCGTGTCTGTTCCCAACCGATTGCCATCTCGGTATTGACAATCGCTTCGTGCAGGGAGATGTACCAGGTGAGTTCCTGCACCAGACCTGCGCCTATACCGGTGGTCATGTAGAAGACGAGAAACCGCTTGCTCCCCCATACCGCTTCAAGGGTGCGCCCGAACATGAAGACCGAGAACATATTGAAGAATACGTGCCCGAAGGAGTAGGGGTCGTGCATGAACATGTAGGTTATCAGCTGGGCTGCGTTGAAACGGTCGGCCTGTATGTAGTGCAGTCCCAGATATTCGACAAGGTCTATGCCGAGCGTCTTTTTAAAAACAATGGTTGCTAACCAAAGGAGTAAATTTATGATTATCAGATTTTTGGTAACGGGAGGAATGCTGCTGAGAAAATTCTGTCGATTCTGAATCATATGGATTGCTTATATTTATCGGATGTAATACTTTGAAATATTTTTGTTCGGCGATACAAAAATAAAGAATATTTCTTTCCGCAAAAGACTATCATGTAACAGAATGACTTGTCGATAATTTTTTTTATCTTTTTTTGTCCTAAACCTTTGTTTTTTTGTTTTTTAATTATACATTTGTCCACATCTTGATGCCTTATCTCCTTTTGGGAGAGGCAAAAAAGTGGTGGAAACCATATTTTAATATTAATTATAAAACGTCATGAACAAAACAGAACTGATTTCTGCTGTTGCAGAAAAAGCCGGCTTGGCCAAGACCGATGCCAAGAAAGCGCTCGAAGCTTTCGTTGAGACTGTATCGGAAGAGTTGGCAAAAGGAGAGAAAATCGCCTTGATAGGTTTCGGAACTTTCGCCGTGAGCGAGAAAAGCGCAAGAACCGGTATCAATCCCGCAACGAAACAGACCATTACTATTCCGGCAAAGAAAGTGGTAAAATTCAAAGCCGGTGCCGAATTGGCCGATAAGGTAAAATAACATTTTACAGATTAAAAAGAAGAGGGTTGCATTTGTGATAGTGCAACCCTCTTTTTGTATGGTGTCCCTCCCCTCTGATTATTGTATTCCCAAAATTTGGAGGTATGTATCAGAGCCGACGATTTCTATGGCTTTATTGTAAATGGGGTCGGTCGGATTGTAGATGCGGTAAAACAGCGAGTTGTCGTTGTAGAGGTCCCGGGCCAGCAGGGCTTTGAGCTGGGTGGCGATAAGGGGGAGAGATTCTTCTCTCTCCTTTTCGTTTTTGGGGGCAACCCCGGCCTCGGCAGCCCGTGCGTCGAGTATCGACCACAGGAGGCTGTCGACCTCGTATTGCTCGGCAAACCGGGAGGCTTTGCGGTAGCGTGAAGTGAGTTCCTTGCGTTGACTGTCGAGGTAGGTATATATGCTGCGGTTCAGGGCGCCGCTGCGTACCAGATTGCGGTGGTAGGCCGTGTATCGGGTGGTGTCGAGAGCCACGAAGACATCGGGCATGATGCCTCCGCCGCCGTAGACGGTACGTCCCCTGCGCAGGGTCTTGTAAGAGAGTGAGTCGGCAAAGTGAATACTGTCGGCATGCAGCAGTTCGCCGTGGGCAAGCCGTTCATGCAGATCCTGGTCGTAGGCCTCATTCTCGCCCTTGACATAGGGGCGTTGTATGCAGCGCCCGGTAGGTGTGTGGTAGCGGGCTACGGTGAGACGCAGCAGCGACTGGTCGGGCAGGGTGATGGGGCGTTGTACCAGACCTTTGCCGAAAGTGCGGCGACCTACCACGACGGCGCGGTCCCAGTCTTGCAGGGCGCCGGCTAGGATTTCGCTGGCCGAGGCCGACAGTTCATCGACCATCACCACGACCCGTTCGTCGGGGAGCAGCGGTTTGCCCGTAGCCTTTTCCTGGGCACGCCGCACGTTGCGGCCTTCGGTATAGACGATGAGCTGGTCTTTTTCGAGAAACATATCGGCGATGGCGACGGCCACGTTGAGGTAGCCGCCTCCGTTGCCTTGCAGGTCAAGTACGAGTTGGCGCATGCCCTCCTTGCGGAGCGACTTCACGGCCTTCTCCATCTCCTTGGCACTGTTTTCGGCAAAGCGGCTCAGCCTGATGTAGCCGGTAGAGTCGTCGACCATGTAGCAGGCGTCGATGCTGTTAACCGGTATTTTGTCGCGTGTGATGTCGAAACGCACGATTTCGGGAATACCCCGGCGCAAGACATCGACCCTCACCCGGCTGCCGCGTTTGCCGCGCAGCATGGCGATGATGTCGTTGACGGGCCGTTTCACGCCGGCTACTACCGTGTCGTCGACGGCAATGATGCGGTCGCCGGGCAGGAGACCGGCCTTTTCCGACGGCCCTCCGACGACGGTCTGTACGACGTACAGCGTGTCGTTGAGCATGTTTATCTGTACGCCTATGCCGTCGAATTTGCCCGATAGTGTTTCCAGCGTCTGCCGCGCTTCGTCGGGGGGCAGATAGGTCGAGTGCGGGTCGAGTTGTCGGAGCATGGCTGCGATGGTTTCCTCGGCGATGGTGTCCATGTCGAGTACGTCGACGTAGAGGCGGGAGAGTGCCGCGGCCACGATATTGATTTTGTTCAGCGGATTGAACGAGCGTGTCTGTTCTTTGGCGGCCTCTTTGTCCGATGCCTGCCTGTTTCCTTTCGGCATGTCCTGTGCCTGGGCATAAGAGCCGAGCAGCAGGGCCGAGAGCATGATGTAGAAAATCTTCTTCATGGAATAAGTGTATGGGTGTCGGGCAGTATCAGCCCGGCGGGAATGAACTGGCCGACGGGTTGCCCGAAACGCAGCAGTTCTCTCACGACCGAGGAGCTGATGTGGGCATAGCGGGGCTCGGTAAAGAGCAGGAGGGTCTCGATGCCCGCTATGTCGCGGTTGAGGTCGGCAATGGTCTTTTCGTATTCAAAGTCGGCGATGGAGCGTATTCCGCGCAAGATGGCCGTGGCCCCCTGCTTCCGGGCTTCGTCGACGGTGAGGTTGTCGTAGGTGATGACCTCGACGCGCGACTCTCCGGCAAACAGCTTTTGCAGCATCTCGACCCGCTGTTCCGGCGAGAAGAGGCAACGTTTGGCGTCGTTGATGCCGATGGCGACGATGACCTTGTCGAAGATGTGCAGCGCCCGTCGCGTTACCGACTCGTGCCCCAGCGTGAAGGGGTCGAAGGTGCCCGGGTAGAAGGCAATTTTTTCAGAGGTCTTCATCGTCTACAATCAGGTTTTCGATAATAAAATTCTGGCGTTCCATGGTGTTTTTTCCCATGTAGAATTCGAGCAGCTCTTTCACGGAGTCCTCCTTGCGCAGGGTTACCGGGTCGAGACGGATATCTTCGCCGATGAATGCCTTGAACTCATCGGGCGAGATTTCGCCCAAGCCTTTGAATCGGGTGATTTCGGCGTTTTCGCCGAAGTATCTGATGGCTTCGATGCGCTCCTGGTCGGTATAGCAGTAGCGCGTCTCTTTCTTGTCGCGCACGCGGAAGAGGGGGGTCTGCAAGATGTAGACGTGCCCTTTCTTGATGAGGTCGGGGAAGAATTGCAGCAGGAAGGTGAGCGTGAGCAGTCTGATGTGCATGCCGTCGTCGTCGGCATCGGTGGCGATGATCACCTTGTTGTAGCGCAGCCCCTCGATGCCGTCTTCGACATTGAGGGCGGCTTGCAGCAGGTTGAACTCTTCGTTTTCGTAGACCACTTCACGCGTCTGGCCGTAGCTGTTGAGCGGTTTGCCCCGCAGACTGAAAATGGCTTGCGTGTCGGCGTTGCGGCTCTTGCCTATCGAACCCGAAGCCGAGTCGCCCTCGGTGATGAAGATGCAGGTCTCGTCGCGCAGGTCGCCTTTGGGGTCGTTGTAGTGTATGCGGCAGTCTTGCAGTTTGCGGTTGTGTAGGTTGGCCTTCTTGGCCCGCTCACGGGCAATCTTCGAGACACCGGCAATGGCTTTGCGTTCTTTCTCGGAGTCTTGTATCTTTTTGAGCAGTATCTCTTTGGTCTCGTTGTTGCGGTGGAGGTAGTTGTCGAGCTCCTTTTTCAGGAAGTCGCCGATGAACTTGTTCACCGTGGGGCCGTCGGGACCCATGTCGCGCGAACTGAGTTTGGTCTTGGTCTGCGACTCAAACACGGGCTCCTCGACCTTGATGCTGATGGCGGCCACCATGCCGTTGCGGATGTCGGCGTATTCAAAGTTCTTGGAGTAGAACTCCTTGATGGTGCGCGACACGGCCTCCTTGAAGGCCGACAGGTGGGTGCCGCCCAGTATGGTGTGCTGGCCGTTGACAAACGAGTAGAACTCCTCGCCGTACTGGTCGTTGTGGGTGATGACCACCTCGATGTCGTCGCCTTTGAGGTGTATCATGGGGTAGAGCGGGGTGGCGGTCATCTTCTCGTTGAGCAGGTCGACGAGGCCGTTTTTCGAGGCATAGCGCACACCGTTGTAGATAAAGGTGAGGCCGGCGTTGAGGTAGGTGTAGTTCTTGATGAGGGCCACGACAAACTCTTCGCGGTATTTGTAGTCGATGAATATCGAACTGTCGGGCTTGAAGCTCACCCAAGTGCCGTTGTTCTGGTCGGTGGGGGCAATGGCGCTCTCTTCGATTTTGTTGCCGCAGGTGTAGGTTACGCTTTTGCATTTGCCGTCGCGGTAGGCCTCGATGCGGAATTCCGACGAGAGGGCGTTGACGGCCTTGATGCCTACACCGTTGAGACCGACCGATTTTTTGAAGGCCTTGGAGTCGTACTTGGCACCGGTGTTCATCTTGGAAGAGACGTCGACCACCTTGTCGAGGGGGATTCCCCGTCCGTAGTCGCGCACCGACACGCGGTCGTCTTCGATGTCGATGATGACCTGTTTGCCGTAGCCCATCATGTACTCGTCGATGGCGTTGTCGATAACCTCTTTGAGCAGTACATAGATACCGTCGTCGGCATGGGAGCCGTCGCCGAGTTTGCCGATGTACATGCCGGGGCGTCGGCGAATGTGTTCTTTCCAGTCGAGCGTGCGTATGCTGTCCGAGCCGTATTCGATGTCTTGGGTGTTGTCTTCTGCCATGGTATGCGGGTATGAGTGAGTGGTTGTAGGGTATTATTTGCGGCGTTTGTGGCGACGGGCCTTTTTCAGGCCGAAATCTTTCGGCGAGAGGCCTTTGGCGCTTTTGCCGGGTTTCTTGGCAACGGGTGTGGCGGCCGGCCGGTCGGAGAGATGCCCTTCGAGGGCAAAGTCGATTTGGCGGCGTTCGAGGTCGACACGGGCTATGACGATGCGCAGCGGGTCGCCGAGACAGTAGTGGCGATGGGTGCGGCGCCCCACGAGGCGGTAGTTTTTCTCGTCGAACTCGTAATAGTCGTCGTCGAGGTCGCGCATGGGCACGAAGCCTTCGCACTTGTTTTCGTCGATTTCGACATAGAGACCGCGGTCGGAGATGCCCGATATGGTTCCGTCGTAGGTCTCGCCCAGCCGTTCGCCGAGGTATTCGGCCTGCTTGTACTTGATAGAGGCCCGTTCGGCGTTGGCGGCGAGCTGTTCCATGTCCGAGGCATGTTGGCACTTCTCTTCGAGTTTCTCCTTGTCGACCGAACGGCCGTTGTTCAGGTAGCGTTCGAGCAGGCGGTGCACCATCATGTCGGGGTAGCGGCGTATGGGTGAGGTGAAGTGGGTGTAGTAGTCAAAGGCCAGTCCGTAGTGGCCGATGTTGTCGGTCGTATACACGGCTTTGGCCATGGTGCGTATGGTGAGCGTCGAGATGAGATTCTCCTCGGGGGTGTTGTGTACCTGTGAGAGCATCTGGTTGATGGAGTCGGTGATTTCGTTCCGGGTGCCGGTGGCTTTCAGTTTCAGCCCCAGCCGGTTGACAAACTCCGAGAGGGAGGCCATCTTTTCGGGGTCGGGGTTGTCGTGGACACGGTAGACAAAGCTTTTCGGTGTCTTCCCCTTGGGGGTGCGGCCTATGGCTTCGGCAACGGTGCGGTTGGCCAGCAGCATGAACTCCTCGATGAGTTTGTTGGCCTCTTTCGACACCTTGTTGTAGACGCCGATGGGGCGGCCTTTCTCGTCGATGATGAATTTCATCTCTTCCCGGTCGAAGTCGATGGCTCCGTGGGCGAAGCGTTGCTTGCGCAGGGCCATGGCCAGACGGTTGAGGGTAAGTATCTCTTCGGCGCAGTCGCCGTGGCCTGTCTCGATGACCTGTTGTGCCTCTTCGTAGGCGAAGCGGCGGTCGGAGCGAATGACCGTGCGGGCGATGTGCGATTTTTTTACATGGGCCTCTTCGTCGAGGGTGAAGATGACCGAGAAGCAGAGCTTCTCTTCCTGCGGACGCAGGGAGCAGATGTGGTTGCACAGCCGCTCGGGCAGCATGGGTACGGTGCGGTCGACCAGGTATACCGACGTGCCCCGCTGGTAGGCTTCGCGGTCGATGGGGCTTCCCTCCTTGACGTAGTGGGTTACGTCGGCAATGTGTACGCCCACCTCCCACTCTCCGTCGGGGGTGCGGCGCAGGGAGAGGGCATCGTCGAAGTCTTTGGCGTCGGCCGGGTCGATGGTGAAGGTGGTAACCTGGCGGAAGTCTTCGCGCCGGGCTATCTCTTCGGCGGAGATTTTCTCGTCGATGGTGTCGGCGATTTTTTCGAGCTCCTCGGGATATCGTGTGGGCAGGCCGAACTCGGCGAGTATGGCGTGCATTTCGGTATCGTTTTCGCCGCTTTGTCCCAGTATCTCTACAATTTCGCCCTGCGGGCTGTCGTTGTAGAGGGGCCAGTCGGTGAGCCGGGCAATGACCTTCTCGCCCTCCTGGGCACCGAGGGTCTTTGTGGCGGGAATGTAGACGTGCGAGTCGAAGGCGCGGCTGTCGACCCTGAGGAGGAGCTCCCGCGGTCCTGTCTTCTCGACCGTGCCCACTATCTGCTGGGCGGCGCGCCGTTCGATAATGTCGGTAACTTCGGCCTCGCCTTTGTATTTGCCGTGGTTGATGGGCATATACTCCACCCGGTCGCCCGAAAGGGCATGGCGGGCGTTGCTTTCGCTCACTTCGATGGCTTCGCCGCCGTTGTCGGGGGTGATGGAGAGGCGGTGGTGGTTGCGTGTGAATGTACCGCTCAGGAAGAGGTCGGCCGGGTTGCGGCGGTAACGGCCCGGCGATTCTTGCAGGAGGAATCCTTCTTGCTCCATGTTTTCGAGCAGGGCGGCCACTTCGCGTCGCTGCATTTCGTTCTTGGCGCCTACGCGGCGGGCAATCTGCCGGGGGTTATAGAGGGTGCGGAAGCTTTCGTTGAAGATGGCCCTGATGTGCTCGGCAAAGGGTTTGGTGGCTTTGACTTCGGGGCGGAGTTTGCGGCGTTTGACCATAGCTGTGCGGTTGTTTGTTGTTTGTTTTAGCAAAAGGGGTTGTGTCAAAATGAGAATTTCGGCACAACCCCTTGCGGTAATGTAGGAATGTATGAGATGCGAGGCTTCGGGTGCGGCTGTTGGCGACTTCGGTGGGGCCGGTCTCGGCCTGCCGTCGAAGATGCCGCCTCTGCGGCTCTCCCGGGTACAGCGGTTACGTTGCTGCGTGCCTCGTCATTTCTGCTGCGGGCGCACCCGGCCTATGCGTCGATATTGGCGTATGTGGCGTTTTTCTCGATGAATTCCCGGCGCGGGCCCACGTCTTCGCCCATGAGCATCGAGAAGGTGTAGTCGACGTCGGCGGCGCTGTTGATGGTTACCTGTTTGAGAATGCGGGTTTCGGGGTTCATCGTCGTTTCCCACAGTTGTTCGGGGTTCATTTCACCCAGACCTTTGTAGCGCTGGGTGTGAATGCCCGACTCCGAGCCTTCGCCGTACTTCTGTATGAACGCGTGCCGGGCCTCGTCGGTGTAGCAATACTCTTTGATGTTGCCTTTGCTGCACAGGTAGAGGGGCGGGTTGGCGATGTAGAGGTGTCCGGCTTCGATGATTTCGGGCATATAGCGGTAGAAGAGGGTCATGATGAGGGTGTCGATGTGGCTTCCGTCGACATCGGCATCGGTCATGATGATGATTTTGTGGTAGCGGAGTTTTTCGATGTTGGCCTTTTTGCTGTCTTCTTCGCCGTCGACGCCGAACCGTACTCCCAGCGCGGTGATGATGTTGTTTACCTCGTCGCTCTCGAAAGCCTTGTGCCACATGGCTTTCTCGACGTTGAGGATTTTTCCGCGCAGAGGCAGTATGGCTTGGGTGGCACGGCTGCGGCCCTGCTTGGCCGAACCGCCGGCCGAGTCGCCCTCGACGAGGAATATCTCACACTCTTCGGGGTTGCGCGAGGAGCAGTCGGCCAGCTTGCCGGGCAGTCCGCCTCCGCTCATGGGGCTCTTGCGTTGTACCGACTCTCTGGCCTTGCGGGCTGCGATACGGGCGGTGGCGGCAAGTATCACCTTGTCGACGATGAGCTTGGCCTCTTTGGGGTGCTCTTCGAGGTAGTTGGTGAGGGCCTCGCCTACGGCCTGGTTTACGGCACCGCTCACTTCGTTGTTGCCCAGCTTGGTCTTGGTCTGTCCTTCAAACTGGGGCTCGGCCACCTTCACCGAGATGACGGCGATGAGGCCTTCTCTGAAATCTTCGCCCGAAATCTCTACCTTGGCTTTTTCGAGAGCCTTGGCACTGGTGTCTTCGGCATATTTTTTCAGCACCCGGGTGAGGGCGGTGCGGAATCCGGCTTCGTGTGTTCCACCCTCGATGGTGTTGATGTTGTTGACGTAGGAGTGCAGGTTTTCACGGTAGCCCGTGTTGTACATGATGGCACACTCGATGGGTATGCCCTGCTTCTCGGTGTTGAGGTAGATGACGTCGTTGATGAGCGGGTCGTTGTTGCGGTTGAGGAACCGTACAAACTCTTTCACTCCTTCGTCGGAGTGGAAGACCTCCTGGCGGGGACGGCCTTCTTCGTCTTTCTCCCGGTAGTCGGTAAAGGCTATGGTGATGCCTTTGTTGAGGTAGGCCAGTTCGCGCAGGCGGTTTTGCAGTATCTCATACTGGTACACCGTCTCGGTGAATATGCTGCCATCGGGTTTGAAGGTGATGGTTGTACCCGTGTCGTCGGCTTCGCCGATGACTTCGACGCCGTGGAGCGGCTTGCCGCAGGAGTATTCCTGCATATAGATTTTGCCGTTGCGGTGTACTTCGGCCCGCAGATAGGTCGACAGGGCGTTGACGCACGATACGCCCACGCCGTGGAGACCGCCCGACACTTTGTAGGAGCCTTTGTCAAACTTACCTCCTGCGTGCAGTACCGTCAGTACCACTTCGAGGGCCGACTTGTGCTCTTTCTCGTGCATGTCGACCGGGATACCGCGACCGTTGTCGGTAACGGTTATGGAGTTGTCTTCGTTGATGAAAACTTCGATATGGGTGCAGTAGCCGGCCAGTGCTTCGTCGATGGAGTTGTCGACTACCTCGTATACCAGGTGATGCAAGCCTTTGATGCTGATGTCGCCGATGTACATGGCGGGACGTTTCCTCACGGCTTCGAGACCTTCAAGCACCTGTATGCTGTCGGCCGAGTAGCTGGCGTTCTGTTTGTTGTTTTCTTCTGACATATGATTTGCGGTGTTAATTCTTTTTTCTGCGGCCGTATGGCCGTTTTTTGCAGGTGTGGCCCGGTCTGTGGCCGGGGTATGGAACCTCACGACAAAGATAATAAAAAATATCTCTGTCGGGAAATTTTTAGCAATCTTTTCGTCTCTTGTCGGGGAGGGTCTCGGCCGCTGTGGCGTGGGCGGGAATCGGGGTGTGGGCCGTGCGGTTTTGATACACAAAAGGCGTTGAGGATTTTCCTCAACGCCTGGTAGCCCATAGGGGAATCGAACCCCTCTTTCAAGAATGAAAATCTTGCGTCCTAACCGATAGACGAATGGGCCATACTCTACCGCCTTGGTGTCCGCGGCGGCCGTCGGTATCTCTTCTCGGAGATGCCTGCGCTATCAGAGCTTGTTGACGTGCAAAGCCAACTTCGATTTCAAGTTGCTGGCTTTATTTTTGTGGATAACATTTTTCTTGGCCAGCTTGTCGAGCATCGAAGAAACTTTTACATACAATGCGGCAGCCTCGTCTTTTTGAGTCATGGCGCGCAGTTTGCGCACGGCATTACGGGCGGTCTTGGCATAGTATCTGTTGCGCAAGTTTCTGGTTTGCGTCTGTCTGATTCTCTTGATGGATGATTGATGATTTGCCATTCAATAAATCTCCTTTTAATTTTTTTTGTTTCTGATTGGTAGCCCATAGGGGAATCGAACCCCTCTTTCAAGAATGAAAATCTTGCGTCCTAACCGATAGACGAATGGGCCATATTCTCTAAAACCTTATCAATGAATGTAGAGGGTCTCCGAAAATGCGAGTGCAAATATAGAGCTGTTTTTTGAATTGGCAAAATATTTGGCGAAAAAATTGTCATTCTCCGTTATTTGTCTCAAATTTGTATCTTCTAACGGCCCTTTTTTACGTCCGTATGCAAGCAAAAACCCAGGGAATTGTATTGCACACCATCGCCTATAACGACAAAATGTCGATAGTGCAGGTCTATACCGCGCAGTTTGGGCGCGCCGCCTATCTCTTGCCGCAGTCGCACGGCCGGCGGTCGCGGGCCCTGCGGCCCCTGTTTGCCCCATTCTCTTATCTCGAAATCGACTCCGAGGCGCGTCCCGGCCAGGATATTTTCAGGCTGCGCGAGGTGCGTCCCGTCGAGATGTGGAACCGCATCTATGGCGACCCGGTGAAGACGGCCGTGGCACTTTTTCTCTCCGAGGTACTCTCCCGCCTCTTCCGTGAGCCCGAGGCCAATCCCCCCTTTTTCGATTTTCTCACCCAGTCGATACGTCTCTTTGACATGATGGACGAGGGCAAGGCCAATTTTCATCTCTGGTTCCTGCTGCGCCTCTCGGGCTTTCTTGGTTTCCTGCCCAATACCGAGCGCTATGCCGAAGGCACATTCTTCGACATGCTCGACGGCAACTTCGTGCCGCAGGCCCCGGCCCACCCCCATTTTCTCCTGCCCGGCGAGGCCTCGGTCTTTGCCCGCCTCATGCGCATGAATACCCACAACATGAGCCATTTCCGATTCTCGCGCGACGAGCGGCGGGCGGTGCTTCAACACATCATCGACTATTACCGCCTGCACCAGCCCGACCTGCCCGAGATACGTTCGCTCGAAGTCATGCAGCAGCTCTTCGACTGACCGTCCCCCTTGGCCACCGGCCGTGAGCTTGCTCTCTGCCCCTTTGTGTGGCGGAAGATGTCGCGACTCGCCGGCCGTTGCACCCGTTTGGGCGCCGGCAAGTCGGCCGGCCGAAATTTGGAAAAATATATCAAAAGTCCTACCTTTGTGGCACGAAACACTCCTGCTCTTGTAGTTCAATGGATAGAACGGAAGTTTCCTAAACTTTAAATCCGGGTTCGATTCCCGGCGAGAGTACTACCATCTATACCGGGGTACCGGCGCGAAGTATCGGCTTTGCGCGGTACCCTTTTCTGTTTCGCACCGCCTCATTATAGAATAAGATCTTTGCTTTGCAAAACCCTCACCCCATAAGTCCGAAGATACAAGCCGCTATATTCAGTTGCCCGTATGACTGTCTTTTGCTGCCTTTGCCCCCGACGTGTAGGTGTGGGGCTGGAACGGGCTACGTCCCCTTTGGGGGGAATCTGTCGTCAGGGCATCTTTGTTGCCGGGAGAGATGTCCGCGTAGGGAGCCAGGAGAGTGGGTAGGCCAGTGAGTCCGACAATAAATGTCGTTTTTTGTCGCTATTTTTTGTTCAACAGACAAAAAGCCATATATTTGCAACATACCGATAAGTCCATCCGGAGAAAGGCAATCAGATGGTTGCTTAGCGTGACGTTATCATGTCCAATCGGGTATATGGATAAGCCTGTAACTCCATATTATAAAAGAGGCGGGTCGAGAGGCTTGTCTCTTTTGTATCTTTGTTCTACCGAATACAGCTTGGTTAGAGGTACAAATATACTCCCATTGGTTGTAAATTGCTTTCAAAATTGTATCTTTGTTCTACCGAATACAGCTTTGATAAAGACTTGAAATGCTCCGGAAAGGTTGTAAATTGCTTTCAAAATTGTATCTTTGTTCTACCGAATACAGCAATTAAGGGTAATAAGGCCACCTTCGGCTTCGTTGTAAATTGCTTTCAAAATTGTATCTTTGTTCTACCGAATACAGCAAGGTTTTGGGAAATAGATTACGACGTTAGTTGTAAATTGCTTTCAAAATTGTATCTTTGTTCTACCGAATACAGCTTATTCTGTGTCATATTTCAAAGTCGCTTGTTGTAAATTGCTTTCAAAATTGTATCTTTGTTCTACCGAATACAGCTTATTCTGTGTCATATTTCAAAGTCGCTTGTTGTAAATTGCTTTCAAAATTGTATCTTTGTTCTACCGAATACAGC